>SKKL01000176.1 GCA_007121465.1 Acidimicrobiales bacterium | reverse complement strand
TCCTCGCAGAACTGATCGGCCGGTCGGGCGACGCTGGGAGCATCGCACGTGCTGCACGGTCGTACGCGACCCGCGAAGGGTTCTACGGCACGGTCCCGGCAGGCCTCAGCGACCTAAACGACATCCGGGCCGCGCTCCACGCCCTCCTCGACAGCGGCTCCGATGAGGATCCGCAGACGTGGCGTCCGCCCTGCATGGAACTGCACCTCGCCGCCCCAACCGTCCCCGGGCTGTCCGCACCGCGCAACCCGTACCTCGTCGGTGACGCGGCCGAAATCCTGCGCGACCACGCGTCCGTCAGCTGGCGCGAGGAGGTGGGGCCGTCTGTCCCTGCGGTGATGGATGAAGACTGGTTTCCATGGTGGATCACCGACCTTCCTGCCACCCTCGCTGTCAGGGTGTTGGCCCAGTGGCCGGTTCCTAGAATCGCCTGGGATCACCGGCTGCTCGATCGGTACGTGCGCATGCTCGCAGACGGGCCGCGAGCCAACACCGAGGAGGGCCGGTTCCTCCGAACACGTGTCGTCGCCGGGCTGTGCAACACCACGGTGGAGTGGGCGACGTTGGGTGGCCTGGCCGGCTTGGACGTCAACGGCATGGAAGAACGGGTCGCTGCCCTCGCGATCTCGCAGGCTCCGGGTAGCAGGGGCCTGCGCGAGCAGCTCGCCGAGTGGGCAGCTCCTCGCCTTCGCGAGTCCGTGATGGACGTGACCGATGTCGCCAGCATGCTGGACATCTCGACGGACCAGCTCGTCGCCTACCTGCACTACCGACGTCTGGCCGGCGAGGGCGAACAGCTCCCCGAGGACCTGCGCCGTAGCATCGACCCGGCGCGCGAATCACGACAGATCGACGCGATGCGGGCACTACTGGAGGATCCCGAACTCCCCGCCGAGCGTCGCGGCATCCTGGAACGACAGGTGCAACGGCTTCGGAACGATGCCGCGAACGCCGAACGCCGTGCAGCCGAGGCACGACGTGCCGCTCGAACCCTGCCCGAACGCACGGCCGAGCTCCGCACCGAGGCACTGCGCCGGATCCTCGAGTCCGTCGCCGTGACGACCACCCAGGGCCTCTCGATCAGCGCACTCATCCAGGTAGCCGGACTGCGAGCCCACGAGCAAACCGATCCGGACATCATCGGTCGGTTCGTCGACACGGTCTCCAAGGACCGATCGCTGGCGCGATGGCCGGAGAATCGACGGTGGTTGGCACTTGCGGCCAAGCACATGGACGTCGACCGGTGGCTGACGGGATTCTCCATCGAGGTCAACGTCGACGGACGGACGCTTCGCTACGTGACCGAGTCCGACCCGATCCGCGCCCTGCGGATGGGAACGTACTTCTCGACCTGCCTCACGGTCCCGGACGGCATGAACGCACCGTCGGCGCTGACCAACGTGGTCGACGCGAACAAGCACGTCGTCTACGGACTGGACCCCGACAACAACGTCGTGGCGCGGAAACTCATCGCGGTCAGCACGAACTGGAAGCTGATCGGCTACCACACGTTCGCCTTCGAGGATCGCTCGGCACAGGCGGGTGCCATACATCAGGCTTGTCGCGAGTTCGCCCGCACGTGCGGGCTGGAACTCGCCGACGATGGACAGCCCGCCACGCTCGCCGGCAGCTTCTGGTACGACGACGGTGCCGAGCCGTGGCGGTCCGACGTCCGGTTCCGGAGCGTCGAGGATGTGGTGTCTTCGCTCGTCGAGCGGTACATCGACCAGCCGGTGGCGCACCTCGACGAGGGCGACCGTCGGGTCGTCGGCCTGCGGGCACTGACCCGCCACCGCAGCCGGCTCAGCGTCGACGACATCGACGCACTCCGAACGTCCGTAGCAACGGCGAGAGGACTGACAACCAACGTCTCCATGGAGTACGAGCAACTGCTCCTCGCCCTTGCGCTCGACGGGACCATCGAGCTCGGCGAGCACCTCACCCCGCTACTGCACAACCGCGACTTCCCCCTGAAGATCATCCCCCTGGTCGAACCAGCCCACTTCCGACACGCGATCACGGATCAGCCGAACCTGACGGCCACCAACAGGGCCGTCCCCAGCCGACCCACGCGATCGGACGTGAGCGCCAACCTCCGCATCGCCGCGGAGCCCGAGAGCCAGCACGTCCTGCATGCGCTCCGCCCAGTGCAGGCGGCAAGGATCCTCACGCACGCGTTCTATCGAGAGGCCAGCGTCGTGCGGCTCGTTGCGCTCAAGGGTGGCACGTCCCGTCGGGACGACTGGATCGGACGGCTCGACGAACTCGAGTTCGCGGCAGCTTCCGACGCCGAGCTGCGGACCCGCCTACGCGACCCAGCGGCAGACGCTCGTAAGGCAGCGCGCGAGCTGCTCAGACGTCCACGCCTGCAGCAGAACTCCCTGGCCGTCGCCGCCGCAGCGAAGCGCCATCCCGATGACCAGGAGCTCGCCGCGTACACGATCTGCCTGGGCCACGCACCTCCTCGTCGCTGGGGCCCCGGGGAGTTTTCCGGCGACAAGCACCTGCAGGCGATGCTCCGGCACATCCGCCCGGACCTGATCGCTCACGTGATCTCGCGTGACGAGATCCGCGACGCCGTGTCCAGGTACCTCGACGGGGACTGGCGCTTCTCCGAGTCCTTCTTCGACGAGTTGGACCGACGCACCTGGGAGCACCACGGTGGCGTTGCATCTCCGCCGCCTGCCGACCTCGTCCACGAGTTCCGCAGGGCCCAAACGGACGCAGTCCTCGGGGCCACAAGGGGGGACTGGTCCTCCGCCGACGAGTTGGCTCGCAAGTACCGGCAGCACCACCGTGGCGTTACCTCGCAGCCGCCTGCCGAGGTGGTAGACGCTGTGGCCAACGCCGCAGCAGGGGACTGGTCCTTCATCCGGGAGTTGGCGCTGATCGACCGAACGATCACGGCGCACCCAGACCTCGAAGGGCTGGTGGTCGCCGCTCTGCTCGACGCCGATCCCGACGAGCTGGTCGAGCTCGCCCCCGCGGTCCTCGAGACGGTGGACGGACCTCTGAGGGCGTACCGAGGTGACGTGCTGGTGATCCTCGCGATGCTCGCGCAGGAGATCCCACCCGATCGGCTTCGCACAGCCCTGCCTAGCCGGTTGTGGGCCGACAGCCTGTCTGGCCGCAACATTCCTGCAGGGGCCGTGAGCGAGATCGCCGAACGGCTGACCCCGGAGCTCCACCTCGACCTCCTGATCGACGTGACCCGTGAGTCATGCCCGGACCAGCTGCGCCTCCCCATCGTCTGGACCCTCGCGAAGCGGATCTCGCACGACGACTACATCCGCCTCGCGACCACACCGGAGGCAACCGTGGTCCTGATCGATGTGGCCGTCCGCTGCTGTGTCGCCGATGCGGCCGAACCGCTGGTCACGTCGATACTCCATGCTCATCACAGCGAACTCGATCGGTTCATCGAGATCGTGACGGACTCGCCATGGCGTGGGAAGCTGGATGCGGAGGCCACCGCAGCCGTCCTGAGCTTCCTCCGGCAGGAACACGGTTCGAGCCT
>SKKL01000067.1 GCA_007121465.1 Acidimicrobiales bacterium | reverse complement strand
TCAGCGGGATCGGCGGGCGCCGCAGCGGCGGCGGCGGTCTCGGCCGGTCCGGTGTCGCCCGAGGCGATGCGCGCCTCGCGCTCGGCGGCGGCGAGGGCAGCCTGACGGCGGGCCTCGGCCTGCTGAGCGGCGATCTCGTCCTCCTGGCGGAGGCTGCGGCGCGGACCGGCTCCGTCGCCCTCACGGCGGGAGCGGATGAAGCGGCCCTCGAGCACGGCATCGGCCATGACCCGACACATCAGGTCACCGGATCGGATGGCGTCGTCGTTGCCGGGGATGACGTACTGGATGACGTCGGGGTCGCAGTTGGTGTCGACCACCGCGACGATCGGGAGACCGAGCTTGTTGGCCTCGGTCACCGCGATGTGCTCCTTCTTGGTGTCGAGCACGAACACGATGTCGGGGAGCTTCTCCATGTCGCGGATGCCGCCGAGGTTGCGCTCGAGCTTGGTGAGCTCGCGGGAGATGAGAAGCGCTTCCTTCTTCGGCATTGCCTCGAACTCGCCGGAGTCCCGCATGCGCTGGTACTCCTTCATCTTGGCGACGCGCTTCGACATCGTCTCGTAGTTGGTGAGCATGCCGCCGAGCCAACGCTCGTTGATGTAGGGCATGCCGCACTTCTCGGCGTAGGACTGCACCGGGCCCTGGGCCTGCTTCTTCGTGCCGACGAAGAGGATGTTGCCGCCGTCGGCGACGGTGTCGCGCACGACGGTGTAGGCCGTCTCGATCCGCTTGAGCGTCTGCTCGAGATCGATGATGTAGATCCCGTTGCGGTCACCGTGGATGAATCGCTTCATCTTCGGGTTCCAGCGGCGGGTCTGGTGGCCGAAGTGCACCCCGGCCTCGAGCAGTTGCTTCATGGTCACGACAGCGGTCATGACAGCTCCTTCCATCGGTTGTTCGAAGACCGCACCTGCGCCGTGGAGGCGACCGTGGTTCGATGCGGCTGAGAGTGGTGTCGGGGACGTCCGAGAGTCGTGTGGACCCACGGGCGCGGCCTGGGGTCAGGCCGACGGGTGAGTCTAGCGGTCACACGGCGCCGTGCCGCCATCCGCCCGAGCGGGACACGGCTCGGACCCTCGTGGCGCGGTCGAATCCCGGTCAATCGTCGTCCATGACGAGCTCTACCACTGCTGCTGCGGTGTTGACATCGGGCCACGGACGTGGCCCCCACTGCGACACCCACACCGTGGATCCGAGAGCGCTGGTGCCGGTCTGGACCGACTCGATCGCGCCGAAGTCTCCCATGGCCTCCCACGCGCTGCGACAGGTGGGTCCCCGACCAGCCATCACCAGAGAGATCTGCCGGGTGGTCGCTTCGTGACCCGGCAGCTCACCGTGGGCGGAGGTCCCCCAGATGGGCACCGACACGTGCTGTGCCCCGTCGAGGCGGGTCCGGCCCCGGGTAACCGTCAGATCGCCCGTTCCCGCGACGCTCACGTACTCCGGGCCCTCGGGAAGCGGTGAGGAGGCGAGATCCTCGAGGAGATCCGACCCGCGAGCCAGATCGGCCACGTTGGTGCGATGGGGTGAGAGGGTGCCGTCGGTGACCGAGTCGGCCAGCTCCAAGGCCACCGCCGTGTCGAGGTGGGATCCGAGCTCGACGGCCATGAGGGCCAGATCGGCTCCCTCGTGAGGCGAGGCGAGGGTGGTCACGAGCCCGAGATGCTCGATCACCTCGCGGCCGCCCGGGCGGTTCTCGAGCTCGCGGAGAGCGAGACGCGTCACGATTCCTCCCTGGGAGTGGGCGTAGAGGTCGACGGTGGCGCCAGGGGTGGAGTGCGCGACCTCGGTGAGGAAGTCGGCGAGGAGCTCGCCGCGTTCGAGCAGCCCCCGGGACGAGTCCTGGCGCTCGTAGTGGTTGGCGTCGATGGCGGCGAGCGCGGGGGCGAGCTCGGCCGTGGCGTCCCCGAACCGGTCGGGGGTTCGACCCCCGGCGTAGCTGAACCCGACGACGTCGCCTGCCTCGTAGCCGAGCGCATGGGTGTCGAGCGCGCCCACCCCACTGCTGGTGGAGGTGGAGTCGAGCCCGCCGATGAGTACCGCGACGCGCCGACCTTCGTCGGGGATCTCGACCGGGGCGTCGGCCGGCGTACATGTCTCCCGGTGGTGCCTCCAGGCGGCGAATGCCGCCATGGCCCGGAACGGCAGGTACTGGAGGTCGAGCGAGAAGTAGACGATGGCGGGAACCTCGCCCCGGGCGAGGGGAATGAGGATCCCGAAGACCACGGGTGCGACGAAGGGGTTGGCGCCGGCGATCTCGAGCGCCACCGGTCCCAGGATCAGCATCAGCTCGAAGCCGTTCTCCCGCAGCCACCCGAGAACGTCGCCCCCCGCTCCGAGGACCCAGCCTCCCGCCCCGATGATGGCTCCACCGATCGAGCCGATCAGCCCTCCCCCACCATCGCCTCGTAGGTCTCGGGCGATGAGGATCAGTTCGGCCCGCGAGAGACCCGGCCCGAACGGGGTGGGGTGGAGCGGTGACTCGGGGACGAGCCGGGCGGTGACCACCACCCCGTCGAAGAGGAGGGCCGGATCGATGTAGGCACCGTCCTCCCGCACACCGACGTGGGTGACTCCCACCGCCCGGGCCACCAACTCCCCGCGTTCGACTCGTTCACCTCGCACAACGGCGATGTCGCCGACCCCCGAATAGGAGGTGAGTCGGCCATCGGCGTGGACGAGGGTGACGTGGAGTGCACCGCCGACCTGTCCGGCGAAGGTCACCGTCCCGGTGGCCGCGGCACGGATCGGCTCACCGGGTTCGGTTCCGTACTTCAGGCCTCGGTTGCCGGCGCCGAACGGAGTGGGTGGAGGCCGGAACGGGTCGACGACGTCGGCGTCGACCGGGTGCTCGTAGACGACGGTGCCAGGCGGGGTGGCCTCGACGACCGCGGGCGCGAGCAGGCTGACGACGGCGGCGAGCACGACGCCCAGCCCGAGGGGGCGAACCATGGGACCACTGACTCCCGAAGAGACGGGGATCGGAGTGGGGGAAGTGGTTCGGGGAGGTGAGGGTGGCCCCCGGATGGGGGGCCAGACGGGGTGGTACCCCGGTCTCAGGCGGGTTCGCGCTGGGTCGCGGCGATGCGCGACCGCAGCTGGAGCACTGCCTTGGTGTGGATCTGACAGACCCTGCTCTCGGTGACCGAGAGCACCTGGCCGATCTCGGCCAGGGTGAGGCCCTCGTAGTAGTACAGGGTGAGGACGACCTTCTCCCGCTCGGGCATCCGGTTGATCGACTCGGCGAGGAGGACGCGCATCTCGTCCACCTCGAAGGCGTCGACCGGACCCGCGCGCTGGTCGGCGATGGTGTCGCCGAGGGTGAACGACTCACGATCGCCACCTCCCGACGACAGGGTCTCGTCGAGAGCCGCTAGCCCGACGAAGGAGATCTGACTCAGCGTGGCCTGGAGCTGGCCTTCGCTCACGTCGAGTTCGTCGGCCAGCTCGGCGTCGGTGGGGGTCCGGTGGAGGCGGGACTCGAGCTTGGCGTAGGCGTTCTCGACGGCCCGGGCCTTGGCCCTCACCGACCGGGGCACCCAGTCGATGGACCGCAGCTCGTCGAGGATCGCTCCCTTGATGCGAGAGATCG
This sequence comes from Acidimicrobiales bacterium, assembly GCA_007121465.1. Classification (GTDB taxonomy): domain Bacteria; phylum Actinomycetota; class Acidimicrobiia; order Acidimicrobiales; family SKKL01; genus SKKL01. The sequence continues at coordinate 30,396 of SKKL01000067.1, read as the reverse complement.
CATAGGTCTCGAACTTGAAGCCCCGCTCGGGCTCGAACTTCTCGATGGCGTCGATCAGCCCGAACACTCCGTAGCTCACCAGGTCGGCCTGCTCGACGTTCTGGGGGAGACCGACGGCCATGCGACCGGCGACGAACTTCACCAACGGTGAGTAGTGCAGGATCAGCTGGTCGCGGGCCGCTCGCGCGCCGGAGGACTTGAACTCACCCCAGATGTTGTCGATGTCGACGGCGTCGGACTCCACAGCTGTGCCTATCCGCGTGGGTGGGTGGTCTCGTGGACCGCTTGGAGGCGGTCGGTGCTGACGTGCGTGTATATCTGCGTAGTACCCACGTCGGCATGACCCAGCAACTCTTGAACCGAGCGCAGGTCGGCTCCTCCATCGAGCAGGTGGGTGGCGAAGGTGTGACGCAGCGCGTGCGGGTTCACCGGGCTGGCGGCGCGGCGGTCGAGGATTCTCCGGACGTCGCGCGGGGTGAGCGGGTTGAGTCGGCGATTGACGAACAGGGCCTCGGAGCCGTCGCGGCCGGGAAGGTGCGGACGACCGTGGTCCAGCCAGCGGCTCACCGCCTCGACAGCAGGCTCTGACAGCGGGACGCGGCGTTGCTTGTCGCCCTTGCCCCACACTCGAACTTCCCGCCGAACGAGGTCGAGGTCCGACGGTGACAGCCCGCACAGCTCGCCGACCCGTAATCCCGAGCCGTAGAGCACTTCGACCACTGCGTGGTCCCGCCAGGCGAGTGCCTGGGTGACGACGTCGTCGGTGGGGATGGGCTCCGCCGGAGGGTCGATGAGCCGGTCGAGCTCGTCGTCGCGCAGCACGCGGGGAAGTCGGCCGCGGCCGTTGGGGGCACTGAGACCGATCGCCGGATCGGCGGAGACGAGGCCGCAGCGATGCGCCCAGGCGAAGTAGCGGCGGAGAGAGGACGCCTTGCGGGCGATCGAGCGTCGGGCGTAGTCGCGGGTGGTGAGATGGGCGAGGTAGCGACGCAGGTGGAGGCGCCGCACCGCGCCGGGGTGATCGACGCCACCTCGGCCTACCCAGGTGACGAAGCCGTCGAGGTCTGACCGGTAGGCCCGGCGGGTCGCCGGGGACACTCCGGTGAGTCCCTCCTCGAAGCGATCCAGCTTCCAGCTCACGCCACCACCGTACCGGCCGCGAGCATCGGGCCCCCGGTCGAGCCCGTCGCCGCCAACCCGACCACTCCCCGAACACCGTGGGGGAGGTCACCGGACCAACCGTTCGACGAAGCCGCCCGAGCGGGCGACGCAGCCCGCCGACTCGAGCCGCACGAGGCTGACCGCCAGCTCTCCCAGAGACAACCCGGAGCTCTCCGCCAACCGATCGAGGTTGACCGGCTCCCCACCGACGAGGTCGAGTACCGCCTGGTCGCGGGGGTCGACGGCTCCTCCCGGCCGGTGTCCTCTCCCTGGCGAGGCGGCACGGCCCTCTGGTCGGGCGGCACTGTTCGGCTGCTCGCCGGCACCCACCACGGGCGCCGCCAACCCGAGCGCCGTGAGCACGTCGGCGGCGTCGCGGGCGGGGCCGACGCCCGCGTGGAGCAGGGCGTTGGTGCCCTCCGATGCCGGGCTTCGGACCGAACCCGGCACGATCAGCACCTCGCGGTCACGCGCCAGCGCCTCTTCCACGGTGTGCAGAGCGCCGCCGGTGGTGTGGGACTCGACGACGAGGATCACTTCGGAGAGGGCGGCGATGATGCGGTTGCGGGCCGGGAACCTCCAGGGGGAGGGGCCCGACCCCATTGGCACCTCCGAGACGAGCAGCCCCTCGACCGCGACCCGCTCCCACAGCGCGGCGTTGCGCTTCGGATACACCCTGTCGAGGCCCGTTCCGACCACCCCGACCGGTGCTGCTCCCCCGTCGACCGACAACGCCCCTTCGTGGGCGGCTCCGTCGATCCCGAGCGCGAGCCCGGAGACCACCGCGACGCCGCCCGCCGCGAGGTCGGCCGCGATCTCCCGGGCGGTGAGTCGCCCGCTCCGGGTGCATCGTCGGGTGCCGACGATGGCGACCCGCCGGGTGTCGAGGACTTCCAGATCTCCCCGGACGAAGAGGGCGACCGGCGGCTCGGGGTCATCGAGGAGGAGATGCGGGTAGCCCGGTTCGCCCCTGACGAGCACCTCGATCCCACTGCGACGGTGAGCCTCCAACGCCTCGACGGGATCGAGGACACGAGCGGCCGTCGTCCAGCGGGAGAGGACCTCGGCTGGCTCCTTGCCGAGCCTCCCGTCGAGCACCTGGCCGACGACGCGGTCGCCGCCCGTGATGCGCCGCCACGCCTCCTCGGGTTCCCACACCTCGAGCAGGGAGTCGAGTCGGCGGGGCCCCATGGCGGGCAGTGACGCCAGCCCCACCGCGGCCGCGGTCCGCATGCCGCTCACGCGGCTGCTCCGGGTTCGAACGCCACCGGGGTGGACCGCAGGGCGAGGGCGAGGGCGACGTGTTCGGCCGTGAGCTCGCCGGGGTGACCCTCCCGATCGGCGAGGGTGAGCGCGAGACGTCGGATGCGGTGCAGCCCACGCCCGGTGAGGGTGCCCGCCCGCAGCGAGTCCTCGAGCAGGCGGGAGGCGCCAGCCGACAGAGGAGCGACGTCGTCGAGCTGGTCGGGACGCAGGGCGGCGTTGCACGGGGCCCCTCGGTGAGCGGCGCGGCCGCGCACCTCGATGACCCGCTCCCGGACCGTCGACGATGGTTCGCCGGGGGCACCCCCGAGCAGGTCGTCGACATCGGGAGCGGCGACGTCGATGCGCAGGTCGAAGCGGTCGAGGATCGGGCCCGACACCCGCCGGTGGTAGCGGGCCCGGGCGGCGTCGGAACAGCGGCAGGCTCCCGGAGCGCCACCAAGACCGCACGGGCAGGGGTTCATCGCGGCCACGAGGAGCACCTCGGCCGGGAAGGCGACGGTGCCGGATGCACGGCTCACTCGGATGACGCCCTCCTCGAGGGGCTGTCGGAGGGCGTCGACCACCGAGGCCTGGAACTCGCCCAGCTCGTCGAGGAAGAGCACTCCTCGATGGGCCAGGCTGATCTCGCCCGGTCGCATCACCGACGATCCGCCGCCGGTGAGAGAGACCGTGGACGCCCCGTGGTGAGGGGCCCGGAACGGGGGGCGGCGGACCAGACCCCCCGCCAGCGGCACTCCCGCCGCCGAGTGGACCATCGTGGCCTCGAGCGCGTGGTCCGGGCCGAGGTCGGGCAGGAGGCCCGGGAGGCGCCGGGCGAGCATGGTCTTGCCTGCCCCTGGTGGGCCGACCATCAGCAGGTGGTGGCCGCCAGCCGCTGCGAGCTCCAGCGCGAGTCGAGCGAGCGGCTGGCCGCGCACGTCGCTGAGGTCCGGGTCGGGAACCGATGCGGGGGATGACTCGGGCGGAAACCCGTCGGGCCACGGCGCTGAACCGGTGAGGGCGGCGACCAGGCCCCTCAGATCGCCCGCGGCCCGCACCTGGTGACGCGCGATGAGCTCGGCCTCGGCGACCGAGGCGGCGGGTACCACCACGGCGTCGGTATCGAGTGCATGCACGAGCGGGACCGTGCCGGTGACCGGGCGGATGGTTCCGTCGAGCCCGAGCTCGCCCACGAAGGCAGTGTGGGCGACGTGTTCGGGATGGAGGCGGCCCTCGGCCACCAGAAGGGCGACCGCCATGGCGAGATCGAGCTGGGACCCGGCCTTGCGGAGACCCGACGGTGCGAGGTTGACCGTGACCCGCTTCAGCGGCCAGGGCAGTCCCGAGGACAGCAGGGCGGCTCGAACCCGGTCTCGGGCCTCACGACACGAGGCGTCGGGGAGACCGACGATGGTGAAACCGGGCAGGCCGGACGAGACGTGGACCTCGACGGTCACCGGGCGACCCCGCACGCCGAGCAGCGTGGCCGATGGGACGGTGGCGATCACCGGACCCTCCTACACGTAGATGTGTACGGGAGGGGGAAGTGGAGATCAGCCTAGGTCAGGGGTGTGACGTTGGGAAGGGGTTCCTCTGCCGACATCGGACCCCGACCGCCCTCAGAGAACCTCACGCATGTAGCGCACCACGGCCTCGACCTCCGAGTCGTCGAGCGAGGAACCGAAGCCCGGCATCGCGCCGCGGCCCTCCACGACGATGCGAGTCATCTCGGTGGCATCGGGCGACCGGTCCTCACCCCAGGGGCCCTGGACGTTCGGTCCGGCGCCTCCGCTGCCGTCGCCCCCGTGACAGCGCGAGCAGCTGGCGACCCAGACGTCGCGACCTGCAGCGAGCTCGGCGTCGGGGGCGCCTCCCGCGTCGGCGGGAACGTCGGGCGCTTCCGTGCCCGCACACCCCGAGAGTCCGAGCACCGCGGCTCCCACCACGAGGGCCGCGGCAGCCCACCAACGTCGTCCGACCTGCATCGCCTGCATGGGGCGCACGATACTGGCCGAGTGGGAATGAACCCCTATCACCCTCGCCGCGGTTCACGCACCGCCGACATCGCCTTCGTGGTCGCGGGCCTCGTGGTGTGCTCGCTGCTGTTGGCCTGGGCCGTCCTCGGGTGATGCGGTGAACCCCGACCTGACCGCCAACCTCCCCGACGACGAGGTGGAGGTGCGCTTCATCCAGCCCTACGCCGCGACCAAGCCCTACCTCTGCCCGGGGTGCAATCAAGACATCACCGCCGGAACCGGTCACATGGTCGCGGTTCCCTACGCCGATCCGGACCTGCGTCGCCACTGGCACCGGGGCTGTTGGAACAATCGCCATCGGCGTCGCCCCGGACGCCGCTGAGGCGTCACGGCGACGGCGGCCTCGCCCCTAGGCTGCGGGTCCATGGAACTGGTCCTCGTCCGTCACGCCGAACCGCAGTGGGCCCGCGACGGGCTCAGCGTCGACAACCCTCCCCTCACCGAACGGGGTCACGCTCAGGCCCGACTGCTGTCCGAACGACTCGCCCATGAGCGCTTCGATGCGGTGTTCGTCTCCACGATGGTGCGAGCCCAACAGACCGCCGAACCGATCCTCGACACCCTGGGCGCCGACGCCACCTCGCACTCGTGGCTCGAGGAGATCGGCATGCCCGACTGGACCGGAACACCCTCCGAGGAGGTCGACGAGCTGTTCAAGCGGGCACTCGCCCGACCCATCGCGCAGCACTGGGACGGCATCGACGGCGGCGAGAGCTTTCGGAACTTCCACGAGCGCATCACCGCCGGATTGGAGAAGACCCTTGCCCCCCACGGCGTGGTGACCCAGGGCGGCGAGGCACCCCTCTGGGAGATCGACGACCCCGACTTGCGGGTGCTCATGGTCGCCCACGCCGGCACCAACGCCACGATCATCGGCCACCTGATGGGGATCCAGCCCCTCCCCTGGGAGTGGGAGCGGTTCGTCATGTTCCACGCCTCGTTCAGCGTGCTGCGCCCCATGCGCATCGGCAACGGGTGGTCGTTCAACCTGTTCCGTCTCGGCGACACCGAGCACCTGCCCGACGAGATGCGGACCCGCTGACCCCCTCGTCCCCGCTCCCCCTGGACGCTCAGAACGCGCCCTCGATGACCTCGAGCTCCCGGCCGACGACTCCGACGACGTCGAATCGCACGTGCCGCGGACGCAACTCGCACCCGTCGATCCAGGCGGCAGCAAGCCGCCGGATGCGTCGCTGCTTGTCGACGGTGACCGCCTCGGCCGGGGTGCCGAAGGCATCGCTCGTGCGGGTCTTCACTTCGACGAAGACGACCGTGTCGCCGTGTTCGACGACGAGATCGAGCTCGCCCCGCCCGTGACGCCAGTTGCGGTCGAGCACCGCATAGCCGTGATCGTGGTACCACTCGGCAGCACGGGTCTCGCCCGTGGCTCCGAGGACCTGTCGTGAATGGGCCATGTCCGCTCCTGTCGCCGATTCCTGCGGCGACGGTAACGGTGGCCTGTGACACTCACCGGGGGCGAGACTCCCCCGGCAGCGGATCAGTTCTCGCGCTTCTCGCGAATCTTGGCGGCCTTACCGATGCGGTCGCGCATGTAGTAGAGCTTGGCGCGACGGACGTCGCCACGGCTCACGACCTCGATCTTCTGGATGATCGGGGAGTGGACCGGGAAGGTTCGCTCGACGCCGACGCCGAAGCTGACCTTGCGGACGGTGAAGGACTCCTGGAGCCCGCCGCCCTGGCGGCGAAGGACGTAGCCCTGGAAGATCTGGACACGCTCACGGCTGCCCTCGACGACCCGGACGTGCACCTTGAGGGTGTCCCCGGGCGCAAAATCGGGAACGTCGTCGCGGAGACTGCTCTGGTCGACGAGATCGGTGGGTTGCATGTCGGGCGCTCCTGCGCAATCGGGGGTCGCCGTTCCGGCGCTCACCCTGGTTCAGGCGGACTCAGAAGGATAGAGGATCGAGCCGCTCAGTCCAAAGCCGGGCGTCCCGACCCGTCGTCGAGGCCGTGCTCGGCGAGCGCCTCACGCTCCTCGTCGGCCAGACCGCCCCGTGCCTCGATGAGGTCGGGGCGCTCACGGATGGTCCGGGCGAGCGACTGGGCGCGACGCCACCGGGCCACCCGGCCATGGTCGCCCGATCGCAGCACGTCGGGCACCTCCCATCCCCGGAACTCCGCGGGCCGGGTGTAGTGCGGGTACTCGAGCAGCCCGTCGGCGAACGACTCCTCGTCGACCGACGCCCGGTTGCCCATCACCTCGGGCACCAGGCGACCGACGGCCTCGAGGATCACCATCGCCGCGACCTCTCCCCCCGACAGCACGTAGTCGCCGATCGACACTTCCCCGTCGACGAGGTGCTCGCGGATCCGGTGGTCGACGTTCTCGTAGCGACCACACAACAGCGAGAAGCCGTCGAGTGCCGCGAGCTCGTGGGCCATGGCCTGGTCGAAGCGCCGGCCACCGGGGTCGAGGAGGAGCAGGGGCCGGGGCGGGTCGACCGCTTCGACGGCGGCGAACACCGGCTCGGGCATCAGCACCATGCCCGCTCCCCCACCGAACGGTGAGTCGTCGACGGTGCGGTGAGGGTCGGTCGTCTCGGCTCGCAGGTCGTGCGCCCGGATGTCGAGCAGACCCCGGCTCTGGGCCTTGCCGAGCAGGCTCGCCGCGGCGAACCCCGACACCAGCTCGGGGAAGATGGTGAACACGTCGATCCTCATGCAGCCACCAGCCTGACACGCCGCCAGCGGGGCGCTGCACCTGCCCTACCACCGCCTGGGTGTCACACCCCCTCGCTGCACTGGAACGATGGGTCCCGACACGCGCCTTCTCGCCATCGCCTCCGACCACCACGGTCTCGTCACCGTCGCCGAGGCGCGCCGGGTCGGGATCTCCAGCAAGCAGATCAGGGGGCGCGTCGCCCGAGGGACACTCCAGCGGACCTCGCCGCGTGTGCTGCGGGTGGCCGGCAGCCCTCGCACCTCCGAGCAACGGCTGCTGGAAGCGGTGTGGTCCTCCGGTCCACAGGCGGTGGCGTCCCACGGCAGCGCGGCGTGGCTTCATCGCCTCGACGGGGCCATCCCCCCGGACCCTGCCGAGGTCCTCGTCCCCCGTCCGGTCCGAGGCAACCGCACGGTGGCGATGGTCCATGAGACCGGTCGGCTCGACGCGGCCGACCGGACACTCGTCACCGCGATACCCACCACCACCGTCACCCGGACCCTCGTCGACCTCGCCGGGACCCTGCCCCTCGGCCGTCTCGAACAGATGCTGGACGCGGCGCTCCGCGACCGCCTCACCACTCCGGCTCGGCTCCGGTGGCGGCTCGAGGTCCTCGGCACCGATGGACGCTCCGGATGCCGCCGACTCCTCGACCTTCTCGACGCCGACCACCCGAAGAGCGCGGGATGTGAGAGTTGGCTCGAGTCGCAGTTCCTTCGGCTGTTCGCGCGAACTGCGCTACCGACCCCCGAGGTCCAGCGGATCGTGAGGGACCGATCCGGCCGGACCCTGCGAGCGGACTTTGCGTTCCTCGAGGGGCGCCTGATCGTCGAGGTGTCGGGTCACGCCACCCACTCCACGCGTCGCCAACGCCAGGCCGATGCCGAGCGACGCGCCGAGTTTGCTCTGCTCGGTGTGACGCACCTGGAGTTCACCTACGAGGATCTCATCGAGCGTCCCGGGTACCTCATCGACCGGGTGACCCAGATCCTTGTGGCGCTCGCCGGCTCGCAGGTCCCGGCACAGAACGCCCTGAGAGGTCACTGCCTGCCGGGACCATGATCGAACCGACCCGAACCTCGCGAGGTGCCGGCACAGAACGCCCTGGGAGGTCACTGCCTGCCGGGACCATGTCGTCGAGCACGGGTGGCGGGGCGGGGCGGGCGCTACAGGTCGAAGAGGCCGGGGGGTGGGTCGATGACGACCTCACGGGGGCCGCCGGTGCCGGGGCGCTGCTCGACGACGAAGGTGAGCGGCACCAACGCGCCCGAGTCGAGGACCATCAGGTCAGCGGCGGGGTTCGCCAGCACCGACTCGACGCGGCCGCGCTCGGTTCCGTCGACCTCGACGACCGACGCGCCAATCAGTTCGTGGACCCACAGCTCGTCCTCGTCGTCGAGGGGCTCGGCGGTGAGCACGGCACCACGCAGCGCGTCGGCCTCCACGCGGTCGTCGACACCGTTGAAGTAGACGAGCCACTTGCCCTGGAACGGAGACGACGAGCGCACCTCCAGGGCGCGCTCACCGGCATGGAGCACCGACCCGGGCTCCACCCGCTCGGCGCGATTGGTGGTCAGCGCGACGACGACCTCGCCACGGAGGCCGTGGGAGCGGTTGATGCGCCCGACCTCGAGACGGTCGGTCACCGGAATGGTTTCAGTCGACGAACTCGACGTCGACATCGACGTCGTCGCGGACCGCTGCGGCCCGCACCACGGTGCGGATGGCGTTGGCCACCCGCCCCCGGCGGCCGATGACACGGCCCATGTCGCCCTCGGACACGTGCACGTCGAGGCGAACACGGTCGAGACGATCGTCGTTGACCTTCACCTCGACGCCGTCGGGGTCGTCGACCACCGAGCGCACGAGGAACTCGAGCACACCGGCAGCGGTGACGGCTGTGCCTTCGTCGGTCGCGCCGTCGTCGGCATCGGTCTCCTCGGTGGCGTCGACGTCGCTCACGAGGCGGCCTCGGCGTCGGCAGAGTCAGCCTCGGCCGGGGTCTCAGGGGGAGGGTTACCGGTCTTGAACCAGTCCCAGGCGCCGGAGATCTTGAGGAGCTTCTCGACGGTCTCGGTCGGCTGGGCGCCCTGGCGGAGCCACTGGACAGCCTTCTCGTTGTCGATCTTGATCACCGAAGGATCGCGGCGGGGTTCATAGGTGCCGAGGATCTCGATGAAACGCCCGTCGCGGGGCGAGCGGGCATCGGCAGCGACGAGTCGGTAGGTCGGCTGCTTCTTCTTGCCCATCCGCATGAGGCGGAGCTTGACGGCCACGTTCGAATCTCTTCCTGGGTCGGTGAGTGGGGATCGACTTGCCCCGCTGGAGCGGGGCGACTGCACAGTCTTGGCCAGAACGGCCGGTCAGTTCAACTTGGGGCCCCGTCCGGGGAGTTGGAGGTCCTCGAGTTGGCCGAGGCCGAGCGGGTCGTCGGGGTCGAAACGGGGGGTGGCGGGACCCTTCGGGGTGACCCGTCCGCCCTTCTTTCCCTTCTTACCCTTCTTGCCCTTCTTGGACCGGCCCGGCACGCCGGGCATGCCCATGCCGCCGCCCATGCGCTTCATGACCGACTGCACTTCCTTGAACTGCTTGAGGAGCTGGGCCACCTGGTTGGGCTGGGTGCCCGAGCCGTTGGCGATGCGCGTGCGGCGCGACCCGTCGACGAGCTCGGGTTTGGCCCGCTCCTCGGGTGTCATCGACTTGATGATCGCCTCGACCCGTGCGATCTCGCGATCGTCGATCTCGGCGTCCTTCATCTCCTTGGGCATGCCGGGGAGCATTCCCATGAGGTTCTGCAGCGGACCCATCTTCTTCAGCTGCTGCATCTGCTCGAGGAAGTCGTCGAGGGTGAACTGGCCCTCGAGGAGCTTGGCCGCGGCCGCCTCGGCCTGATCGGTCTCGTAGGCCTCTTCGGCCTTTTCGATCAGGGTGAGCATGTCGCCCATGCCGAGGATGCGTCCGGCGAGACGATCGGGATGGAACTGGTCGAAGTCCTCGAGCTTCTCGCCGGTGGAGGCGAAGGCGATGGGCTTGCCGACCACTTCCTTGACCGACAGCGCCGCGCCACCGCGGGCGTCGGAGTCGAGCTTGGAGAGGATCACGCCGTCGAGCTCGAGGGTCTCGTGGAACGACTCGGCCACGTTGACCGCATCCTGGCCGGTCATGGCGTCGACGACGAGGAACGTGTAGTGCGGCTCGACGGCGTCGGAGATGCGCCGGACCTGGTCCATCATCTCGGCGTCGATACCGAGGCGACCGGCGGTGTCGACGATGACGACGTCGCGCCCGAGGCGGCGGGCCTCCGCCAAGCCTGCGGCCGCGACCTCGACGGGGTCGGTCGGCTCGGAGAACACGGGGACGTCGATCTGGCCGGCGAGGGTGCGGAGCTGGTCGACCGCCGCAGGACGCTGGAGGTCGGCGCCGACGAGCAGCGGGTTGCGTCCCTGCTGTTTGAACCAGCGGGCCAGCTTGCCGGTGGCGGTGGTCTTGCCGGCACCTTGGAGGCCGGCCATGAGGACCACCGTCGGCGGCTTCGACGCGTAGGTGATCTTCATCGTCTCGCCGCCGAGGGTCTCGATGAGCTCCTCGTGGACGATCTTGACGACCTGTTGGGCCGGGGTGAGGCTCTTGCTCAGTTCCTCGGCGGTGCAGCGCTCGCGGATGCGGCCCACCATGTTGCGGGCGACACGGACGTTGACGTCGGCCTCGAGCAGCGCGACTCGGATCTCGCGGAGAACCTCGTCGATGTCGGCGTCGCCGAGACGGCCCTTGCCCTTGAGGCGCTTGAAGATGCCGTCGAAACGGTCAGAGAGTGCGTCGAACATGCGGGTCTCGATGCTACCGGACGCTCAGCGCGGTGCGGTCACGCCACGTCGGGAACGCGGGACCACCGACGTCTCGAGCGGCGACGTTCAGGCGGTGACCTTGTCGTCGGCGTCGTCATCGGCGCCGGACGGAGCGAGATCGGTCTGGGTGCCGACCGCCGCCTCGGGAGCATCGACGGTGACGTTGTTCAGCACCGAGGCGACACCACGAACCGTGCGGGCCGCCTCCTCGAGGTCGGTGCGACCGGTGTCGTGGGGAACCGTGCCGGACAGGGTGACCACCCCGGTGACCACGGTGACCTCGGGCTGGGGCAGGTGCCAGGTGCGGGTGCTCGACGCCAGCTCGGTTCGCACCTGGGCGGCGATGCCGTCGTCGTCGAGCGGCGCGCCGGTGCCGCCCTGGACCATGTCGCGCACCTGGTCGACGAGCTGGCGGCCCGTGGGGGTGGAGGTGAGGAACCACCCCAGGCCGATACCGCCGGCGAAGGAGATCAGGCTCGAGCGCAGAGCGGTTCGCGCCGTGACGAAGCCCGCCTTGAACGTGAAGCCGATCAGGCCGAGAACCGCCTTGACCGGCAGGATGATCGCCAGGGCCAGCAGGCGGAACGGCAACGTGATGATGAACTTGATGACACCCACAGCCAGCTCCTTGTACGAACGCTCGTCCCACCGGGCTATCACGCGAACGGCCGGAGCGAAACCTCGCGCCGGGTATTTCTCCCGCCGCCGGTGCCGAACCGGCGCCGCCCGGCTCAGTCGTCGGCGAAGAGGGCCTCGACGAACTCGGTGGCGTCGAAGTCGATGAGGTCCTCGACGGTCTCGCCCACCCCCGCCAGCTTCACCGGGATGCCCAGTTCGGCCTGGATCGACACGACGATGCCGCCGCGGGCCGAGCCGTCGAGCTTGGTGAGCACCACGCCGGTGACCTCGGCGGCCTCGGCGAACTGCTTGGCCTGGGCCAGTCCGTTCTGGCCGGTGGTGGCGTCGATGACGAGCAGGGTCTCGACGACCTGACCGGGTTCGCGGTCGGCCACCCGGCGCACCTTGGACAGCTCCTCCATGAGGTTGACCTTGGAGTGGAGACGACCGGCGGTGTCGGCGAGCACCAGGTCATGGCTGCGAGACTTGGCCCGCTGGATGCCGTCGAAGATGACCGAGCTGGGGTCGCCGCCCTCGGCACCGCGCACGTAGTCGGCGCCGGTGCGCTCGGCCCAGGTCTCGAGCTGTTCGGCCGCCGCCGCCCGGAACGTGTCGCCAGCGGCGACGAGCACCGACCGTCCCTCCGCTGCCTGACGAGCCGAGAGCTTGCCGATGGTGGTGGTCTTTCCCGCCCCGTTGACCCCGACGATGAGCCACACGGGGACCCGGCCCTCGTCGGCCTCGAGGCGCATGCTCGTGTCGTAGGCGCCGACCTGGGCGACCAGCTCCTCCTTCAGTGCGACGAGCAGGTCGGCGGGTTCGGTGATGCCCTCGGCGGCCACCCGCTCCCGCAGGTGATCGAGCATCGTGGTGGTGGTCGCCACGCCCACGTCGGCTCGCAGCAGCGCCTCCTCGAGATCTTCCCAGGTCTCCTCGTCGATCCCGGATCGGCCGAGGATGCCACCCAGGTAGCCACCCAGCGCTGACCGGGCCTTGCCCAGACGGTCGCGGAGCCGCGGCGGGGCACCGAGGGTCGGAGGGGCTTCGGTGGCGGCTTCGGCCTCGACCTCCTCGACGAGCTCGGGCGGAACGGTGTCGGGGACCTCGGTTGTGGGGGCGATGCCCCGCTCAGGTGGCGGTTCGAGCTCGGGACCGCGGCGACGTCGGGTGGTGACGACGAACGCGGCAGTACCGGCGACGACGACGAGCAGGGCGATGAGGATCAGCAGCTCAGGCATGGCCCACCGAGCCTACCGAGCTGAGCCGGACCGCCCGACAGCCGTCGAGAGACCCACCACGACGCTCAGGAGCTGGACGCCGGCTCCGAGACGGTGAGGGTGACCTCAAGGTCGACCTCGTCGCCGCCGCGGACGACGGTGACGATGACCGGTGTCCCGGGGTCGAGCGCCAGGATGCGGGCTCGCAGCTCCTGAACGCCCCGGACCGGCTGGTCCTCGACGGCGACGATGAGATCCTCGACCTCGATGCCGGCGTCGTCGGCGGGCGTGCCCGGGGTGACCTCCTGGACCAGCGCCCCCGGACGGCCGTCCATCACCGGTGCGACGCTGACACCGAGGAATCCGGACTGGACCGGCTCTCCCGCGATGAGCCGCTCGGCCACGGTGACGGCGAGGTCGATGGGGATCGCGAAGCCGACGCCCTCGTTGCCTCCACCCTGGGTGCGGATGGCGTCGTTGATGCCGATGACCCGACCGTGACGGTCAGCGAGAGCACCCCCGCTGTTGCCGGGGTTGATCGAGGCGTCGGTCTGGATCATTCCGACGAGGAAGGTCGCCTCGGTCTGGACGGGCCGGTCGAGGGCCGAGACGATTCCGGAGGTGACGGTCTGCTCGAGCCCGAACGGGCTGCCGACGGCCACCGCCAGCTGACCGACCTGGACATCGGCGTCGACTCCGAGGGCGGCGGGACGCAGCTCGTCACGAGGGTCGATCTTGACCACGCCGACGTCGGACTCGGGGTGGGTGCCGACGATCTCGGCGGGCACCATCGTTCCGTCGGCGAGGCGGACGCGGAGGTCGAGAGCGCCCTCGATGACGTGAGCCGCGGTGAGGATGTGGCCCTCGGTGTCCATGATGATGCCCGAGCCGAGACCGAAGTTGGTGTTGATCTGGACCACCGACGGCGCGACCGCCGAGGCAACCGCAGCAACGGGTTCGGCGACGTCGTCGGGGACGATGCCGCCCTCACCCCCGTCGCCCACCGGGACGGTGACCGGAGTCTGGCCGGCCGGTGTGGTGGCGGTGTCGGAGCCGTTGCGATCGGCGATGGCCCACCCGGCGAGCAGTCCACCGACGAAGAGCGCGACCGCCGCGGCGGTGACCACCGGCCACACCCAGCCAGGGGCGGAAGCCCGGCGCTCGGGGGCGGGCTCGGCGGGCGCAGGTGGCGCCTCCGGATCGGCGTCGGCCGCCTCGTCGACGGACGCAGCAGGCTCGACGGGCGTGGTCGTCTCTCCGAAGCTCCCCCAACTGGTGGCGGGAGGCGCGGGTGGTAGTGGAGGAGCGGGGGGCACCGCACCCGAGGATGACGACGACGTGGACGATTCGGCGGGCGGCGGGGCGGGGGGCGAGGGCCAGCGGGCGTCGCGCTCCCACGGCGCACGGGGTGGCCAGTCGCCGGCGGAGATCGCCGGGCCGGGGGGCGGAGCGACGAGCGACGCGTCGGGATCGGGCTCGATCACCGAGGGTTCGGGGAAGGCGGCGTCACGGGGGGCCGAGGCGTCGGGCGCATCCGCTCCGACGCTCGCGTCCGTCCGGGTGGCCTCGCTCGGCGATGCTGACGGCACCTCGTCGGCGGGAATCTCGGGGCGGGCGACCCACTCGTCGCTCTCGGTTGACTGGGGATCCTCGGGGCTGGTCACACGACCTCCTCGCCTCGCAGGCTATCGGCGCCGAGGGCCGCGCCGACCGCGGCTCAGGCCGGGGAGGACACCTTCTCCGAGACCACCCTCGACGACCCACCCGGCTGCATCGTGACCCCGTACAGGCAGTCGGCGGCCTCCATCGTTCGCTTCTGGTGGCTCACGATGAGCAGCTGGGCGTCGGAGCGGAACTCGTGCACCAGGTCGAGGAACCGGTGGAGGTTGACGTCGTCGAGCGCCGCTTCGACCTCGTCCATCACATAGAACGGGCTGGGACGGCTCCGGAACACGGCGAAGAGGTAGGCCAGGGCGGTGAGGGAGCGCTCGCCACCCGAGAGCAGCGACAGCTTCTTCACGTTCTTGCCCGACGGCTTCGCCTCGACCTCGATGCCGGTGGCCAGCGGATCGTCGGGCTCGGTGAGGGTGAGCCGGCCGGTGCCGCCGGGGAACAGCGTCTCGAAGAGCTGGGCGAAGTTGGCGGCGACGTCGGCATAGGCCGAGGTGAACACGTCGACGATCTCGGCATCGATGGCCCGGATGACCTTGGCGAGGTCGCGGCGGGTGGACTTCACGTCGTCGAGCTGCTCCTCGAGGAAGCGGTGGCGTTCCTGGAGCGCTTCGTACTCCTCGAGGGCGAGCGGGTTGATGGGCCCCATCATCCGCAGCTCTCGTTCGAGCTCCCGAACGCGAGCCGCCGGGGCGACACCCTCGGCCAGGTCCGGGCGGGGCGCCTCGATGGCTACCTCCGGATCGACGTCGAGGTCGCGCCGGAGGGTCTCGACCGCGGTCTCGATGCGCACCTTGGTCTCGGCGTCAGCGAGCTCGACACGGCTGATGCGTTCCCGGGTCTCGTCGAGGGCCTTCTCCACCTCGGCCCGTTGACGACGGGCGGCGTCGAGGTCGGCGGCCACCGATCGGACGGCGTCGGACTGTTCCTTGCGGAGCGCCTGGAGCTCGGAGAGCCGGGCCTCGATCTCGGCGAGGCGATCGGCGACGTGGACGGCGAGGCGTTCGGTGGCCATCGCCCGGCGATCGAGGTCGGCCTTGCGGGCCGCGGCCTGGGACCGTTCGGTCTGGTCACGCTCGAGCCGTTCGGTGATCTCGGCTCGGCGCTGGGTGAGCACCGACCGACGTTGCTCGACTCCGGCCCCGGCGACCTCGATCTCCCGACGGGACGACGCGAGCGCAGCGGTGCGCTCGTCGAGGCGGCGGCGAGCCTCGGCGAGGGCGCGACCCTGCTCGACCCGCTGAGCCTCCTCGTCCTCGAGGACCGGGAGGATGGCGGCCAGCTCGTCGCGACGGGCCGACTCACGCTCGAGGCGCGAGGTGATCTCGGCGCGGCGGGTGGTGAAGGCATCGCGCTGGGTCGCCACATCGCGGCGTTCGTTCTCGACTCGTTGGAGACCGTCGCCGGCAGCGGACACCGCCGCGTCGTTGGCGTCGAGCTCCTTGGCGACGAGGCGCTCGGCCTCACGGGCCTCGGCCAACTCGGCATCGGCGGCCGCGACCGCTCCGGTGGCAGCGGCGAGGGCCTCGGCGGCCTCGTCGACGTGGGCGGTGGCCTCGTCGAGCGCGGCCCGAGTGGCCCCCGAGCCGGCCATTCCGATGCGCCAGCCGGTGGCGCTGAACCGGTCGCCGTCGCGGGTGACGACCACCGCGTCGGGATGGGCGATGGCCTGGTCGACCGCTCCCTGCCAGCCTCCCTCGACCACGACCGCCCGACCGAGGAGGTGGTCGAGCAGCGCCTCGACGTCGCGGTTGTCGGACCGGACGTGGCGGCGCAGCGGCTCGCCCGACCCGGTCGCCGGCGCCGGCGGTGCAGCGGGAACCCCCGCGCCGAGGGCGAGGATCGCACCCCGGGCCTCACCGGCATGGAGGGACTCGAGGGCCCGACGCCCCGAGGCGAGGCCGTCGACCACGATGGCGGTGAGGGCATCGCCGACCGCCGCTTCGAAGGCGCTCTCCCAGCCCGGGTCGACCTCGACGACGTCGAGGAGCGTGCCGACGACGCCGGGAACGTCGGCGAGGCGCTCGGCACCGGCCTTGGCTCGCGCCTCGTCGAGTGCGAGCGACAGGGCCTCGGCTCGGGCCTGCCAACGATGGCGCTCGGCCTCGGCCGCCGCCTTGGTGTCGGTGGCGGCTGCCCGCGCCGCCTCGGCGTCGGAACGACGACGCTCGGCGGAGTCGAGTCGGTCGACGATGGGCTCCTCGGCCTCGGTGGCCGCGGTGAGGCGGTCGCGAAGGCGTCCGGCTTCGGCGTCGAGTTGTTCGGCCCGCTCGGCGAGGCCGGCGAGAGACTCGTCGAGCCGGGCGAGATCGGACTCGCCTTGGGTGATGAAGCTGTTGACCCCGGCGAGTTCGCCGCGGACCTCCGCCGCTCGACCCGACGACTCGGCGGGACCTTCCCCCCAGTCGGTGTCGAAGCGTTCGCGGGCCTCGGCCAGCTCGGCCTCGGCAGCGAGGAGCTCGTCGAGGCGAGGGGCGAGCTCGGCTTCGGTCCGGTCGACGGCGGCGAGCTCCTCGTCGACCCGGGCCGCCTCGGCCTCGAGGTTGGCGATCACGGTGTGGTCGACCATGGCGGTGCGCTCGCGATCGATGCCACGGGTGCGTTCGCTGAGCACCGCGTGAAGACCACGGGCCCGCTCGCGCAACGACTCGAAGCGGGCCAGGTCGTTGCCGAGGTCGTCCCCGCCGGCGGCGGTGAGCCGCGCCTCGGAGGCCATGACCTCGGTGTCGAGGCGGGCGAGGGTGTCGCGGTGGTCGCGCTCGGCGGCGGCCAGCTCGACTCGCGCGGTGGCGTCGGCGTCGAGCTTGGCCCTCAAGGTGGCCAGCTCCCGGCCGGCGAGGTGCACCTGCAGCGCGTGGAGCTCGGCGACGACGTCGCCATGGCGGCGGGCGGCGTCGGCCTGGCGTTCGAGGGGACGGAGCTGGCGGCGCACCTCGCGCAACAGGTCCTGGATGCGCAGGAGGTTGCCCTCGGTGGCGGCCAGGCGACGTTCGGCCTTCTCCTTGCGTCGCCGGTACTTGAGGACCCCGGCGGCTTCTTCGATGATGAACCGGCGGTCCTCGGGCCGGGCGTTGAGCACGGCGTCGATCTGGCCCTGGGAGATGATGACGTGCTGTTGGCGACCGACACCGCTGTCGGAGAGCAGCTCTTGGATGTCGAGCAACCGGCACGGCACACCGTTGATCGAGTACTCGCTCTCGCCGGTGCGGAACAGGATCCGGTGGATGGTGATCTCGGTGAAGTCGACCGGCAGGAGCCCAGCGGAGTTGTCGATGGTGAGGGCGACCTCGGCCCGACCAAGTGCCTGGCGCTTGGCGGTGCCGGCGAAGATCACGTCGTCCATCTTCTGGGAACGGACTGCGCTCGGGGCCTGCGCGCCGAGGACCCAGGCGATGGCGTCGACGACGTTGGACTTGCCCGATCCGTTCGGTCCGACGACCACGGTGATGCCCGGCTCGAGATCGAGCGAGGTGGTCTCGGCGAAGGACTTGAACCCCTTGAGGGTCAGGTTCTTGAGGAACACTCGCTCTCCGAAGGAGGGGAAGGGGCGACGACCGGTCGGACGCGCGCGAGGCTAGCTCCCCGACCGGCCCGGGCCGGGTACCTCGAGGCCGGACCGGTGGGGATGACGGGAGGGACGATGAGACGAGTCGGCCGGGTCCTCAGACCTGGCACTGCTCGCACAGGTAGGTGGTGGTGCCGCCCGCCCGGACCTTGACGATGGGGGTGCGGCACCGCCGGCACGCCAGCTTGTCGCGGCCGTGCACCTTGACGTACTGCTGGTAGTCGCCGGACTTGCCGTGCACGTCGACGAAGGAGTCGTCGTCGAGGGAGGTGCCGCGGTACTTGATCGCGTCGTGCAACGTCTCGACCAGGGAGCGGTAGAGGCGACGGATCTCCTGTGTGGTGAGCGATCCGGCCACCCGGTCGGGCCGCAGTCCGGCGGCGAAGAGGATCTCGTCGGCGTAGAGGTCGCCGAGCCCGACGAGGACGGTCTGGTCGCAGAGGAAGGCCTTGAGCTTGGTCTTCTGACCGCGGAGCATCTCGGCGAAGTGGGTCCACGACACCGGCGTCTCGACCGGGTCGAGCCCGAGGGAGGTGAGCTCGGGCATCTCGGTGTCGAGATCGTCGGCGGGGATGACCGACATCCATGCCGTGTCGCCGCCGTCGATCAGACGCATCTGGCCGCCCTGGGTGAATCCGATGACCACCTGGGTGTCGGGATCGACCGGTTCCTTGGGTGTGGCTCGTCGCAGGGAGCCGGTTGCGCCGATGTCGACGACCATGACGTCGCCGCTGTCGAGAGTGAAGAAGAGCACCAGCGCCCGCCGACTGACCGACTTGACCTTCGCCCCCTCGAGCTTGGACGCGAGCTGCTTCTTGTTCGGATGGCGGGTGATCGCTGACATGGTGCCGGGGACCTCGACGGTCTTGACCTTCTTGCCCGACACCTCCTTGTCGAGCTCCCGCCGAATGGTCTCGATCTCGGGTAGTTCACGCATCGGTGTCCCGTTCCCCTCTTTCGGTCGTGTCGTCGGGTGCCGAGGCCCCCACCAGCGCGGTGTAGGCCACCTGGGCGGCGGCCTGCTCCGATTCCTTCTTGGACCGTCCGAGGCCTTCGCCCCACACGGTTCCCGCCACCCGCACCACGGCGGTGAACTGCTTGGCATGATCGGGCCCGGTCCCCGCCACCTCGTAGACGGGAGCCGTACCGTCGCCGGCGGAGCCGAAGCGAGCCGCGGCCAGCTCCTGGAGCCGGGTCTTGTAGTCGCCCGGGCCGGGGCCGCTGCCGGCTTCGGCGATCCGGGGGCCGACGACGTCGACGATCACCCGGCGGGCGTGGTCCCATCCCCCGTCGAGGTAGATCGCGCCGAAGACCGCCTCGAGGGCGTCGGCGAGGATCGAGGGTCGGGTACGGCCTCCCGAGGTGAGCTCACCCTTACCCAGCTTGATCGCCTCGCCGAGCGCGAGATCGAGTGCCGCCTCGGTGAGGGTCGCGGCGCTCACCGCCGCGGCCCGCAGAGGTGCGAGCTCGCCTTCGGCGCGGCCCGGGTGCAGCACGAAGAGGTGCTCGGTGACCGCGAGCCCGAGGACAGCGTCGCCGAGGAACTCGAGCCGCTCGTTCGAGTCGGTCCCGGGGTTCTCCGAGCACCAGCTCCGGTGGGTGAGAGCCAGGTCCAAGAGCGCGGGATCGTCGAACCGGTAGCCGAGCCGGTCCAGCAGCCAGTCGAGGTCGGGCGTCGCGATCAGCGGGTCAGCCCACTCGGGCGTGGATGTAGTCGACGGCGTCGCGCACCGTCTTCAGGTCCTCGAGGTCCTCGTCGTCGATGCGGAAGCCGACGGTGCGCTCCCCCAGCTCCTCCTCGAGGGCCTCGACGAGCTCGATGAGGGCGAGGGAGTCGGCTTCGAGGTCCTCGGCGAAGGACTGGCCCTCCGACACCGTTGTGGGCTCGATCTCGAGGATGTCGGCGAGCCGGTCGCGGATCAGCTCGAAGATCTCGTCGCGGCCGACGGGGCCGTGTTCGACATGGGTCTCTGCGGGCACTCGGAGGTCTCCCGGGTCATACGGAGTGGTCAGGACGCGGGGGATGCTAGCCCACTTGCGCTTGTGAGGTCGTGAACCACCGCTGATCCGGGCGATCAGCCGGTGGCGACAGCGGCACGGATCGAGCCGACGAGGTCGGCCTCGACCATTTCGGCCGCGGTGCGCACGGCGTTGCGCATCGCCAGCTCCGACGAGGAGCCGTGGCTGATGATGCAGACGCCGTCGACGCCGAGCATCAACGCCCCGCCGGTGTTCTCGGGATCGAGTTGGTGGTAGAGAGGCGCCAGGGCGGGCAGGAGCGTCTCGGCCGCAGCACGGGCCTCGTCGGTGGAGTCGAACACACCAAGCAACGCTCCGATGAGGGCTCGCATCCCTCCTTCGAGGGACTTGAGGGTCACGTTGCCGGTGAAGCCGTCGGTGACGCACACGTCGGCGACCGAGGCCATGAGGTCGCGGCCCTCGATGTTGCCGATGAACTCGGCACCGATGGCCGCCCAGTCGGTGTCGGCCATCAGCTTGTGGGTCTCTTTGACCAGCGAGTTCCCCTTCGTGGGCTCCTCACCGATCGACAGCAATCCGACCTTGGGGCGCTCCACGCCGTAGCGGTCGCGGGAGTAGACCGCTCCCATCTGGGCGAACTGGACGATCCACTCGGGCTGGCAGTCGGCGTTGGCCCCCGCATCGAGTAGGACACAGGGGGAACCGACCGGGTCAGGGATGGGGGTGGCGATGGCGGGGCGAGAGACGCCCTTGATGCGACCCATCCGCAACAGGGCGCTCGCCATGGCGGCCCCGGTGTTGCCGGCGCTGACCATGGCCGCCGCGCGGCCGTCGCGGACCGCCTCGGCGGCCCGAACGAGGGTGGAGTCCTTCATGCGCCGGACGCTCGACCCGGGATCGGCGTCCATGGGGATCACCTCGGAGGCCTCGAGCACCTCGAGGGGGCCCGGGTCACCGATCGCGTCGGCGGGCCCGACCAGCAGGATCGGGATGCCGAACTCTTCGTGGGCGCGGCGCGCCCCGGCGATGATGTCGCCAGGGGCGTTGTCCCCGCCCATGGCGTCGACGGCGATGGGCAGCACGACCGAGGCCCTAGTCGACCTCGATAGCCTGACGGCCCTTGTACCAACCGCACGCCCCGCACACGACGTGGGGGAGCTTCGCGGCGCCGCAGCGCGGGCACACGCTGCGCGAGGGAGCGTCGAGCTTCCAGGCCGAAGCCCGGCGGCTGCGGCTCTTGGCCTTGGAGGTCTTCTTCTTCGGGACAGCCATCGCGATGTTCCTCGGGCACGGGGACGTGGGAGCAGAGGGCTCCCACCAGCGGACACGGTGCCACCGACCAGCGGGCCGGGCACGAAGGGGAGATGATAGCGGGCCGATCGCCGCAGCGTCGAAGTCGAGGCGGGATCGGGGTTGGATCAGTCGTCGAAACGAAGCTCGTCGAGGGCGGCCCATCGGGGATCGGCCAGGCGGGGCTCGTCATCTGGAGGCCCGGCGACGGAGGCGGGGGCGTCCTCGGCGGGCACGGCCGGGAACTGCTCGGGAGCGGGTCCCCGACAGTCGTCGCTGCACAGCGGAGCGAGCGGGAGCGCAAGCAGGAGTGCTTCGCGCACCATCGATCCGAGGTCGATCTCCTCGCCGTCGAGCGCCCACACCTCCTCGTCGAGGGGGTCGCGGGCGACGATCTCGTGGAGCTCGACCTCGAGGTCGCCCTCGATGGGCTCGATGCACCGCCGGCAGGTCCCCTGCCAGGGAGCGACGACGGTGCCGGTCACCGCGAGGGTGGACGGGTCGGCGGTGGACTCGACGACCAGATCGAGGCGGGCGGTCGCCCCGGCGGGAACCGACGACCCCGACACCTCGAGCTCGGGCATGGTGAGCTCCCGGATGACCTCTCGGCGGGTGCCCGACCGGCTGAGCAGGTCGCCGACCCCGAGGCGCAGGTCGCGCCCGGGGCTCACGACTGATCCTGGTCGAAGAACGGCGAGTCCCCGCTCAGGTCGGAGTCGTCGCCGGCACCGTCGCGACCCTCGACATCGGGGGCGTCGCCGCTCAGACCGGCTCCGGACACCTTGGCGGTCCCCTGCAGCTTGGTCCGACCCTCGGCCACGGTACGGGCGGTGCGCTCGAGGATGATCTCGAAGCTGGCGAGGCGCTGGTCGCAGTAGTCCTCGATCTCGTGACGCATGGCCCGGGAATCGGCCTCGGCCTTCTCGACCACCTGACGTGCCCGGGCTTCGGCCGCCTTGACCACCTCGGTGCGCTGCACCATCGCGCCGGCCCGGGCCCGGGCCTGTTCGATGATGTCCTCGCCCTCGCGGCGGGCCTGGGCGAGGAAGTCGGCTCGCTCCTTCAGCAGCCACCGCGCCGCCCGGAGCTCCTCGGGAAGGCGCTCGATGGCGTCGGTGAGCAGCTCGAGCACCTCGTCGCGGTTGACCATCACCGACGTGGACAACGGCATGGGTCGCGCCGTGCCGATGATGTCGGCGACCCGCCGCAGCATCGTCTCGGCCTCCATCGGTGACTGCCCCGCGGGCAGGTCCCGGATCGGTTCGAGGTCGTCGGGACGGTCGCTCATGCGCGGTCGCCCCAACGACCCTTCATGCGCTCGGACACCACGGGCGGCACCATGGAGGTGATGTCGCCGCCGAATCGGGCGATCTCGCGGATGAGGCGGGAGGCGAGGAACGAGTGCTCGGAGGCCGATGGGATGAAGAGTGTGTCGACGCCGGAGATGGCGTGGTTCATCTGAGCCATCTGCAGCTCGCTCTCGAAGTCCGACACCGCCCGGAGCCCCTTCACGATGAAGTCGGCGTCGACGTCCTTGGCGAGATCGACGACGAGACTCGAGAACATGGTCACCCGCACGTTGTCGAGATGGGAGAACACCTCGGTGATCATCTCCTCCCGCTCCGCGAGGCTGAAGAGGGGCTCGCCCTTCTGTGGGTTGCGCATGGCGGCGACGACGACCTCGTCGAAGAGCCGTGCGGCGGTCTCGACGATCTCGAGGTGCCCGTTGTGCACAGGATCGAACGAGCCGGGGTAAAGGACGACGGCCACGAGTTGGCTACTCCAGGGGGTCGGTGGACGAGCGGGTGATGACGGTGACCACGGTACTCCCGTAGCGCTTCTGGCGGACCAACTCCCACCCGTCGGGGATGTGGACCTCGCGGTCGGACTCGACCGCGACGAGCGGCGCCGGGCTGTTGGCGAGGAGGTCGTCCCAGGCATCGAACGCGTAGGGCGGGTCGCACACCATGAGGTCGAACGCCGGAGCGACGGGGAGGTAGTGGTGGACGTCGGAGTCGATGACCGAGGCGCGGTCAGCAAACCCGAGAGTGGCGAGGTTGGCCTCCACCGCATGGCGGGCTCGGTGGTCGTGCTCGACGAAGGTCACGTGGGCGGCCCCCCGCGACAGCGCTTCGAGACCGAGCGCACCGGAGCCGGCGAACGCATCGAGCACCCGAGCGTCGACGACCACTCCGAGGGAGCCGAGCGAGTTGAACAGCGCCTCGCGCACTCGGTCGGTGGTGGGACGGGTGTCGAGCCCCTGGGGGGCGACGATACGACGTCCACGCGCCGAGCCGGCGACGATCCTCACGCCGCGGAGGCTAGCGGTGCACCGGCGAGGCCCGGGTGGATACGTCGGGTCGGACCAAGAAGGCGAGGAGGAGCCCACGCACCACGACGTCGACCATCCAGACGACCGCCGCCACCGAGGCGAGCAGCCCGGCCCCCGCGAGGATCGCCACGGCGAGCGTGTTTCCGGCGGCGAGTGACACCCAGGAGCGGGTGATCCGGAACGCCCGTTGCTGGGACTGGGCGTCCCGGCCTCGAATGATCGGCCCGAGGTAGGCGAGGGAGGCCACCACGAGCTGGGCGTAGCCCCCGAATCCGACCACCAGCCAGATCGGATCCGCCTCCACCACCCCGAGGCTCCAGGCTCCGGCCAGGACCGCGCCGAACACCCACCACGCGACACCGGCGAGCAGCTGATAGATGCGAGGACCGGCCCAACGTCGTTGCCGGGCCCCGAGGTGGGGCAACAGGCCGATCGTCGACGCGGCAGCGACTGCGTAGACGGCGAAGCCAACTGCCGCGGCGAGCTCGACACCCGTCGCGATGCCAAGCACCGCGACGATGGTCCCGGCGGCGAGCACCGCGGCCAGAAGTCGCTGGTTCGTCGCGGTCGCGCGGGGCGACACCTTGGATCGGACCTGGGTGGCGACGAACGTGGGGAGGGTTCCGGCCACGACGAGGCCGACGAACCCGAACAGGTTGAGCGCGATGTGAGCGTGCCGAGCATCGACGGTGGCCACCTCGCCGGCGGCGAGAGCCGCCCCCAGGAGGCTCCCCGACGCGCCGAGGGCAACGGCAAGCAGGTAGGTGTCGATGGCGGGGGCGAATCGGGGTGTGACCGCGCGACGGCGGACGGTCACGAGGATCAGGGCCAGGAGAGCCAGCGAGCCGACGACGAGGAGGCCTCCCAGGGCACCGGCTCCGGCCCGCCAGGTCCACTCGCGGGCGGCGATGACGACCACAGCTCCGGCGGTGAGGCTCCAGCGCTGCGCCGCGACCAGTCCGGGACGTGGGGCTGGCGCCGCCGACCAGGTGACGGCGAAGAGCTGGGTGGCGGCGGAGATCGCCGTGAGCGCCCCACCGAGCAGGAGGAGGTGCAGCGCCAACCACGAGCGGTCACTCCCACCGGCGATCGCGACCACGAGGGCCGCTACGAGGAACCCAGCCGTGAGGCGCAGGGTGCGCCACGCATCACGTTGGGCGGCGGCGGCCCGACCGGGTGCCCCCTTCGGTCCCGCCGACGCCCGACTCGTCCTCGTCGGCGTGTCGGACGCCGGCTCTCGCGAGGGCATTCGGCCTCTTCTCCATAATTCGAGGATGTGCTAGAAGAATAATGACACGATCGTCATCCCGCCAAGGGCCCCCGGTCCGTCCGGCCGACGAACGACCACCACACCACAATTCGGAGAGTGCCCCGTGACGCCATCGCTGCAGGCCCAGGCCCGAGCCCTCGGTGATCCGACCCGCCATCGGATCTTCCGGTACGTTGCCGACGCCAGCCGTCCGGTTCGGGTCGCCGAGCTGACCGACCACCTCGGCCTGAACCACAACGCCATCCGCCAGCACCTGGCGAAGTTGCTCGACGCCGGCCTCGTCGTGGAGCGAGTCGCGGAACGCGCAGGCCGTGGGCGTCCACCCCTCGAGTACGAGATCTCCCCCACCGCCCCGAGCCGATGGGACGTGGTCGGACCCTACGAGCGGCTGGCGCTGTGGCTGGCCGAGGTGGCGAGCACCGGCGATTCTCCCGAGGAGGTGGGACGTCGAGCCGGACGCCGCCAACTGCTGCTCGCCGAGAAATCCGAGGAACCCGTCGCCGAGCTGATGGAGCAGATGGCCCGCCAAGGCTTCGAGCCTCGTCTCGAACAGCCCGACGTGACGAGGGAGGGACCAGGGATCGGACGCGACGTCGTCCTCGATCGCTGCCCCTTCGAGAGCACAGCGCTCGCCGATCCTGATGTGGTGTGCACCCTGCACCTGGGCTTCGCAGAAGGGATCGCCGAGCAGGTCGGGGGTCTCACGATCGGTGGGCTCTCACCCCGTGACCCTCGTCAGGCCCGCTGCCGGCTGCACCTCACCGTCCACGGCCAGACCACAGCACCGACCGACACCTCCGACGAGGGTCCGCGGTGATCATCAACCTGCAGAGCACCCTGGCCGACATCGTCTCGGCCGACGAGCGTCACGCCGGTGTCCTCGATCGGACCGGTCTCGACTACTGCTGTGGAGGGAGGCGGACCCTCGGCCAGGCCACTGCCGATGCCGGTCTCGAGGGATCGACCGTTCTCGGCGCACTGCTCGCCGCCACCGGCCCCTCCCCCTCCCCGCCCGAGTGGGCCCATCTCGCGCCGGGCGACCTGTGCGACCACATCGTCGACTCCCATCACCGGTTTCTCCGTGACCAGCTCCCCGTTCTCCTCGAGCTCGCCATCAGGGTGGAGTGGGTCCACGGTGAGCGCCATCGCGAGCTGGCCGAGGTCCGCTCACTCCTCGCCACCGTCGAGGTCGAGGTGCTTCCCCACCTCGCCATCGAGGAGTCCGACCTGTTCCCCGCCATCCGATCGGGCACTCGGGTCGACCCCGATGTCGTGGCCGCTCTCGAGGCCGACCACGACCACCTGGGCGACCACCTCGACCAGCTCCGCTCGCTCACCGCAGGGTTCGAGCCACCCGCCGACGGCTGTGCCAGCTACCGGTCGCTCTACCGAGGTTTGGCCGAGCTGGACCACGACACCCGCCTCCACGTGCACAAAGAGAACAACGTGCTGTTCGGCCAAGTGGTGTGACGCGACGGGTCTCGGTGACCGGATCGATCGGGACCTTCGACCCTGACGGCCGCCGGGGGAGTTTGTTCTACTCTCAGGTAGAACAAATGAGAAGAGGATCGACATGACCGACACACCAACCACGACCCGCTCCGACGGTTGGGGCATCATCACGGCCACGATCGCGGTCTTCGCCCTGATCGTGGCGGGCATCGCCTTTCTGTCCAGTACCGGTGGCGACAGCACCGTCCTGGCCGCGTCGGACGCCGCGGCGGCCGAGTGGGACGGCGCGCCGCTCGAACTCGATGTCGAGCTCGGCGATCTCTACGTCGAGCCCGCCGCCATCGAGGTCGAGGCCGGTCAGCCACTCCTCCTCCATGTGCACAACGCAGGGGTCATGCCCCATGACCTGGTGTTCGACAACGGCGACGGCACGACGATGCTCGACCCGGGCGAGTCCGAGACCATCGAGGTGTCCGGCTACAGCCAGAGCACCGTCGCGTGGTGCACCGTTGCCGGACACCGTGAAGGCGGCATGGAGATGGCCGTCACCGTCATCGGCGGCGACGCGACCGACGCACCGGTCGCCACGGGCGCCGACACCGGTCACGGCGATCACGCAACGGTGGCGGCCAACGCTGCATGGGACGCCGAGTTCGTCCCCTTCGACCCGAACCTGGCCCCTGCCCCCGGTGGCACCGAGCACGAGATCACCATGCGCGCCACCGAGGTCCAGATGGAGGTCGCCCCCGGTGTGTTCCAGGAGGTCTGGACCTTCGACGACCAGGTCCCCGGGCCGGTGCTACGCGGCACGGTGGGCGACCTGTTCACCATCACGCTGATCAACGAGGGCGACATCGGACACTCGATCGACTTCCACTCGAGCCGAGTTGCCTGGAACGACGAGATGCGCACCATCGGCCCCGGCGAGGAGCTCGTCTACCAGTTCCGGGCCGAGTACGCCGGGGTGTTCATGTACCACTGCGGCACCGCACCGGCGCTGCACCACATCGGCAACGGGATGTTCGGAACGATGATCATCGATCCGCCCGACCTGGCCGACGTCGACCACGAGTTCGTCTTCGTCCAGCACGAGTGGTATCTCGGCCCCGAGGGCGAGCCGGGCAGCCTCACCAAGATGCAGAACGACGAGTGGGACCTGGTCGTCTTCAACGGCCACTGGAACCAGTACGCCCACGCTCCCATCGAGGTGGAGCCGGGTGAGCGGATCCGGGCCTGGGTCCTGAACGCCGGACCGTCGGAGAACTCCTCGTTCCACGTGGTCGGGACGATCTTCGACACCTTCTACAAGGAGGGCAGCTACCAGCTCCGTCCCGACGACGGCCAGGAGGGTGGCGCCCAGGCCCTCGACCTGCAGCCGGCCCAGGGCGGGTTCGTCGAGTTCAGCCTCCCGGTCGACGGGCTCTACCCGATCGTGACCCACAAGTTCTCGAACGTGGACAAGGGCGCCCTCGGGCTGTTCCTCGCCGGCGAGGTCGACATGGACGGTGATATTGCTCACTGACCTACCCTCTCCGCCCGACCCCCGGTCGCCGCCGGGGGTCGGCGCGCGTCGAGGCCGGTAAGGTCGCCACATGGAGCCGGAAGCCACCATCGATTGCATCGACTGTGGCGGGACCTGTCACCTGATCACCCCTCCGCCCGAGGACGGCCGTTGGGAGCCGGGCGATCTCGCGGTCTACCGGTGCGAGGACTGCACCGACCGGTGGGACATGTTGCTCCCCGACGAGGACGACCTCCGCGGCGACCACTGGGAGCCCGACGAGGCCTGAGCGGTTCTGCTCAGGCGGAACTCAGGTCGAGTTCCCGAGAGAGGAACTGCAGCTGGTCAGCGGCCACCTCGTCGACGCGTTCCAGGATCGGACCGAAGTGATCGGTGTCGTACCGGTGGAGCTCGGCCCCGGGAGCCCGTTTCGCCAGCTTCTCGATCGGGCGCTTCGGCACGATCGAGTCGTGCTCGGCCAGGCCGACCCACAGCGGGGCCCGCACCTTGCCCGCTTTGCGGATGGGACGGAGGCGGGCCACCGGTTGGGACGGCTTGGCCCGCATCTCGTTCTGCCACCTCGACTCCGGAGGGCACAGCTCGGGGAAACGTTCATCGGCCTCGGAGCGCGCGAGGACCGCCAATGACCCCGGCGGCCCGTGGACCGGCAGCACGATCTCGCCCCTGGTCACCGCCGCTCCCAGGGCCGCAGCGCTCATCCGGACGCCGGTCATCGGCGGCGCGGCAAGTGTGAAGGCCAGACCGTCCATCATCGGAGCGAGGGCGAGCACGGCGGCGATGCGGTCGTCTCGCGCTCCGTACTCGACGGCGTAGCCGCCGCCGAGTGAGTACCCCCACACCGCGACCTGGTCAGGGTCGACCTCGTCTCGGCCGCGGACGAACTCGACCGCAGCGGCCACGTCCTCGCGGTTGCGGACCAGATCGAACCGTTGTCGTGGCTCGCCGTCGCTGTCGCCGAGGTGGCGGAAGTCGAAGGTCAGAGCGAGCATCCCCCGCTCGGCGAAGCGCTCGGCGAAGACGCCGATGCCGTCGCACATGGTGAGGCTCACGCCGTTGACGAGCACCACCGCGGCGGGCGGACGGGCCCCCGGGGACGGGTGGTGGAGTCTCCCCGCACAGGACTCGCCGTCCACCTCGAAGCTGACCTCGGTGACCTCGACAGACATGTCGATCCCCAATCCCTCGCCCTCGGTGGCAAGGATATGCAGGGCGAACGAGGGTGTCGACCTTCTCGACGTCGAGCGCAGGGGACCCCCCTTCTGACCGACGATGACGCCACCGACGTTTAGCCGACGCGCTGCCGGGCAGGCGCGGGGCATGAGGGTCGGACGCACCACGGGTCGACCGCCGCTCCTATGGGTGGTCGGGTTGGCCCTATTGATCAGCGTGGTGTCGCTGTCGGCCGGCGCAACCGCGTCCGCCCAGGAGGGTTCGCCGAACTGGGCGGAAACAGCGCTTCGCAGCGCCGCGGGCACCGTCTCGGGCACCGTCGCCACGACGACGACCACGACCACCACAACGACGACAACAACAACGACGACGACAACAACGACAACGACGACCACCACCGAGCCCGACCCCACGACCACGACCACCACCGAGCCCGACCCCACGACAACGACGACGACCACCACCACCGAGCCGCCTCCCCCGGAACCCGCCGGCGCTGTGCACCTCACCTTCGACGACGGCCCCCACCCCACCTGGACCCCACAGGTGCTCGACATCCTCGCGGCCGAAGGGGTAGCCGCCACCTTCTTCGTCGTCGGCCAGGACGTCGACCAGCATCCCGATCTCGTCGCCGCCATGGTCGAGGGCGGCCACTCGGTCCAGAACCACTCGTTCACCCACGCTGACCTCACCGAGCTCGACCAGTCCGCCATCCGCGACGAGCTCGAGCGGGCCACTGCGTCGATCGTCTCTGCCGGGGCGCCCGAGCCCGTGTGCATGCGCCCTCCCTACGGTGCTTACGACAGCCGGGTGACCGAGGAGTCGCAGGCACTCGGCATGGAGACCCACCTGTGGGACCGCGACACCCGCGACTGGACCGAACCCGGGGTCGACTCCATCGTCGACGCGGCCACCCGGGCCACCGCCGGCGACGTGATCCTCTTCCACGACGGCTCCGGGGACCGCTCACAGACCGTCGAGGCCCTTCCCCAGATCATCGACCAGTTGAGAGCCGACGGACTCGACTTCGCGCCGTCGTGCTGATCGAGGTGACCACGATGAACATCCGCACCCACTCCCCCATCCCATCCCGCCTCCGTCGGACCGCGGCCGTCGCGGCGGTGACCGTGCTCGCGCTGCTCGCCGCCGCCTGCACCGACGGGGACGACCCGACCACCACCGACGATCCCGACACGGGGGCTGTCACCGCGCCGGACACGACCCTCGACGACCCCGGGGTCGGTGAACCCGAGCCTCGTCACCCCGCCTGCGAGGACGCTGTCCACGGTCTGATCCTGCGCGCTCCCGACGGATGGGACGCCACCCCGCCCGACTGGGG
>SKKL01000115.1 GCA_007121465.1 Acidimicrobiales bacterium | reverse complement strand
TCGCGGAGAGGTTCTGGGGATCTTGCACCATAGGGAATGACAGAAACATCGCGGCGGGTTGCCCGTTCCGTTTCGGAGCCCTGACATGAGCGGCAAGCGCGTCGTCGTCGTGGGTGCATCGAGCGGGCTAGGTCGCTGCCTCGGCGTAGGGTTGGCCCAGCGCGGGTCTCGCGTCGGCTTGTTGGCGCGACGTCAAGAGATGCTCGAGAGCGCAGTCGAAGAGGCGGGTGACGGGGCGGTCGCCATCCAATGCGATGTCACGGACGAGAGGGGCTGCAAGGAGGCGATCGAGCGTGCAGCGAGCGAGCTCGGCGGCATCGATGCGGTCGTCTACTCGACTGCCGTCGGGGAGCTCCGCCGGATCGAGGACCTCGACTCGGCGACCTGGCATCGGGTATTCGCTACGAATGTCGTGGGAGCGAGCACGGTGACAGCTGCCGCGTTCCCGTACCTTCAGGAATCGAGCGGGATGATGGCCTACCTCACTTCGGTGAGTGCGTCGATGACGGCCCCCTGGCCTGGCCTAGCTTCCTACACCGTGACTAAGGCCGCGCTGGATCGCCTCGTCGAAGCGTGGCGGTCCGAGCACCCCGAAGTCGGATTCACACAACTCATCGTCGGTGAGTGCACCGGTGGCGACGGGGATGGCGCCTCCCAGTTCACGTCGTCGTGGGACCTCGAACTGGCCGGTGAGATGTACCCAATGTGGACGGCTCGCGGTTTGCTCACCGAGATGTTGATGAACGTCGAGGACTTCGTCGACGCCGTGGGTGGCCTCCTGCAGGCTGGGTCGTCGATGGCGGTTCCCACCGTGGCGATGACGCCCCGTCGGCCGATCTGATTGCCCCGAGCGAACACACAAGGACCAGTGATGACAACGACGAACGATCAGCCCGAGATCTACTACGACCCGTTCGATCTCGAGATCGACAAGGACCCGCACCCTGTCTGGAAGCGGATGCGCGACGAGGCGCCCTTGTGGTGGAACGAGAAGCACGAGTTCTATGCCTTGAGTCGGTACTCGGATGTCAAGCGTGCCCTTACCGACTGGGACACGTTCCGGTCGGGCAAAGGCTCGATCCTCGAGGTCATCAAGGCGGACATCGAGCTGCCATCGGGGTTCATCCTCATGGAGGACCCGCCGAGCCACGACTGCCACCGGGCGCTGATGTCCCGCGTGTTCACGCCGAAGAGGATGGAGGCGCTCGAGTCGAAGGTTCGGGAATTCTGCGCCCGTAGCCTCGATCCGGTCGTCGGTACGGGCCGCTTCGACTTCGTTGCCGATCTGGGCGCCCAGATGCCCATGCGGACGATCGGGATGCTCCTGGGCATCCCGGAGGAGGACCAAGAGGCGATCCGGGATCGACTCGACGAGGGCCTGAGGCTCGAGGAGGGGGATGATCCCACGGCCCGATACCGGGAGAACGACGAGGACAACTTCACCCAGGAGCTGTTCGTCGAGTACATCTCTTGGCGGCGCGAGAACCCATCGGACGACCTCATGACAGAGCTGCTCAACGCTGAGTTCGAGGACGAGACGGGCACGCGGCGAAACCTCACCGAACAGGAAGTGGTGACCTACGTGGGGTTGTTGGCCGGTGCGGGCAACGAGACCACCACCCGTCTCATCAGCTGGATGGGGAAGCTCCTCGCTGAACACCCCGACCAGCGCCGCGAGATCGTCGAGGATCGCAGGCTGATCCCGAGTGCTGTCGAGGAGATCCTCCGGTTCGAGGCGCCGTCGCCGGTCCAGGCGAGGTGGGTCACCCGTGACGTCGAGTACTACGGTCAGGTCGTCCCGAAGGACAGCACCATGGTCCTCATCAATGGCTCGGCCAACCGTGATGATCGGGAGTTTCCCGATGGCGACCGGTTCGACATCCACCGCAAGCCCGGTGCCCACCTGAGTTTCGGACACGGCATCCACTTCTGCCTCGGCGCAGCCTTGGCGCGAGTCGAGGCGCGAGTCGCCCTCGATGAGGTCCTGAACCGTTTTCCGGACTGGGAGGTGGACTGGGACAACGCCAAGCAGGCGCACACGGCCAACGTCCGCGGATGGGAGAAGATGCCGGTGGTCACGGGCTGAGGAGAGGCCCTGTGCTCACTTCGGAGGGAAGCGAAGCGCGCCGTCCAGGCGGATGTTCTCTCCGTTGAGGTACGGGTTTCGGACGATGCTCTCGACTAGCAGCGCGAATTCCTCGGGTCGCCCCATGCGCTTGGGAAAGATGATGTTCTCGGTGAGCCTGGCCTGCATCTCCTCGGAGGCGTTGAGCATCACGGGTGTGCCCATCGTGCCGGGAGCGATGCCACAAACTCGGATGCCCACGACAGCGAAGTCGCGTGCCAGGGGCAGGGTCATGCCGAGGATCGCGGCTTTGGCCGCGGCATAGGCGACCTGGCCGGTCTGGCCCTCGAGGCCGGAGATAGAACCGGTGTTGACCACGACACCGCGCTGTCCGTACTCGTCTGGCTCGTTGGCGGCCATCGCTGCGGCGGCAAGCCTCGTCACGTTGAAGGTGCCGAACGCGTTCATCTCCATCGTGCCGATGAAAACGTCCTTGCCAGCGGGGCTGCCGTCGCGATTGATGGTGCGACCACCGCCGGTGGCACCGCCGGCGACGTTGACCACGATCGACAGGCGCCCGAGCGAGTGTGCGACGTCAATGGCCGCAGCGACCGCGTCGTCATCGTTCACGTCGCCGGCGACCGCACCAGCGGCATCACCGCACTCCTCGGCGAGGGCCTCGGCGCTCCCCTGGTCGCGGTCGAAGGCGACGACTCCCACGCCTTGGCTTACCAGGTGGCGCACGGTGGCTGCTCCGAGGCCACCCGCTCCTCCGGTCACAATGGCAGATCGTCCAGGCAGTTCCACAGCGCTCCTCCGCTTCGATAGACGGCCGGAGACTACGTGGATCTGACAGTGCCGTCAAAGGTCAAGCAGACGAGCGGCCCGAGCTCGCTGGTCTCGAACTCCATCAAGGCGGTCTCGGCCGCCTCGACGGTGGGAGCGGTGTAGATCGCCTTCAACGCGGGGGCGACCTGGCGGCGGTCCTTGTCGGACACGAACCGCATCGAGGCCCGGATGAGGTGCACGACACAGGTCTGCACGGTTGCTTGGGGCCAGGTCGCCTCGATCGCTTCGGGGAATCCGCTGAGCCCGTCACAGCGCACGATCAGCACGTCTCGGATGCACCGGTTGGCCAGCTCGGCGCTCTTCGAGGGGTCGGGCCTGCCAAGCCTTGACCTCTTCGAGCACGGCGTCGGTGATCTTGGAGATCGTCTCGTGGCTCAGCTCGGTACCGATCGCGCGGGCCAGGTGAGCCTCGATGTCTCGGATCGTCATCCCACCTGCGTAGAGCGAGATGATCATCTCCTCGAGACCACCGACCCGGCGGGCCCTTGGGCACCAGACGTGGCTCAGAGCTCCCGTCTCGGTCCCGGGGCGTGTCCAGGCCAACGTCGCCGACCTCGGTTGCCACCGTCTTGGGAGTGAACCCATTCCGAGAGTTCGGTGACCCTCGTCCTGCCGGGTCGCCCTTTTC
>SKKL01000224.1 GCA_007121465.1 Acidimicrobiales bacterium | reverse complement strand
TGCACCAATCACGGCGAGTGTGAAGAGGCGTGCCCGAAGGAGATCTCGATCGACTTCATCGCCTACATGAACCGCGACTACGTGAAGTCCAAGCTCAAGAACCGTCGCCTGCTCGGCCAGCGCTGAGCTCCGGGGCGGTAGCGTCTCGCCTCGTGCCCCGTTCCATAGGTCAGGTCCCCGCCCAGCTCGCCCGTGGCTTCGCCATGGGTTCGGCCGACGTCGTCCCCGGCGTGTCGGGCGGGACCGTCGCGCTCGTCCTCGGCATCTACGAGAAGCTGATCACCAACGTGCGGGGCGGCGCCGGGGCCCTCGGTGCGCTCGTGCGGGGACGGTGGGCCACCGCGCTCCTCCGCCTCGCTCGCCTCGACTGGATCTGGCTGCTGTCGTTGCTCGCCGGGATCGGCGCCGCGGTGGTGATCCTCGCCCACACCATCGAGACACTCCTCGAAGAGCAACCGGTGCGCACCGCTGCCCTGTTCTTCGGGCTGATCGTCGGCTCGGTGTTCCTGGCGTGGCGCCTCGTGCGCACCCGCGACCTCCAGCGGGTGGGCGTCGCGGTGCTCGCCGCGGTCTCCGCCTTCGTCGTGCTCGGCTACAGCTCGGGGCCGGTCGAGGATCCCACCTGGTGGATGTTCCTCGCCGCCGGGGCGGTCGCCATCTGCGCCATGATCCTGCCCGGCGTGTCGGGATCGTTCCTGTTGTTGATGTTCGGCATGTACGACTCGGTGCTCGGGCTCGTCACCGACCGCGACCTCGCCCTGCTCGCGGTGTTCATGGTCGGGTGCGTCGCCGGTCTGGCCCTGTTCTCCACCGCGCTGCACTGGGCCCTCGCCCGCCACCACGACACCGTGCTCGCCGCCATGATCGGCTTGATGGTCGGGTCGCTGCGGGTGCTGTGGCCGTGGCCCGACGGCACCGACAGCACCTCTCTCGCCGCACCGAGCGGCGACGTGCTCGTCCCCGTCCTCATCGCCGTCGCCGCTGCCGCTGTGGTGCTCACGATCGCCCTGCGGGCGGGACGCTCCGAGTCGCTCAGCCCAGTCCGCTGACCCAACCCGGACGACCGGAGTCGTCCGAGGAGGGGAGCGACCCGAACGACAGATCGGTCATCGACCGGGTGTGGTCGGCCACCCGCACCCGCCCCTCGGGCTCGAGCTTCCTCGGCGGCGCTCCGATGCCGGCCCGAGCCCCTGCGCACCACCACGGGGTGAGCGGAAGGCCCGTTCCCCAGCGGTGGAGCCGATGGCCGGGCCCCTCGACCTCGAGGGTCTGGTCGCCGACGAGGACCTCGCCGTGGGCGTATCCCGCGGCGACATAGCCCCGCTCGCCGGGCGGGTCGGCCGAGGCGGGTCCGTCGGGGGTCTCCCACTCGAGATCCCAGCCGAGCGGCGTGGGCAGGCCACGCCCGGTGATCACGAGGTCGTCGGGTCCGTCGATGGCGAGGCCGAACGCCTCCAGCCCGAGGCTCCAGTGCACCAGGGGTGTCTCACACACGTGGTCGGCCCAGATGCCGCTGCCCCGCAGTTCGAGGCCCCAACGAGGCAGGGCGATGTCGTGGTCGACGACCACGACCGTCGGGCGCGCCCGCCCACACACCATGCCGTAGAACGAGGCGCTGCCCTCGGCGGGTCGGCGGGTGACCGCCACGGCCACGGCCACGGAAAGGTCGGGGACCACCAGCCGGAACTCCCAGGTCTCGGTCCACGCCGAGGTGGTGCCGGCCCGGTGGGGTCGTTCGTCGCGAGCCTCGATCACGTCGAGGGGTCGAGCGCCCAACCGAGGGTGGCGACCAGGACACGAGCGGCGGGCCTCACCACCAGCGGATCGCTGAGCGGAGCGACGGGGAGCCACAGCATCCGCCGGGACCAGCCGGGCAGGAGCCCGATCGACGCGGCGGCGATGACCCCGTAGGCCGGGCGGGCGACCAGCGGCAGCGGCGGGATCAGCAGGAAACGGACCGCGTCGCGGGCTTGGGCTCCGGCGCGCAGCTCGGGGCGGATGCCGTCGATCCAGGCTTCGAGCTCGGCGACGGTTTCGGGGACGTCCTCGGCGCCGAGAAGGCGGGCGATGACGGCCATCTCGGCCACGTAGCGGTCGGCGTCGGCCGGGCTCAGATGGTCACGGCCGTAGCGCTGGTGGGCGGCGAGGAAGCTGTCGACCTCGGTGACGTGGACCCACGTGAGCAGATGGGGGTCGGTCGCGGAGTAGGGCTCCCCGTCGGGGGTGACACCGGTGACCCGCTCGTGGATGCGACGGATCCGGTCGATGATGGCGCGGGCGTCGATCTCCGAGCCGTAGGTGGTGACCCCGAGGAACTGTCCGGTGCGTCGCAGCCGGCCCCACGGGTCGGTGCGGTAGTCGGAGTGGTCGGCGACCCCGGCCATGGCGCGCGGGTGGAGGGTCTGCAGGGGCAGGGCCCGGAGACCGCCGATGAACATGGCCGGATCGCTGTGGACCCGCCGCACGACCGAGTCGGCGTCGAACAGGCCTTCGTCGGAGGGTGCCGGGGCGGGGCGAGGCTCTGAGTCGCCGGCGATGAGCAGCCGGACCGACCCGCCGATGCGGGACCGCACACTGGCGAGGGGATAGACAGTCGAGACCATGGACAAAGCCTACGGCGGGCGCCGCCGGTTAGTCCGGGTCGGCCTCGTGGCGGGGGGCACGTACCACGGCGGTTCCGGCCACCAGGTCGTGCAGGCCTCGGCGGGTGGGCCACAACACGACGGGGACCACGACGACCACGAGGACGACGAGGCCGACGACGGGGATGGCGAGAGGCGCATACAGGACGAGGGCTCGAAGCACCGCGTCGAAGAAGCTCGGCTGCTCCCAGTCCCGCAGCCGCACGACCCGCAGCCCGAGCATGGCCTTGCCGAGTGTCGCCCCTCGCAGGGCCACCGGCAGCACCTCGTAGAGAACGACGACCACCACGAAAGCCACGAGCATCCGGCCGCTCGAGAGTCCTTGGAGCTGACTGGCGGCAGACTCCCGCCCGAGGATGTCTCCACCGAGGAGCCGGCCGAACACCTCGACGGTCACGAATATCCCGATCCAGCCGAGCACCGCGACGTCGACTGCTCGCGCCCCGAGGCGCCAACCGAGCGGAGCGGGAGGCTCGTCGGAGGGCTGGTCGTCGGCCGGCGGGACCGAGGGGGGTGAGGAGGGGGGTTCGGGGCTGATCGGTCGAGACTACCCAGGCCCCTACGATGATCGACGTGCCGCGCTTCTTGTCCGCCGAGTGGATCACCGAGTTCGACCGGGTGGCCGGGGCGACCGACGCCCTGCGCCTGCCCGATGGGGCCGAGCTCGTGGTCGAGCAGTCCGTCACCGACGTGCCCCCCGACCTGGCCGACGGCGGCACGGTGGTCTACCACCTCCGCCTGTCGTCGGAGCCGGCCGAGGTCCGGCCCGGGCCCGCCCCGGACCCCACCGTCACGTTCTCCCAGGCCTACCGCACCGCCTCGGCCATCGCCCGCGGGACCGCCAGCGCCCAGGCCGAGTTCATGTCGGGACGCCTCCAGATCGGAGGGCGCATCGACGAGCTCATCGCCCACAG
>SKKL01000240.1 GCA_007121465.1 Acidimicrobiales bacterium | reverse complement strand
TATCTGAGGACGAGCGTGAGAACTTTCAGAGCGTGAGATCGACGCCGATCTCCGCCAGGTCACCGGGTTCGTGATCGAGAGACTCACCGAGTTGCCCGCGGTGCTCGCGTCGGTGGGGCGGGGGAACATTCCCGGGTAGTTCCAGGTTGAACGATATATGAGCACCAGTGTCCCCGCCGGCGACTCGATGCCGGCGGTGTTCTTCGGCCACGGCAGCCCGATGAACACCCTCGAACAGAACCGCTACACCGAGGCGTGGCAGACCTTCGGCGCCTCCGCCCCCCGGCCCCGGGCCATCCTCGCCATCTCGGCCCACTGGTACATCGGCGCCACCGCCGTCACCGCCATGGAGCACCCCCGCACGATCCACGACTTCTACGGTTTCCCCCAGGAGCTGTTCGACGTGCGCTACGACGCACCCGGCTCCCCCGAGTTGGCCGCGGAGGTGGCGGAGGTGGTCAAGCCCACGTGGGTCGGCCAGGACCACGACAGCTGGGGGCTCGACCACGGCACCTGGAGCGTCCTGAAGCACGCCTTCCCCGAGGCCGACGTGCCGGTCGTCCAGCTCTCGATCGACGCGACCAAGCCGGTCGACTATCACCTCGACCTCGGCGCCAAGCTCGCTCCGCTCCGTGACAGCGGCGTGCTCGTCGTCGCCAGCGGCAACATCGTCCACCACCTCGGGATGATCGACTGGGGCCAGCCCGACGCCGGGTTCGACTGGGCTCGCTCGTTCAACGAGGACGCCCTCGAGATCCTCTCCGGCGACGACCCGTCACGGATCGGTGCACTGGAGTCCCATGCCGCCTACGGCCGCGCCGTCCCCACGCCGGACCACTTCCTGCCCGTGGTGTACCTGGCCGGGCTGGCCGCCTCGGCAGGGGTGGGCACCCGGACCCTCGTCGACGGCTACGCCTACGGGTCGCTTTCCATGACCTCCCTCACCCTGGGGTCCTGACCCCCTGTTGGTGTTCTGTGAGGGATCTCGTGGCCCTGGCGCGTGAAAGTCCTCACAGTTTGGGTGGCGAGCCGCTCGCGTCCTGTGAAGGATGTCCAGGTCTGAGCAGCGGTGACCGGGGTAAGGGAGGTGGAGCGCCCGCCCCCCGAACCACCTCAACTGGAGGCCCGATGAACCTGCTCGACCACCTCGTCTCCGAGCACCGCGAAGCCGAATCGCTCATCGACAAGATCGCCGACACCGACCCTGGTCCCGAGCGCACGCGTCTGCTCGACGAGCTCGCCGAGGCCCTCCACACCCACATGAAGGTGGAGGAGCAGTTCCTCTATCCCCTGGCTCGCGAGGTGCTCTCCGACGACGACGAGGTCGAGGAGGGGAACAACGAGCACGAGACCGCCCGCGAGGTTCTCGACCGGATGTACGAGATCAAGGACGAGCCCGGCTTCGCCGGTGCGCTCGACATGTTGAAGGCCGGCTTGGTCCACCACCACGGCGACGAAGAGGAGGACCTCTTCCCCGTGCTGCGGGAGAAGGCCGGCGACCGGATCGACCGTCTCGACCCCGAGAAGCTCGAGGAGTTCGTCGGCCTCACCCGCGAGGAGCTCTACGACAAGGCCCAAGCTGCCGGCGTCGAGGGTCGCTCCGACATGACCCGCGACGAGCTCAGTCGGGCCCTCGCCGAGGACGGCTGACCCTCAGGCGCCCCACGAGGCGAGTCGGTCGAGCGCTGCCTCGAGCACCTCGCGCCGCTTGGTGAAGGTGAACCGGACGAGGCTCTTGCCGGTGGCCGGGTCCTGGTAGAAGACCTCGCAGGGCACGGCGACCACACCGCACCGTTCGGGGAGCTGGAGGCAGAACCGTCGGCCGTCGCTCTCGCCGAGCGGCGTGATGTCGGCGACCACGAAGTAGGTGCCAGCCGGGCGGAACACCCCGAAACCGATCGACTCGAGCCCGTCGCACAGCAGGTCGCGGCGGGCTCGAAGGTCGTCGGTGAGCGCGGCGAAGTAGTCGTCACCGAGCCCGAGAGCGTGTGCCACCGCGGGCTGGAACGGTGCCCCGTTGACGTAGGTGAGGAACTGCTTAACCGTCCGCACCGCATCGACGAGCTCGGCCGGGCCGCTCACCCACCCGATCTTCCAGCCGGTGAACGAGAAGGTCTTGCCCGCCGAGGAGATGGTCAGCGTTCGCTCGTCCATCCCCGGCAGCGTCTCGATGGGCACGTGGCGACCGTCGAACACGAGGTGCTCGTACACCTCGTCGGTGACCACGAGGATGTCGTTCTCGACCGCCAACCGGGCGATGTGGGCCAGCTCACCCGGTCCGAACACCTTGCCGGTCGGGTTGTGGGGTGAGTTGAGGAGGATGAGGCGGGTGTCGGGCCCGATCAGGTCCTCGAGCGCAGCCGGGTCGTAGTCGAAGTCGGGCGGGTCGAGTGTGACGGTGCGCAGCGCGGCCCCCGCCAGGGCGACCGTGGCCGCATAGGAGTCGTAGGTCGGCTCGAAGGCGATGACCTCGTCGCCGGGACCGCACAGAGCGAGGATCGTGGCGGCGATCGCCTCGGTGGCGCCGGCGGTGATGAGCACCTCGGTGTCGGGGTCGAGGTCGATGTCGTAGAACCGTCGCTGGTGGTCGGCCACCGCCTGGCGCAACTCGGGGATCCCGATGCCCGGCGGATACTGGTTGTGCCCGGCTCGGATGGCGTCGATGGCTGCCTCGGCCACCGAGGTCGGACCGTCGGTGTCGGGGAACCCTTGGCCGAGGTTGATCGCGCCGGTGCGGGCGGCCAGCGCCGACATCTCGGCGAAGATCGTCTCGCCGAATCCGCGCATGCGCTCGACGAGGTAGGCGTTCCTCACCGGGCGATCTCACGCAGGACGACGACCGAGCGGCCGGTGAGGTGGATGGCCGACCCGTGGTGGAACACGAGGCCTCCGTAGTCGCCCTCGTCGGGCGGGATCGAGTCGGCGGTGTCGAAAAGGACCTCCCATGCATCGGGCCAGGGCCCGGTGGGAAGGGTGAACACGCCCGGCTGGCGGTCGGCGTTGAACAGCACGAGAAAGCTGTCGTCGAGTATCGGCTCGCCGTAGGGCCCCCGGTCGGTGATGCCCTCCCCGTTGAGGAAGACCGTGAGGGAGCGGGCGAACCCCTGCTGCCAGTCGTCGTGGGTCATGGGCTCGCCGCCGGGGGTGAACCAGGCCACGTCGGGGGCCTCGCTGCCGGGCACGGTCACTCCGGCGAAGTGGCCACCGCGGCGGAACACGGGGTGCTTGGCTCGCAGGTCGATGAGGGCGCGGGTGTACGCCAGCAGGTCGTCGTCCTTGCCGTCCCAGTCGACCCACGACACCTCGTTGTCCTGGCAGTAGGGGTTGTTGTTGCCCCGCTGGGTACGGCCCAGCTCGTCGCCGGCGAGCAGCATCGGGACGCCCTGGGACAGGAACAAGGTGACGAGGAAGTTGCGCCGCTGGCGGTCCCGCAGCTCCCTGATTCCCGGATCGTCGGTCGGGCCTTCGACACCACCGTTCCACGACCGGTTGTGGTCGTCTCCGTCGCGGTTGTCCTCGCCGTTGGCCTGGTTGTACTTGTGCTCGTAGGAGACGAGGTCGGCAAGGGTGTACCCGTCGTGGGAGGTCACGAAGTTGATCGAGGCGTGGGGGCGACG
>SKKL01000215.1 GCA_007121465.1 Acidimicrobiales bacterium | reverse complement strand
GTCGGCGACGGTGACACCAGGGCCTGATAGCCGGGAGCCAGCGGATCGAGAACCGGATCGATCACCTCTCCGTCGCGACTGTCGAGGAGGGCCTGCACGCCCACGACCGACAACAACGGGATGGCGACCAGGGCGAGCGTGAACGCGACCCCGTAGACGACCAGGTGGATCCGTCGATCGGCGGACACCCTCACGGTCTCACTCCGTAGAGACGGCGGCGACGGATGCAGTCGACGACGCCGCGGGTCAGCAAGTAGTCGAGGGGCCGCCCGTCGACACACCGGGCCCGCACGTCGGTGCTCGAGATGTCGAGGAGCGGCACCGACACCACCTCGTAGTCGAAGCCCTCCGGCGGGCGACCACCTTCGGACCCCGGCCGTTCGACCAGGACGATGCGGGTCAGCTTCCGGATGCGGTCGACCCCCTCCCACGTGGGGAGGCCGGCGGCGGCGTCGCTGCCGAGCACGAGGAACAGATCCCGACTCGGGTCCTCCGAACGGAGGGTTTCCAGGGTGTCGGCGGTGTAGGACGGCCCGCCTCGGCGAATCTCGAGGTCACTCGCCTCGAGCCCCGCGACTCCGTCCACCGCGGCCTGGACCATCGCCAGGCGGTCCGAGGCAGGGGTGAGATCACGCAGTCCGCTCTTCTGCCAGGGTTCGTTGGCCACCACCAGCAGGAGGCGATCGAGTCGGGCCTCGTGGCGTGCGTTGACCGCGGCGACGAGGTGCCCGACGTGGGGAGGGTCGAAGGTCCCTCCGAAGATCCCGATCCGCTCGCGCTGTGTGGCCGTCACCCCGGCGAGTGTACGGGCAGGCCCGACTCTTGTTAGCATCGCTCCCCGGGGCTCATCCGGGTCGGGCGCGGGCCGATCCCCTCCCGTGCATCCGAGACGGCGCTCGTGACCGAAGTCATTGGTGTGATCGGAAGGATCACCGGGTATAGGGCGTTGTACCGATCGACCCTGACCCACCGCCCCCCGTTTCTCCCCCACCCGGGAATGACAAGTGTGTCGTTCCTGTTGGAGTTAGTTGCCATGAGTGATTCTGTCGGCCAGTACCTCAACGAAATCGGAGCCGTGTCTCTCCTCACCGCCGAGGAGGAGCGCGAGCTCGCCCAGGTCATCGAACGTGGATTCGACGCCCAGGCACGCCTCGACGACGGGGAGACCGGACGCGAGCTGAAGCGGGCCGTCCGCGACGCCGCCGCCGCCAAGGACCGGTTCATCCGGGCCAACCTGCGCCTGGTCGTCAGCGTCGCCCGCCGCTACCCCCTGCCTCCGAGCATGGAGCTTCTCGACCTGATCCAGGAGGGCAACCTCGGGCTCGAGCACGCCGTCGACAAGTTCGACTGGCGCAAGGGCTTCAAGTTCTCCACCTACGCCACCTTCTGGATCCGCCAGGCCATCGGCCGGGCCCTCGACCAGAAGGCCAGCCTCGTGCGTCTCCCCGGAGACCGCTCCGCCAGCCTCCGAGCCGCCCTGCGGCAGGTGTCGGGCGACGGCGACGAGCTCGATGACGAGCACGCCCGCCTGCACCGGCTCACCACCCCCACCTCGATCGACCGCACGATCGGCGACGACGACTCCAACGAGCTGGTCGACCTGCTCTCCGACGGGGGCCCCACCCCTGAACAGGAGATGCTCGCCCGGGCCGAGGAGCTCGAGGTCACCGGCCTGCTCGACGTGCTCGACGACCGGGCCCGCCGGGCGGTCGAGCAGCGTTTCGGGCTCGACGACGGCCGTAAGAAGAGCTACCGCGAGGTCGGCGAAGACCTCGGCGTCACCGCCGAAGCCGCACGCCGGCTGGTCAAGCGAGCCGTGGCTCTGGTCCGTGAGCAGGCGGCCGCTCGCATCGACGCTGCGTAACCGGGTTGCATCAGCCCACCCCGGCGGGTGACGCTAGACCGGTGAGCGAACACACCTGGACACCGTCGTCGTGGCATGCCCTTCCGGCTGCCCAGCAGCCCGATTGGCCCGATCCCGCCGATCTC
Organism: Acidimicrobiales bacterium; assembly: GCA_007121465.1. Classification (GTDB taxonomy): domain Bacteria; phylum Actinomycetota; class Acidimicrobiia; order Acidimicrobiales; family SKKL01; genus SKKL01. Next base: position 10,966 of record SKKL01000215.1, on the reverse strand, counting down.
GACCGGGTGTTGAAGTATGTCGCCTCGCTGCCACCGCTGGTGTTCGCCGGCGAGGCTCGCAATCTCACCGACCAGTTGGCCCGGGCGGCGCGGGGCGAGGCGTTCCTCCTCCAGGCCGGCGATTGCGCCGAGTCCTTCGACGAGTTCTCCGCCGACTCCATCCGCGACAAGCTCAAGATCATCCTGCAGATGGCCGTCGTGCTCACCTACTCCGCGGGTGTCCCGATCGTGAAGGTCGGCCGGATCGCCGGCCAGTTCGCCAAGCCCCGATCCTCACCCACCGAGACCATCGACGGGGTGGAGTTGCCGTCGTTCCGCGGACATCTGGTCAACGCGCCGGGCTTCACCGCCGCGGCCCGCACCCCCGACCCCGAGCGGCTGCTCGCCGCCTACCACCAGTCGGCGGCCACCCTGAACCTCCTGCGAGCCTTCACCCAGGGCGGATTCGCCGATCTCGGTCGGGTCCACCAGTGGAACCGCGAGTTCGTGGCCTCCTCCCCCGCCGGCCAGCGCTACAACGAGGTCGCGGCGGGCATCGACCGGGCCCTGCGGTTCATGGCCGCCTGCGGCGTCGACACCGAGAGCGACCCCCAGCTCCACCAGGCCGACCTGTGGACCAGCCACGAAGCGCTCGTGCTCGGCTACGAGGAGGCCCTCACCCGCCAGGACTCCCTCACCGGCGAGTGGTACGACTGCTCGGCCCACATGCTCTGGATCGGTGAACGCACCCGCCAGCTCGACGGCGCCCACATGGAGTTCTTGTCCGGGGTCGGCAACCCGATCGGCTGCAAGCTCGGACCCACCGCCACACCCGAGGAGGCACTCGCCATCTGCGAGAAGCTGAACCCGGGCCGTGTGCCGGGCCGACTCACTCTCGTCATCCGCATGGGGGCCGACACGATCACCGAGGGCCTCCGTCCCATCCTCCGGGCGGTCACCGACGCGGGGCATCCCGTCGTCTGGGCGTGCGACCCGATGCACGGCAACACCTTCACCAGCGAGTCGGGCCACAAGACCCGTCACCTCGAGGACATCCTCGCCGAGATCGGCGGGTTCTTCGACGCTCACCGGGCCGAGGGCACCTGGCCCGGCGGCGTGCACATCGAGCTCACCGGTGGCGACGTCACCGAATGCCTCGGCGGTTCGAGCGAGGTTCTCTCCGGTCACCTCGACACCCGCTACGAGACGGTCTGCGACCCTCGTCTCAACGGTCGCCAGTCCCTCGACCTCGCCTTCCGGGTCGCCGAACTCCTGCCCAAGCGCTGATCTCTGCGGGGCGTCGCCGCCCGCCGGTCCACCTGGGCAGGCGGCCAGCGGTCAGAGCCGGCCATCAGAGTTCGACGAGCCCGCCCCGCAGGATGCTGTTGCCGGAGTGGTTGGGGTCGCCGTCGTGCGGTTCGATCGACACGTCGACCACCGAGAACCGGGTGTGGTCGAGACCGTCGGGCACCTCGTAGCGGCCGTCGCTGCGCAACGGGCCGAGTGAGATCAGCCCGTCGACCTCGGGGGTGAGCAACCAGACCTCGTAGTAGCCGTCGATGGGCTCGAGGCCGTCGACGTCGAGCTCGAGAACCACGACATCCTGCTCGCTGACGAGGCTCGCGGCCCCGGTGGCCTGGCTGGCGAGGAGGACGTCGAGGTCGGCCGAGGCGAGCGGGGTCGGCTCGGGATCGTCGTCGGACATGATGGCGAGGGCGCCGATCGCCACGACGAGGACGACGAGAACGGCGGCGGCCGCACCCATCCACCAGGGCGGCGCCGACCCGGCGCCACGGCGCAGCGGCACGACGGATCCGCCGGTGGCGTCAGATTCGCCGTCGGCGGTGATCGGCTCACGCTCAGCCGGTGCCTCGTGGCTGGTGTCGTGTCGCGAGACCCCGGCCTCCTCGGCGATGGCGTCCCACAGCCCGGGGGGTGGTGACTCCAGCGCGTCGTCGGGGCCGATGTCGTCGAGGAGGTCGACCAAACGCAGCATCGTGGGATCGCCGAGAAAAGCGTCGTCGCCCGCCTCGGGTTCGCCGAGCAGCTCCCGAAGACGCAGTTCGAACTCCTGGGGGTCGCGGTCAAACATTGGCCCCCTCCAAGTGGTCGCGCAGCGAGGCGAGGCCTCGACGGATGTGGCTCTTGACCGTACCGAGGGGGAGATCGAGCTCCTCGGCGATCTGGGGATGGGTGAGGTCGGAGAAGAAGGCCCGCTCGAGAACGGTGCGCCGCTCGGCGGGAAGTGAGCCCAGCGCGTCGACGAGGACCATGCGGTCGGCGAGCCGGTCGAGCTGCTGCTGGGGCGCGTCGTCGGCGACCACCGACATCGTCTCGGTGGCGGTGTCGCGGCGCCGGCCGGCGGCCCGCTGGGCGTCGAGGATCTTGAACTTGGCGATCCCGACGATCCAGGCACCGAGGGGGCGGGACGGGTCGTAACGGTTCCGGCTCTTCCACGCGGCGATGAAGGTCTGCTGGGTGATGTCGTCGGCGTCGGAGTCGGCGACCCCACGTCGACACAGGGAGTAGACCAGTGAACCGAAACGGTCGTACGCCATTCGGAGGGCCTCTTCCTCCCCGGCCGCGAAACGTGCGGCAAGCTCGTCCTCCGGAACCACGACGTCACCATAGTCGGCGCGGCTCTCGACCCGGGGACAGGGCCCGTCGAGCACGGGGTCGAGGCGGATGGCGAGAAGCGTCACACCTGGTATTCGGTGCGCGAAGCCCTACTGGATGCGTTCGGTCACGAACCTCAGGCGAGGTTCTCGACGAATCCCTCGAGGTGGCGGAGGTTCCGGACCTCGAAGGTGCCGTCGCAGTGGGCGGCGTATTCGCCGACGATGGAGTCGCCGGTGTCCCAGTAGGACTTCGGTTCGGGGTTGAGCCAGAACACGTTGCGGGCCCGCTTGTTGATCTCCTGGACCACCCAGGCCTGGGAGGCGTGGTAGTTGTTCCGGGCGTCGCCGAGGATCATCACGGTGGTCTTGGGCCCGATCTCTTTGCCGTGGCGCTCCCAGAACACCTCGAAGGCATGGCCGTAGTCGCTGTGGCCGTCGACCCACACCACGTCGGCCTCGGTGTTGACCCGGTGCACCGCTTCGGAGATGTCCTCGACGCCCTCGAAGTAGGAGGTGACCTCGTCGAGACCGTCGATGAACACGAACGAGCGGACCTTCGAGAACTGGTTGCTGATGGCGTAGACCAGGTGGAGCGTGAAACGGGCGAACGCCGCCACCGACCCGGAGATGTCGGCGATGACGAAGATCTCGGGCTTGGCCGGGCGGGGGTACTTGAACTTGGGCTCGGCGGGCACCCCGCCGTAGCTGAGCGAGTGCCGGACGGTGTTGCGGAAGTCGAGCGGGCCCTTGCGGCCGTGGCGGCGCTTGCGAGCCAGGCGAACAGCCAGCTTGCGGGTGAGCGGGTAGATGGCCTTGCGGAGGTTGGCCATCTCCTCTCGGCTGGCATGCATGAAGTCGACGTCTTCGGGCAGCGGCTTGCGGAGGGTCTTGGCCATCGCCTCGACGCCCCGGTCGGCCACCAGGCGTCGACGGATCTCGGCCTCGACCTCCTTCTTCAGGCGGTCGATGCGCGACTCGTACTCGTCGCGCTCGAGGCGTTCCTCGAGGGGGGTGAGCCCCGGATCGGGGGCTTCCTCGCGGGCCTTGTCCATCAGGCGCTGCATGACGCCGTCGAGGTCGAGGTTCCGAAGGGTGCGGTACAGGTAGTAGGTGCCGCCGACGGGCCGGCCGGGCTCCATGCCGGCGAAGCGCTGCACCGAGGTGCGGGCGATGGCCCGCATCATGGCGTCGTCGCCCCGCATGAGGGCCTGGTAGAGCATCTCGGCGAGTTCCTCGGCGGTCATCTGTGACCCGCCGGAGCCGTCGCCCTTGCCCTGCTGGGCGACGCCCTCCATGTCGGGGGTGTCGCTGTCGCCCTCACCCTCGCCGTCTTCGCCGTCGCGGTCGATGCCGTAGTGCTTGCCCCGCAACGAGAAGTAGACCTCGAACACGGTCTCGAAGGCGCGCCAGTGGCTGTCGTTCTTGACCATCGTGGCGGCGAGCGCGTACTTGAGGGCCTCGCGGTCCTCGAGGGGGATGTGGCTGACCGCCTCCATGGCGTCGATGTTCTCGCTGAGGCTGACCGGTATCCCGGCCTCGCGCAGCTCGCGGATGAACCCACCGAGCAGTTCGAGCATCGGTGACGGTTCGTGGGCGGTGTCGGTCATGGCGACCCCCTCGGTCCCTTCCGGGTCAGACTGCGTCAGGACTGCTCGGCGAACTCGGCGCCGTTGGAGTTGAACTCCTTGATCGCCTTGTCGATGTCGCTGCGGTACTTGAGCAGGATATTGATGGTCTCGCTGGCATCCTCGGCGCTGACCTGATCGATGTTGAGCAGCATCAGCGTGTTGGCCCAGTCGAGGGTCTCTGACACCGACGGCGCCTTCTTCAGCTCGAGCTGGCGGATCGACCGGACGATGCGGGCCACCTGGTCAGCGAGGCTCTCGGAGATGCCCGGCACCTTGGCCAGCACGATCTCCTTCTCACGCTCGAGCTCGGGGTAGTCGATGTGGAGGAACAGGCAGCGTCGCTTGAGCGCCTCGGACAGCTCCCGGGTGTTGTTCGAGGTGAGGAACACCATCGGGATCTGGGTGGCGGAGACGGTGCCGAGCTCGGGGATCGACACCTGGTAGTCAGAGAGGATCTCGAGGAGGAGTGCCTCGGTCTCGATCTCGACACGGTCGACCTCGTCGATGAGCAGCACGACGGGGTCCTCGGCCCGGATGGCCTCGAGCAGAGGACGGGTGAGGAGGAAGTCCTCGGAGAAGATGTCCTCTTCGATGTCGGACCACGTGCCGTCGGTGTTGCGCTCGGCCTGGATCCGCAAGAGCTGCTTCTTGTAGTTCCACTCGTACAGCGCCCGGGACTCGTCGAGCCCTTCGTAGCACTGCAGGCGGATCAGCCTGGCCCCCATCATGTCGGCGACCGACTTGGCCAGCTGGGTCTTACCCGTACCGGCCGGGCCCTCCACCAGCACCGGCTTCTGCAGCCGATCGGCGAGGTAGACGACCCCGGCGATCCCCTCGTCGGAGAGGTAGTTGACGTTCCCCAGGCCCTCGCGAACTGCGGGGACCGACTCGAAGCGATAGTCCATGGGGCGACCCTAGCGGGCACGTTGACCACGCGGTCAATCCGAATCGTGCGTTCGTACGATCATCGACCAGCTCGACCGCCGGTGCAGCCAGCCGGCTCGGATCAGCCTCGGGTCTGGCCCTCGCCCCGCACCAGGTACTTGGCGGTCGTGAGCTGGCGGAGCCCCATCGGGCCTCGGGCGTGGAGCTTCTGGGTGCTGATGCCGATCTCGGCACCGAAGCCGAACTCCTCGCCGTCGACGAAGCGGGTGGAGGCGTTGACGACCACCGCGGCGGCGTCGACCTCGGCACAGAAGCGGTCGGCGGCGGCCAGGTCGGCGGTGACGATGGCCTCGCTGTGGCCCGAGCTGTAGGTCGACACGTGGGCGATGGCCTCGTCGATGCTCTGGACGACCCGCACCGACATCTTCAGGTCGAGGAACTCGGTGGCCCAGTCGGTCTCGGTCGCCTCGCCGATCGCCGGGACCAGCTCCCGGGCCCGGGCGTCACCCACCAGCTCGACGCCGTCGAGGGCGGCCGCGACCTGGGGCAGGAAGGTGGGAGCGACCGCCTCGTGCACGACGAGGGACTCGGCGGCGTTGCAGACCGAGGGGCGTTGGGTCTTGGCGTTGACGACGATGTTGGTTGCCATGTCGAGGTCAGCGGCGGCATCGACATAGACGTGGCAGTTGCCGTCCCCGTCGATGACGTAGGGAACCGTGGCGTTGTCGAGGATGGCCCGGATGAGCGACGGCCCACCCCGGGGGATCAGGCAGTCGATCACCCCCCGCAGCTGCATGAACTCGACGGCGGACTCGCGGCTGGCGTCGTCGACCATGACGAGGGCGTCGGCGGGGAGGCCGACCTTGTCGAGGGCGTCGCGCAACACGGCGGCGATGGCGAGGTTGGACGACAAGGCGCCCGACGAGCCCCGGAGGAAGGCGACGTTGCCCGACTTGAGGCACAGGCCGAACGCGTCGCTGGTGACGTTGGGTCGGTTCTCGTAGATGATGGCGACCACCCCGAGGGGTACCCGGACCTGGGAGATGCGCAGGCCGTTGGGCCGCACCCAGCCGCCGACGATCTCGCCGACGGGATCGGGAAGGGTGGCCACCTGGCGCAACCCGTTGGCCATCGAGGCGATCTTGGCCTCGCTGAGACGGAGGCGGTCGATCACCGTCGCGGTGGCGCCGTCGGCTTCGGAACGGGCGACGTCGTCGGCGTTGGCGGCGAGGATCTCGGCGCTCCGGGACTCGAGCAGGTCGGCGGCCGCGGTGAGGGCGGCGTCCTTGTCGGCGGTGGAGGTGGTGGCCAGGAGGCGGGCCGCCGCGGTGGCCCGGGCCCCGAGCTCGACCATGGGTGTGGGAGTGGCGCTCATCGCCCTCCAGGCTACGCGGTGACCGCAGTTGCGGTCCTAGTTGGAATACTGGGGTGGTGAACCTCCCCGTGCCGGCCACGCCTCGCAACCCTGCGGTGTGGGGCCGCGCCTCGATGTCGCCTCTGGCGGCCGGGGGTGCGTTCGGCGGATTCCTCATCGCCCTGCTGGCCGGGACCGGGATCCCCGGGCTGGTGATCCTGGCCTTGCTCGGTTGGGTGGGAGGCACCGCCGGCGGGGTGGCGGCAGGGGGCCGACGCCGATTCGGCGAGGGGCGGGACCGGATCGACCCGTTCGGAGTCAGCGAGCCGTGGCGGTTCTTCGTCCGCGACGCCCTCACCGCCCGCAACCGGTTCGACGAGGCGCTCCGCTCCACCCGTGCGGGTCCGTTGAAGGACCGCTTGGTCGAGGTGCGAGCCTCGGTCGAGGCCGGGGTGCGGGAGTGCTGGGAGGTGGCCAAGCAGGCCCAGTCGATCTCCACGGCGCGCAAGGCGATAGACGTCCCCGCGCTCCAGAGGCGCCTCGACTCGCTCGAAGGGCGCGACGCCGACACCACCACGGCCGAGGCCGCGGTGCGCTCACAGATCGAGTCGGCCGAACGGCTCGACGCCGTCATCGAGGACGTCACCTCCCGACTCGAGATCCTCGAGGCTCAGCTCACCGAGGCAGTCACCCGCGCCATCGAGGTCAGCGCCCTCGCCGGCCACGACGACGACCTCACCGGCGTCGGCGTTGCGGTGCGACAGGTGGTCGACGACCTCGAGGCCCTGCGCTCTGCGCTGGTGGAGTCCGGCCGGTCGTCGGCCCGAGGCTCGGGCGACCCCGAACTGCCGCCACCCGACGACCCCTAAGGGATAGCGACTCCGTCCGGTCCTCCCCGGTAGGCTCGACCGCATGATCAAGCTCATGAAGCGCTGGTGGCGGTACACGACGGCCCGGTTGACCGGGAAGTTCGAGGAGAGCGCCGACCCGAAGGTCCAGCTGGAACAGGCCATCCAGGAGGCCCAGGACCAGCATCGTCAGCTCAAGGAGCAGGCGGCGAACATCATCGCCAACCAGAAGCAGACCGAGATGCGGCTCTCACGCACTCTCGAGGACTACGAGAAGGTCTCGAACAACGCCCGCCAGGCGGTGATCATGGCCGATGAGGCCAACCGCAAGGGCGACACCACCAAGGCCGGCGAGTACACCCAGGCCGCCGAGGCGTTCGCCAACCGCATGATCGGCCTCGAGCGCGAGATCGAGGATCTCAAGGCGCTGCACGGCCAGGCCGGTCAGGCCGCCGACCAGGCCAAGGCGGCAGTGGAGCAGAACTCCGCCGCCATGCAGCAGAAGCTGGCCGAGCGTCAGCGACTGTTGGGTCAGCTCGACCAGGCGAAGATGGCCGAGCAGATGAACACGGCCATGGCGTCGCTGTCCGAGACGGTGAGCGACGACACCCCGAGCTTCGACCAGATCCGCGAGAAGATCGAGATGCGCTACGCCAAAGCGCAGGGCATGGGCGAGCTCACCGAGGGATCGGTCGACTCGAAGATGTTCGAGATCGAACAGGCCGCCATGAACAACGAGGCCAAGGGACGGCTCGACGAGATCCGCTCCCAGCTCGGTCTCGAGTCGGGTGAACCCCAGGCCGCGGCCGAGCTGCAGAGCAAGATCGAAGAGCTCAAGGCCGCCACCGGTGCGGAGACCCCCGCCGGCGACGCCCGCACCGAGGAAGCCGCCCAACCGGCGGCCACCGATTCCTCACCCCCCTCCGACGACCTGCGCTGAGGTCGACAGCCGGGGGGTCACGCTCACTTCTTGTTGAGGATCGTGGTCTCCGGTGACTTCTTGGCGCGCTTGTCGGCACGCTTCTCCTTGAGCGACTTGCCAGCTTTCTTGCCGGCGGGTCTCTGCGGGGACTTCTCGGGCATGGTGTGCTCCTCGTGGTGGTCTCGGCGCGGGCCGACCGGTGGTCGGGCGAGCCTGGTGCTCACCAGGAGAGTTCGAGGCGTCGAGCCTGCACGGGGCGACAGCGCTACCGGCCGTCCGGCCCAAGCGAGGCGACTCGTCCTCAGCTGATCGGCTCATCGTACCCCACCCCCGCCTGGAAAACGGAGGCAGGGACCCCGACGCTACGGAAGCATCACGAGGTCGTCACGGTGGATGACCTCGTGCATCACGCCGGCTGGCAGATCGCTGGTGCGGCGACCTTTGAACTCCTCGAGCATGGTGCTGCCCATGCGGGTCAGGCCCTTGGCGAACACCTGACCGTCGGGTGTCGCGAGCTCGACGGCGTCGTCGGGACCGAAGTGGCCGTCCACGCCGACCACACCGGCGGGCAGCAGCGAACGGTTCTGGTCGACCAGCGCCGACTTGGCGCCGTCGTCGACCACGATCTGGCCCGAGGAACCGACGGCGAAGGCGATCCACAGCTTGCGGGCACCGAGGCGGATGCCGCGGGGCTGCACCACGGTGCCGACCCCGGGCACGCCCTCCACCGCGTCGACGAGCACCCCGTCGCGCTTGGCGCTGGCGATCACCGCCCGGACTCCGGTCCACGCCGAGATCTTGGCCGCAGCGATCTTGGAGGCCATTCCCCCACTGCCCCGAACCGTCCCGGTTCCGCCGGCCAGCGCCTCCATCTCGTGGTCGATCTCGACGATCTCCTCGATGAGCGACGCCGAGGTGTCGAGCCGAGGGTCAGCGGTGAGCAGCCCCGCCGTGTCGGTCAGCAACACGAGCAGCTCGGCCTCGACGAGGTGGGCTACCAGCGCCGCCAGCCGGTCGTTGTCGCCGAAGCGGATCTCGTCGTCGGCGATGGCGTCGTTCTCGTTCACCACCGGCACGACCCCGAGCTCGAGGAGGCGGGTGAGGGTGCCGCGGGCGTGGAGGTACTGCTGGCGGATCATGAAGTCGAGCGGGGCGAGCAGCACCTGACCACCGATGAGGCCGTGGGTGGCGAGCACGTCGTCGTAGGTGCGCATGAGGCGGCTCTGGCCGACCGCTGAGACCGCCTGGAGGGTGCGGGCGTCACGGGGCCGATTGGCGTCGCCCATGCCGAGCGAGGGCAAACCGGCGGCGATCGCACCGGAGGTGACGATCACGACCTGGTGGCCGATGGCCCGCAGCTCGGCCACCTCGGCACACAGCTTCTCGATAGCCGGGCGCGACACCTCGCCCACCCCGTCGGTGAGCGACGAGGTTCCGATCTTGGCGACGACGATCATCAGTCGTCCTCGTACTCGAAGCTCATCTTCCCGATGTGGACGATGTCGCCGGGCTTGGCTCCCGCCCGGGCGAGCGCCCGGTCGACCCCGAGCTTCTTCAAGCGCGCCTGGGCGTAGTCGAGCGCCTCGTAGTTCGTCATGTCGGACAGGGCGACCGCCCGCTCGGCCTGTCGTCCGATGACGATGAACGACCCGTCGTCTCCCCGCTCGATCTTGATGCCCTCGGCTTCGGGGCGGTGCACCACGAACCCCTCGGGCTCGGGCTCGGCGGCTCGGGCCCGTTCGACCAGTTGGCGCATCGTTCCCAGCAGTTCGGGGAGGCCCTCGCCGGTGATGGCCGAGATGCGGGGGCCATCGAAGTCGGAGGTGTCGGCGGCGCCCTCGACGTGGCCCTCCAGGTCGGCTCGGGACCCGACGACCACCCGGGGCCGGGTGACGAGGTCGGGTTGGTAGCCCTCGAGCTCCTGGAGCAGCACCGCTTCCTGTTCGGCGGGGGTGTGGCCGTCGAGGTTGGCGAGGTCGGCGAGCACCACCAACGCCCGGGCCCGTTCGACGTGGCGGAGGAACTGGTGCCCGAGGCCCCGCCCCTCGCTGGCGCCTGCGATGAGACCGGGGATGTCGGCCACCACCATCTCGAAGCCGTCGTCGAGGCGGACCACTCCGAGGTTGGGTTCGAGGGTCGTGAACGGGTAGTCGGCGATCTTGGGCTTGGCCGCGGACAGGCGTGCGATGAGGGTCGACTTCCCCACGTTGGGGAACCCGACGAGGGCGACGTCGGCGTTGAGCTTGAGCTCGAGGCGGAGCCAGCGCTCTTCGCCCACCTCGCCCTGTTCGGCGAAGGTGGGGGCGCGACGCCGCTGGGAGGAGAAGCTGGCGTTGCCCCGTCCCCCTTGGCCGCCCTTGGCCGCCAGCCACCGGTCGCCGTGGTTGACCAGGTCGGCGAGGACCTCGGTGCCGGTCTGTTCGAACACCTGCGTGCCGATCGGGACGGGCACGTCCAGGCCGTTGCCGGTGGCGCCGTGCTTGCGCTTGCCCGACCCGTGGGTGCCCGACTCGGCCTTGCGGTGGGGGTGGTCGCGGAACGCGATCAGCGACGCCACGTTGTGGTCGGCGACCAACCACACGTCGCCACCCGCCCCGCCATCGCCACCGTCGGGGCCGCCGAGGGGCACGTGGGCCTCGCGACGCATGGAGACGGCACCCGCGCCGCCGTCACCACCCTTGACGTTGAGACCACACTCATCGACGAATCCAGACACAGCGGCCCATGCTACG
>SKKL01000218.1 GCA_007121465.1 Acidimicrobiales bacterium | reverse complement strand
TCCACCGCAGCAACGGTCGCGGGGGCCTCGAGGTCGCCGCCGTCCGCGACGGCCTGGTTGATGGCGATGCCGGCCAGGTAGACGTGCTCCTGCAACAGAGCCGTCAGCCCCGCCCGCAGGTCGGCGGCGGGGGTGTCCACGCCACCGGTCGCCGAGTCGTCCATGTCGTCCATGTCGTGGTCCATGTCGTCGTCCATCTCCTCCACGGTGGTGGTGGGGGAGTCCTGGACCGGATCGGCTGCGCCGTTGTCGTCGTCGTTGCCGCATGCCGCGGTGAGCAACGCGAGGGCGGTCAGCGCCGCCGCGACTCGGGTGCCTCGGCGACCGGGGCGGCCTGCCAGCCGAGTGATGGTGGTGTCGGGGTTCGTCATCGAAGGAAGTCCTTTGTTGGGGGCGGTGTTCGGGGGGTGGTTCGGAGCTAGCACCTGGACCGGATTGGACTGAATATTCATTCGTCGACGCGAATGCCAATTCGCTCGGGCGCACCACGGTGGAATCCGCTCCAATCCGACGGGAGGTCAGCACCGAATAGGAGGCATGAACGCAGGGACGAGCGACGATGTGGTGATGGCCCCCGGCCGTACACTCACCAACGACGTGAACCCCTTTCGCCACCTGCGGTCGGTTCCCGACCCGGCAGCTCCGAGCCGTACTGACGCTGCGACCGCCCACCTGGTGCGGGTGGCGAGCGGCGACCAGGACGCGTTCGCCGGGCTCTACGACGAGCTCGGCGGGCTGGTGTTCGGCATCGTCGAGCGCGTCGTGCGCAACCGGGCCCTGGCTGAAGAGATCACCCAGGAGGTGTTCCTCGACGTGTGGCGGCTGGCCGGGCGGTTCGACCCCGACCGCGGGTCCGCCCGATCCTGGGTGGCCACGATGGCCCACCGCCGCTCGGTCGACCGGGTGCGCTCCGAGGAGGCGTCGCGTTCCCGTGACGACCGGGTGGGTCGACTCGAGCCGACCCACACCGAGGAGGTCGCGGACCAGGTCGGCGATCACCTCGATCGTGAGCGGGTGCGTCAGGCGCTCGACCGCCTGACCCTCGCCCAGCGGCAGACCATCGAGCTGGCCTACTTCGGTGGGCACTCCTACCGCCAGGTGGCTGTGCTCCTCGACATGCCCGAGGGGACGGTGAAGACCCGAATACGCGACGGGTTGATCCGGCTTCGCGACATCCTGGGGACGATGTCATGAGCGACGACCTCCACCATCTCGCCGCCGCCTATGCGCTCGACGCCCTCGAGCCCGACGAGCGCGCCCGTTTCGAGGCGCACCTGGCGGCGTGCGCCGACTGCACCGCGGACGTCGCCGAGTTCCACCACACTGCGGGCGAGTTGGCTGGTGCGGAGGCCGTCGAGCCCCCGGCGGGGCTGCGCGAGCAGGTTCTCGCCCGGGCCGCCGATGCCCCCCAGGAGCCCGCGATGCCTGCGGCCGACAGCCCTCCGAGCCTCGCTGGCCGGGCGGCGCGTCGCACGTTCCCGGTCCTCGTCGCCGCCGTGGCGCTCCTCGCCGTCCTGGCGATGGGTGTGGTGACCCGCACCGCACTGGTCGACCGAGACCGAGCGTCGGATCTGCTCGCGGTGCTCGCCGCCCCCGACGTCGAACTGGTTCCCCTCGACGGTGCCGGCCCGCCGGGGGACGTGCGCGTGGCGTGGTCCCCGAGCGCCGGCGCGTCGGTGCTGATCGGATCCGACCTCCCCGCTCCCGGCGACGACCGCACCTATGAGCTGTGGGTGCTCGCCGACGACGGACCTCGGTCCGCAGGAGTCTTCGAGCCCGACGACGACGGTCGCCTCGAACGACGCCTCGCCCTGCCGGCCGACCCGGTGGGCGGCTGGGGGATCACCATCGAACCGGCCGGTGGTTCGCCGCAGCCCACCGGCGACATCCTCTACCTGGGGTGACCTTCGGCCCTGTCCCGCAGCGGCGGGTGGGCGTACCGTCGAGGTATGAGGAACCGGTGGTCGCGTCCGCTGGTCGCCATGACGGCCGTGGTCAGCCTCCTTCTCGCTGGATGCGGGGCCGACGACGACACCGCCGCCCCCGAGGAGTCGACGACCACCGAGGTGACGACCACGACGGCCGGGACGACCACGACCGAGGTCCCGGCCCCCGAGCCGGTGTGTGATCTCGACGAGGTGCTCGCAGTGGTCGACGAGACGCTGGAGCGGGCCCGCCTCGAGCCAGGCGGCGAATGGGTGGTGGGGGAGGAGTCGGTCTTCTCCGAGCGCACGACCGACCCAGACGCTTTCGCCGGCCTGCTGGGGCTCGATTGCGGACTGGAGGCGGTCCAGCGTCCCGTCGCCGGATCCGAACGCCTGCTGCTCGCCGCCTGGACCGGCCCGCGGGTGACCTTCGTGGTGCAGGCCGCCGACGGACCGACGTCGCCCTACGAGCCTGCCGCGATGTGGGACGTGTCGATCGAATGGGTGCGCGGCGAGTACTTCGAAGGACCGTTCCGGCCCAACCGTGACGACCGGACCACCTGGGCGAGCACGCTGTCGGACGGGACGACCATGGTGATCCACGCCCGGGACTACCCGGCGGGCCCGGTCGCCAAGGACTGGCCGACGGGACTCGAGTTCCCGGAGCCCGAAGAGTACGTGTCGCTGCCGAGCGAGCGGTACGGGATCGACGTGCTCCGGGCGGTGGGCGCTCGCAACGTCGACGTGGCCGATATTCCCGAGACCGGATCGGAGATCGGCTACCTCGCCTTCGTCACCCCGCTCGGCCTCATGGGCGAGACCCGGGTCGCGCCGATCGGGTGGCTCGACGTCACGACGGAGTGGCACGGTCGACCCGTCACCGTCGAGCAGATCGGTGGGGTCGACGTCTACCTGAGCGAGGCGGGTCCGCCCGACGACACCGACATCCTCACCTATGACCTCGCCCACTTCACCTTCGAGTGCGGTGAGCACGTGTGGCAGGTCATCACGGGGTACGGCACGGTCGACGAGCTGCGTGACCTCGTCGCCGACATGATCGCCGCCCAGGATTGCTGAGCCGGCTTCTCGAGGTCCTTCTCGGCCTCAGTTGATCTTGTCGAGGAACCGCTCGAGGTCGACGACGACCCGGGTGACCTTCCCGGCTCCGATCAGCCCGCGGGGATCCTTGGCCGACACCGTGAAGGTGAGCCGCCGGCCCTCGATCTTGTCGAGGGTGGCCTCGGCGGTGACGACGGTGCCGACGGCGGTCGGGGCCATGTGGTCGATCTGGACCCTCATGCCCACGGTCGTCTCGTTGGGTGCCAGCTCACCCTCGACGGCCCGCATCGACGCCTCTTCGAACAGTCCGACGAGGCGGGGGGTGGCGAGGACGGGTACCTCACCGGAGAGCATGGCGATGGCAGTGTCGGCGTCGGAGACCGTCAGGTCGACCGAGGCGGACAGGCCCGGACGTGGAGGCATTGTCGGTACCCTAGGGATCCGATCGGGTCCGGGCCAGCTTGCCGGGCCTGACGTTCACCGCCGCCGATGCCCGAGGGGTCCCGTAGTGATCGACGAGTCCGTCATCCAGCGCACGATCGGAGCCGCTCTCGGCACCGGCGGCGAGTTCGCCGAGGTCTTCGTCGAGGACCGTCGCTCCACCGGGGCGGTGCTCGACGACCGCCGTGTCGAGGATCTCAGCTCGGGTCGCGACCGTGGCGCCGGCATCCGTGTCGTGTCGGGTGACACCACAGGCTTCGCCCACACCGCCGACCTCACCGAAGCCGGTCTTCGTCAGGCGGCCGAGGCCGCCGCCGCGGCCGCCCAGGGGGGAGGGGGCGGCACCCGTGTCGTCGACCTCACCCGCCAGACCGCCCCCCGGCCCAATGAGATCCGCACCCTCCCCGAGGATGTCGCCAAGGCCACCAAGGTCGAGTTGCTGAACCGGGCCGACGAGGCCGCACGGGCCGAGGGTTCCGACATCAGCCAGGTGATGGTCCGCTACGGAGACAACCGCCGCCGGATCCTCGTCGCCAACAGCGACGGTCTCCTCGCCGACGACGACCAGGTCCGCACGCTGTTCGCCGTCTCGTGTGTCGCCAACGGCGACACCGGCATGCAGACCGGGCGCGAGTCCATCGGCCGCACCGTCGGGTTCGAGCTCTTCGACATCTACGACGTCGAGGACCTCGCCCGGCGTGCCGCCCGTCGGGCCATCACCAAGCTCCAGGCCGTTCCCGCTCCGTCGGGCTCGATGCCGGTGGTGATCGGAAAGGGCGGCGGCGGAGTGCTGTTCCACGAGGCGTGTGGCCACGGTCTCGAAGCCGACCTGGTCGCGAAGAAGGCATCGGTCTTCGCCGGCCGGAAGGGCGAGCTGGTGGCGAGCCCCCTGGTCACCCTCGTCGACGACGGCACCATGTCCGAGGAGTGGGGCGCCTACTCGATCGACGACGAGGGTCGGCCTGCCCAGCGCAACGTGCTCATCGAGAACGGAGTGCTCACCGACTACATGTGGGACCACCTCCGGGCTCGCAAGGAGGGTCGTCCCAGCTCCGGGAACGGGCGCCGTCAGAGCTACCAGCACCTGCCGATGGTCCGGATGACCAACACCTACATCGGCAACGGCGCCGACGATCCCGCCGACATCATCGCCGCCACCGACCGCGGGGTCTTCGTCGCCCAGCTCGGCGGCGGGCAGGTGAACACCGCCACGGGCGACTTCGTGTTCGGCATGACCGAGGCCTACCTCATCGAGGACGGCAAGATCACCTCTCCGATCCGCGACGGCAACCTCATCGGCAACGGCCCCGAGGTGCTCACCCGCATCGACATGCTCGGCAACGACTTCGAGATGGGACACCCCGGCACCTGCGGCAAGGACGGCCAGGGTGTTCCGGTGGGCGACGGCACCCCGACGTTGAGGGTCACCAGCCTCACTGTCGGCGGCACCGCGGCCTGATCGGGGCATCGGCGTGAGCGACGAGCTGTTCTCACTCGCCGACCGCGTTCTCTCCGGGGCGCACTCCGGCGAACAGGTCGAGGTGGTGGTCCAATGCGACCGCGAAACCCAGGTTCGGGTCTACGGCGGCCAGGTCGAGTCCTTGTCCTCCGCGGAGTCCCAGGGGGTCGGTGTCCGGGTGGTGATCGACGGCCGGCAGGGTTTCGCCTACGCCGGGACCCTCGACCCCGCGGCGCTCGACGAGGCACTGGTCGAGGCCCGCGACAACGCGGGGTTCGCCACCGTCGACGAACACGTCGGGTTGGCCGATCCCGATGGCGTGGCGGTGCCCGATCTGGCGCTGTTCGATCCGGCCCTCGCCGCCACGCCTGCCGAGCGCAAGGTGGCCCTCGCCACCGAGCTCGAACGGGCGGTGTTGGGCGCCGACCCGCGCATCATCGGGCTCGAGTCCGCCGACTACGTCGACGTGATGAGCGAGGCGGTGGTCGTGACCACCACCGGGATCCGCACCGCGTCGCGCGACGGGGCCTGCTACGTGATGGCCCACGCCCTGGCGTCCGACGGCGACGAGACCCAGACCGGCTTCGGGTTCTCGGTGGGGCGCGACCCGGCGGCGCTCGACGTCGGGGCCGCCGCCAGTGACGCCGCCGAGCGAGCCACCCGCATGTTGGGCGCCACCCAGCCACGGTCCGAGCGGGTCACCGTCGTTCTCGACCCGTTCGTCACCGCGCAGCTCATCGGGATCATCGCCGGCACCCTCACCGGCGAGGCCGTGCAGAAGGGTCGGTCGTTGTTCGCCGACCGTCTGGGCGACGAGATCGCCTCGCCCCTCGTCAGCCTGGTCGACGATCCCACCGATGCCCGGGCGTTCGGCGCCAGCCAGACCGACGGCGAGGGCCTGGCCTGTCGCCGCAACGATCTCATCCGCACCGGTGTGCTCGACCACTTCGTCCACAACGCACTCACGGCCCGCCGGGCGGGCACGTCCTCCACCGGCTCGGCCCTGCGAGGCGGGTTCAAGTCGGTTCCCTCGGTCGGGTGCCGGGCGGTGCGCCTCGAGCCCGGCGATCTCGATCAGGACGCCATCCTCGGCCGCGTCGGCGACGCCATCCTCGTGCAGTCGGTGTCGGGCCTGCACTCGGGGGTCAACCCGGTGTCGGGCGACTTCTCCACCGGAGCCGAGGGGGTGCGCGTGCGCGGCGGGCAACGGGCCGAGCCGCTGCGCGAGTTCACCGTCGCCTCCACGCTCCAGAAGATGCTGCGCGACGTGGTCGCAGTGGGTTCGGACATCGAGTGGCTGCCGATGGCCGCCTCCGGTGTGTCCCTGGCCGTCGCCGATGTGACCGTCTCGGGCGGCTCGTGAGCAGCGACTCCGACATCCTCGACCTGGCCCGCCGTCTGGCCGAGAGAGCCGAACCGGGCGAGCAGGTCGAGGTGACCGTCGGTCGAGGAACCCGCACAACGGTCCGGGTCCACGGCGGCGAGGTGGAGTCCTTCACGTCGGCCACGTCGCACGGGATAGGTGTCCGGGTCATCGCCGATCACCGGGAGGGCTTCGCCCACGCCGGCAGCCACGATCCCGACGTCGTCGACGACGTCCTGGCCGAGGCGCGCGACAACGCCAGCTTCGCCACGCCCGACGACCACGTGGGCCTGGTCGAACCCGACGGTGTCGAGGCGGTCCCCGTCGACCATTGGAACGACAGCGTCGTGGCCTACTCCGACGTCGACAAGATCGCTCGCACCGTCGAGCTCGAGCGGAGGGTCCTCGGCGGCGACCCGCGCATGCGCTCGGTCCGCACGGCCGTGTGGTCCGACGCCGCGGCCGAGTTCGCCCTGGCGTCGAGTGCCGGGCTGGCGCTTTCCTCCCGGTCGACGTCGTGTTCGATGTCGGTGTCGGGGATCGCCGGTGAAGGCGACGACACTGCCACCGGTGCGGGGGTCGACGCCGCTCGGTCACCCGATGCCCTCGACGACGACAAGGTGGTGTCCGACGCGGTGCAGCGGGCCACCGAGCTGCTCGGCGGACGTCCGGTGCCGTCCCAGCGGGTCACGCTCCTGCTCGAGCCCCGGTTGGCGGCCACCCTGCTCGGCATCGTGGCCGGCTCGCTCACCGGCGACGTGGTGCTGAAGGGCCGGTCACCGTTCGCCGACCGCCTCGGCGAGGAGATCGCCTCCCCGTTGCTCACCCTGGTCGACGACCCCACCGACACCCGCTCGATCGCCTCTGACAGCCACGACGGCGAGGGCCTCGCCACCCGCCGGAACGCCCTTGTCGAGAACGGCGTGCTGGCCGGGTTCCTCTACGACGGAACAACCGGTCGCCGAGCGGGAGCGGCATCGACCGCGTCGGCGGTGCGGGGGTCCCGAGGCCTGCCGAGCCCCGGCGTGCAGGTCATGGTCGCCGAGCCGGGTGACGGCACCTACGACGAACTCCTCGCCTCGCTCGACAGCGGTTTCGCTCTCCGGTCGATGAACGGTCTGCACTCGGGGGTGAATCCGGTGTCGGGCGACTTCTCGGTGGGGGCCGAGGGGCGCATGATCCGGGGCGGCGAGCTGGCCGAACCGGTCCGGGAGATCACCATCGCCGGGTCGCTCCAGCGGATGCTGCTCGACATCGCCGCGGTGGGTGGCGACCTCACCTGGCTGCCGGGCGGCACCGGCGTCCCGAGCCTGGTGATCGGCGACATCTCCCTCGGCGGCCGCTGAGGTCCCGGCAGCGAGTGCCCTCAGAAGGCGCTTCATGCCGGAACCATGGTGTGTCGGACGGTCGCCGGTGTCTCAAGGGGGTTCGGCGTAGTCGGGGTTGGCGACGGCGAGCTTGTCGCGGGTGGCCGTCCACAGCGCCGTGGTGAGCTCGTCGAGCAGGTCGTCGAAGCGCCCGACCCCGATGGCGGCGGCCAGCTCCGCGTCGGAGGAGACCCCGAGGGTGGCGAGGCGGTGCCGGTGTTGCTCGGCGTGGTCGGGTCCGAGGCGCAGCTCTCGTTCGGCGAGCCCGACGGCGTTGGCGGCCACTCGGGCGAGGAAGCGGTCCCGTCCCTCGAGCCGCTGGCCGAGATCGTCGGTGAGAAAGGCCCGCACGGTGTCGAGGAGCGCAGCGGCGTCGGGCGGGTCGTGGGGCCAGGCGACTGGTGGAGTGGGGTCGGACGGAGGCAGGGGCGTCTCGGCGGCGAGGTCGGGGCGGAGGAGCAGGAAGAGGTCGTACTCGGTCTCAGCCACGCGGCGGGCGATGACGCCCTGTTCGAGCAGAGCCGGGACACCGGGCTGGAACTGGGTGCCCATCACCAGCGTGGTGAGCCCCCACTTGAGGGTGCCGTACACCTCCCACCACAGGAGTTCGTCGAGCCCGACCTCCATGCCCGACTCGGCCCGATAGGCGGCGAGCAGCAGATCGCGGTCGCCGAGCCCGGCCACCGCCGGAGTGCTCCCGAAGCGCCACGCTCGCACGCACAGCCACCCGAGATCCTCGATCGGATCGCCGAGGTGGGCGAGCTCCCAGTCGAGGACGGTCACCAGGCCGCCCCGGTCGACGATGAGGTTCCCGAGTCGGAAGTCCCCGTGCACCACCCGGACGGGTCGCGGGTCGGGCCGGTGATCGGCCAGCCACAGCAGGGCCAGTTCGAACACCGGGTGTCGGTCGCTCAGGTCGTCGAGAAGTCGACGCATCGATGCGATCGGATCGTCGACGGTCGACAGCACCTCT
Source organism: Acidimicrobiales bacterium (assembly GCA_007121465.1). Lineage (GTDB taxonomy): Bacteria > Actinomycetota > Acidimicrobiia > Acidimicrobiales > SKKL01 > SKKL01. Next base: position 4,373 of record SKKL01000218.1, on the reverse strand, counting down.
TCCATCGGTTCCGGGTCGAGAGCGTGGATCGCCGCCAGGGCACGGCCGAAGTCGCCGACGAGGCCGGCGCGGGCGGGGGCGAACTCGTCGTCGCGCAGGATCCGCCGGGCGATGGTCTCCCCTCCGACGCGTCGGGTGATCGAGTACGAGGTGCCGAGGGGGCATGGTGGGGCCCCGCTGGTCACCACCTCGGGAGCGGGTACCCCTCCCGCTCGGGCATAGGTGACGAGCTCGGCCTCACGAGCCGACGCATCGCCGGCGGCCGAGGACCGGTCCCGTTGTAGGACGAGCTCGTGGCGCACGCCCCGGTCGCGGCGGCCCGCGGTGACGGCGTCGAAGGTCCACGTCTCGCGGCTCGCTCCCGCCGACAGCCGGACCAGGTCGACGATGTCGACCTTTCCCAGCGTGGGCGTCAGTACCTCCCCGAGGGCGGCGGCGAGGTCGGCGGCGATCTTCGCTCGGTCGTTCATCGGATCGAGCCGGGCATCTCCACGTCCGGACCGATGGGGCGGCCGTCGACGACCTGGTCGAGGTACTCGCTCATGCCGATGCCGTTGCGGCCGTTGCAGCGGTAGCGGGTCATCGCCTCGGTGATGCGGGTGGTGAGCTCGTCGCCGTCGGGGGTGGTGCGCCGGTTCCGCAACGGGATGAGGGAGATGACCTCGCCCTCGACCTCGTAGGTGTCGTGGTCGGTACGGGCCACGGCGCGCATGGCGGTCTGGTAGCCCCGGTCGTCCCAGTCCGACTCGATCTCGCAGTGGCGGATCTTGTGGTATTCGCCGTCGACGAGGACCATGCCGGATCGGCGGGCACCGCCCTCGCCGTCGCCGATGATCGACATCATCATGGCGAAGTCGGGGCCGAACGACATCGGCAACCACCGGTACCAGGACAGCGCCTGCCAGTAGCGGGGACCCCACGACTTGTCGCGCAGTCCGATGCCGGAGATGTCGAGCACCTCGTCGCCGACCTGGATCGAGCCGGTGGAGGCGGTGTGCTGCTCGTAGTGGGCCTTGGCGAAGCTGCGCTCGGCGTCGAGTTCGGGTTCGGAGCCGTCGGGGTTCACCGGGCGGCCGCCGTACATCGGCGACGAGCCACGGACGTCGAGGTCGACGCGACACTCGACGTGGGGGTTCTCCCGGAAGGCGGTTCGGGGGTCGGCCATCTGACCGGGCTCGTCGAGCAGGCAGACCTGGCCCTGGTAGGTCACCCGCAGGTGCTCGAAGGGCTCGACGACCTCGATGCGCAGGCCGCCGGCGTCCATGGCATCGTTGCTCTGGATGCGGGGCCGCCCGTACATGAACCCGACGCGACCGCCGGGCAGGTAGGTGCAGACCGTCATCTCGGCGTAGCCCTCGTTGACCCGGTTGCCGAGTCGGAACCAGCCGCCGACCTCCGCGTCGGGATCGAAGGTGTTGAGGTACATCGACTCGTTGTAGTTGGGAACCGGGTCGGGCTCGTGGGTGTACTCGTCGGCCGGCTCGAGCACGGTGACGATTCGGCTCTCTTCGCTCATGGTGGGACCCCCTCTTCGCGATCGTGGCACATCGCTGCGACGCCGGGGCGCGCGACAGGGCGCGGGTCGGTCACGAGCTCATCGCCAGGGCCTCGTCAGCTCGCCGGGCGGAGCGCAGGGCGTCGGCCCACCAGGCCAGCTGGTCGAGCATGCCCCGGGCCGCGGCGGCCAGCTGATCGGGCTGGCGAGGGTTGCCGTCGTCGTCGAACACGTTCCACACGTTGGCAAGGGCGATCGACTCGCGGATGGTCATGGCGTCGAACTCGGGGAACACCTGGCGCAGCTGCTCGGCGGCGCGAATCCCTCCGCTGCGGGCGCCGTAGGACACGATGCCGATCGGCTTCCGGCGCCACTCGCTCTTGAGGATGTCGATCGCCTGCTTGAGGCTGGCCGGATAGCCGTGGTTGTACTCGGGGACGACGACCACCACCGCATCGGCCGCGTCGATCGAGGCGGCGTATCCGCGGTGGGTCTCGTCGAGGTGATCGGGGAGGTGCATCGGCAGATCGAGGGTGGCGAGATCGATCGGATCGACCTCGAAGGTCGGGTGCGCCCCCGCTCGACCGACGAACCAGTCGGCGACGACAGGGCCCATGCGGCCCTCGCGGGTGCTGCCGGTGATGACGGCGAGTCGGAGTGGGTCGGTCGTGAGCATCGCGGGTCCTTCCATCGATCGTCTGTGCGATGACCTGAGCCTAAGAAATGAAGTTGACTTGAGGTCAAGGAAATAGCCGCCTACGATCGACACATGGTCCCCGAGATCCCGATCGGAATCGTGAGCGAACGCACGGGCGTCGCCTCCTCGGCGTTGCGCTACTACGAGTCCGAGGGGCTGATCTCCTCGGAACGTTCCGAGGGCAACCAACGCCGCTATCACCCGGCCACGATCCGCCGCATCTCGTTCATCAAGGTGGCCCAGCAGCTCGGTCTGACCCTCGACGAGATCCGCGAGGCCCTGGAGTCGCTGCCGGAGAACCGCACCCCCAACGAGCGCGACTGGACTCGCCTCGCCCGCAACTGGCGCCCCCGGATCGACGAGCAGATCGGGATGCTCGAACGGCTCCGTGATCGCCTCGACGGTTGCATCGGGTGTGGGTGTCTGTCGTTGCGCACCTGCAAGCTGGTGAACCCCGACGACCAGCTCGGGTCGCACGGCCCCGGCCCCCGCACCATCATCGAACCGGACTGATCTCGGTAGGCTCCGATGTCGTGAGCCCCACCGATGACGAGAAGGTCGAGCGAGCCGTCGACCGTCACCCGCACCTCGCCCGCCCCACGCGCGACGGCTGGGTGCGGGTGGACATGCACAGCCACACGATGTGGTCGGGTGATTCGACGACCACCCCCGACGAGATCGAGGCGGCGGTGGTCGACAGCGGGATCGACGTGCTGTGCATCACCGACCACAACGCGGTGGCCGGCGCGGTCGAGCTCGCCGAACGGCTGCCGTGCCGGGTCGTGGTCGGCGAGGAGGTCCGCACCCAACTCGGGGAGATCATCGGCCTGTTCCTGTCCGAGCGGATCCCCGGTGGAATCGGTCCGGCGGAAGTGGCTCGGCGCATCCGCGACCAGGGTGGAGTGGTCTATGTCCCCCACCCGTTCGACCCGATGCGGGCCCACCTGAAGGACTGGGTGATCGACGAGCTCGTCGCCGAGGGCCTCGTCGACGCCATCGAGGCTCGCAACGGCAAGACCAGCCTCGAGCACCTCAACCGTCAGGCTGCCGAATACGCCGCCGCCCACGGATTGCTCGCCGGTGCAGGAAGCGACGCCCACGTGCCGGACGCGCTCGGCGCGGTCTACGTGGAGATGCCCGACTTCGATGGCCCGACCGAATTCCTGGCGTCGCTCGCCGAGGGGGAGATCGTCGGTCACCACTTCGACCGGCATCGGCCCTGGACCCCCCGCATCGTCCCCTCGGTCTCGTCGGGCTGATCCACCCGGCCCCACGTGGGCCCGTCGGTCACCCGGCTACGGCCACGGTGATGATCGAGGTGGTCATCGCCGCGACCACGTTCGCGGTGTCGTCGGCCGCTACGGCGACGGTGACCGTGGACTCGTCGACCGCGAGCACACGGACGCTCTCGACGACCACTGTGGTGGACAGCCGACCACCGTCGTGGAGCGGGTCGGTGGTGGAGAACACGTCGACCCGCTGACCGGGCTCCAGCGGGGCCTGGTGGATCGCGAGCGGGAGTGTCACCCCGCGCTGGCCCGGCTCGAGGAGAGCGGCGATCCCCACCGCACCCGTCGGGGCGAGGCGCCGCTCGGCGACCACCTCTCCGGTGACGATGGGATGGCGGACGTCGCGCCCGATGGGAATCTCGGTGATCGCATCGGGGGGATGCATCGAGCCGGGTACCAGGGCGACCGTGACGTCGTCGGCCCCGATGGTGGATCCGGGGTCGAGGTCGGCCACCGCGACCACCGCCTCGACCAGCTCGCCGTAGGCCTCGGCCCCCTCGGCGGTGGCGCTCAGCGAGCCCTCGACGGTGAGGTAGGTGGTCGCCGCGGCCACCAGCGCCAGCGCCCAGAACACGATCGGTTGACGCCGCAGGGCCGAGACGATGCGGCGTCGGGGCCGCCGGGCGAGAACGTGACGGGGCGGCAGGGAACGGGGTCCACCCACAGGTGGTGACCTCCCGGTGCTGGGGAACGGGAGGGGGAAGCGACGCCTAGGCTATCAAAGGGTCTGAAAGACGTCGACGTCGGCTCAGGTAGTCGCGGAGGCGGCGCTGCTCGTGGAGGAGTCTTTCCCGCTGGACGAGGAGCTGCTGTCGCTCGTCGAGCCGCTCCCGCTCGAGGACTCCGACGAGGAGCTCGAGCTGTCCGACGACGAGCTGTCCGACGACGAGGT
>SKKL01000167.1 GCA_007121465.1 Acidimicrobiales bacterium | reverse complement strand
TGTGGAACAACGGCCAGACCGACACCGACGTGCGCGTCTCGGGCACGGTGACCAACCTGCTCGACGACGGCAACCGCCCGCCGGGGCCGATCTACCTGACCGTCGACACCTTCCAGGCGACTGCGGAGTCGAGCCGCCCCTTCGTCGAGGCAGAGTCGAGTGAACCCATCGACCTCCGCTGGCAGATCCCCGCCGACTCGGACATCTCCGACGCGCTGCTCCTGTGGGGCGAGGACAGCCTCACCCGGGCCCAGCTCGCCCTCGGAGCGAGCGGCACCACCCGCACCAACCAACCGGTCGAGCTCGAGTCTCCCGGAACCCTGGAGGTCGACGGCTTCACCTTCGAGCTCGACACCCTCGAGGTGCACTTCGACCGCCCGTTGTCCGCTCAGAGCCGGTTCGAAGGCGCGGCCTACGTGTGGTTCCTCGGCGAGGTGACCAACACCAGCGGTGAGGACGGTCGGCGCCCGTCGTTCCGTCTCGTCAACCCGGACGGCGACGACCACGTGATGAACACCCGCTTCGACGGCGGAAGCGCAGACCTCGACGCCGGTGAGACCGTCGAGATCGGGTTCAGCTACGAGATCCCGGCCGACCTGCCCGGCGACTACTACCTGATCCCCACCGGCGGGCTGCCCAGCGAGGAGCCCGAGCGGGTGTTCGAGTTCACCATCCCCGACCTGCTCGACTGAGTCGTCGGGTCCGACCGGGCGGGTCGGACCCGGCACAGGCGCGGGCGCGTCGACTGCGGGAGGAGCTAGCTCTCGAGCAGCTCCTCCCGCAGCTCGCGCTTGAGCACCTTGCCCGCCGGGTTCCGGGGCAACGGCTCGTCCCGGAACCACACGTGGGTCGGGACCTTGAACCCGGCCAAATTCTCCTTCACGTGGGCCTGGAGCTCCTCGACGGTGGCCGACGCACCCGGACGGAACACCACCACCGCGCCCACCTCCTCGCCGAGCACCCGGTGCGGTACGCCGATGACGGTGACCTCGGTGACCGCCGGGTGCTCGTAGAGCACGCCCTCGACCTCGGCGCAGTAGACGTTCTCGCCGCCCCGGATCACGACGTCCTTGGCGCGGTCGGCGATGATGACGAACCCGTCCTCGTCGATGGAGGCGAGGTCGCCGGTGTGCAGCCACCCGTCGACGAAGCTCGCCGCCGTCTCCTCGGGCTTGTTCCAGTAGCCGCGCACCACGTTGGCGCCCTTGATCAGCAGCTCACCGACCTCGCCGGTGGGCAGCTCGGCACCCGTCGGGTCGACGATCTTCACGTCGACGACCGGGAGGGGCAGCCCGATGCTGTGGGGCTTGGCGATGTAGTCGGCACCACCGTTGGAGATGGCGACCGACGAGGTCTCGGTGAGGCCGTACCCGTTGCCGGGAGCAGCGACGGGAAAGTGCTCGGAGATGCGGCGCACCAACTCCGGTGGCGCAGGCGCGCCGCCGTAGCCGATCTGGGTGACGCTCGACAGGTCGTGGTCGGCGAAGTTCGGGGACTCGAGCACCTGCCACACCATCGACGGGACACCACCGAACGCGTTGAGGCGCTCGCGCTCGATCAGCTCGAGGGCCCTTTCGGGGTTCCAGCGGTACATCATCACCAGCTTCGAGCCCGCCGCGGTGGAGCCGACCATGGTGGCGTGACAGCCGGTGACGTGGAACAGGGGGACCGACAGGAGCCGGCCGGCCTGGGGGCGTTCGGTCGGCGGGGGAAGTTCCTTGCCCGCCTGCAGCGCACCCCGAGCCAGAGCGAACTGGGCGTTGGCGGTGATGGTGCAGATGTTGCGATGAGTGCCGACCGCGCCCTTGGGGACGCCGGTGGTGCCCGACGTGTAGAAGATCGTGGCGTCGTCGTCGGGCTCGAGGTCGATCGTCGGCACCTCGTCGTCGCCCCAGCCGGCCACGACCTCGTCGAACGGGATCCAGCCATCGACCTGGCCCTTGGCCACGATGCGGGTGGTGATGGCGGTGTCGCCGAGGTGGTCGTCGAGGGCGAGGGCCCGCGATTCGTCGGCGACCAGCACGGTGGCCCCTGAATCGACCAGTGCGTACTCGAGCTCGCCTGCGGTCCACCAGGCGTTGAGCGGGACGACGACCGCCCCCGCAGCGGTGGTGGCCCAGAACGTGGCGATCCACTCGGGGTAGTTGCGCATGGCGATCGCCACCCGATCACCCTTGGCCACCCCGAAGTCGTCGACGAGACGATGGGCGAGGCGGGCGACGATGGCGTAGTGCTCGGCGAAGGTCCACCGGTCGTCCTCGTAGACGACGAAGGTGCGGTCCCCGTATTGGCGGCTCGCCTCGAGGGTGTGGACCAGGGTCGGCGGAGCGGTGGTGAACACCTTCGTCGGCACGCCTCGAATCGGCACCTCGGCGATCTCGAATTCGCCTCCCGGTCCGGTGAGGCGGTCGGTCGCCTCGTCGCGGCTGAGCGTGCTGGACGCCATGGATCCCCCCTGTGGTGTCGTGGCCGGTCCCCCCGGACCGGCACGATCGAACCTATCGGCTCGCCGATCCAGCGCCGACATCGGCCGCGCCGATCCAGGTGGCATGCTGCCGCCGTGACGATCGGGACGGTGCTGGTGTTCATGGCAGGACTGGCCGCTCTGGTCGCCGGGGCGGAGCTGCTCGTCCGGGGCGCATCGGCGATCTCGGCCCGTACCGGGCTGTCGCCCGTGGTCATCGGCCTGACGGTGGTCGCCTTCGGGACCTCCACCCCGGAGTTGGCCGTGTCGGTGTCGGCGACCACCGGCGGGGACGGGGCGATCGCGGTCGGCAACGTCATCGGGTCCAACATCGCCAACGTCCTCGTGATCCTCGGCGTGTCAGCGATCGTCGGTGGGGGCCTGGTCGTCGCCCAGCGCCTCGTCCGGCTCGACATCCCCCTCATGATCGGGGCATCGATCCTGGTGTGGGTCCTCGCGGCGAACGGAGTGCTCGGGCAGGTCGAGGGGCTGATCCTCGTCGGGCTCCTGGTCGTCTACACGGCGGCGACGGTGATCGGCGCTCGTCGGGAGTCGCCGGAGATCGAGGCCGAGTACGCCGAGGCCGTTCCGGTCGATCGGCTGAGCCAGCGGCCGGTGCTGGTCGACCTGGGTCAGGTCCTCGTGGGCCTGGTCGGGCTGGTCGTCGGCGGTCGATGGCTGGTGTCCGCTGCGTCCACGGCCGCCGAGGCGTTCGGGGTGAGCGATCTGGTCATCGGACTGACGGTGGTCGCCATCGGGACATCGATGCCCGAACTGGCGACGTCGATCGTGGCGGCCCTCCGCGGCGAACGGGACATCGCCGTGGGAAACGTCGTCGGATCGAACCTGTTCAACCTCCTCGGCGTGCTCGGCGTGTCCGCACTGGTGGCACCCGACGGGCTCGAGGTCCTCGCGTCCGCTCGGAACTTCGATCTCCCGGTCATGACGGTGGTCGCCGTGGCCTGTCTCCCCTTCCTGTTCACCGGCCACCTCCTCGCCAGGTGGGAGGGGGCAGCGTTCGTCGGGTTCTACACGTTGTACGTGTCTCACCTGGTGCTCGATGCAACCGGTGCCGCGCTGCTCGACCCGTTCCGCGCCGCCGTGACGCTGTTCGTGCTTCCCCTCACCGTGCTGACCCTGGTGGTGGTGTGGGGTCGGGAGCGGCGA
>SKKL01000220.1 GCA_007121465.1 Acidimicrobiales bacterium | reverse complement strand
GAGGATGCTCGCCTCGATGTCGCCGCCGATGCACACCGCCGCGCATTTGAAGTCGCCGGCGCCGAGCTGGCGAAGCGCCGCGAGGTTCGTCGAGTCGGCCTCCACCACGTGGGTGAGCGAACCCGACAGCTCCTGGACGACTCCGGCGTGGGTGTCGACGCCGAGGACCTCGAACCCGAGGTGCTCCAGCGTGAGACCCAGCGCGCTGCCGAACCGACCGAGTCCGATGACGAGCACCTCGTCCCAGGTCGCCTCCGTGATGGGCACCTCTGGCCGCCACTCGGTGTGAGCCGGCATCGGTTCTGTGCTGTTCTCATCCAACGAACGGACGCTCCTCGGGATATCGGTAGAGGCGGTCGCGCTCTCGCAGGACGAGAGCGGTGCCGACGGTCAGGGGGCCGAGCCGGCCGAGGACCATCAGCGTGATGATGATGAGCCTTCCCTCACTGTCGAGGTCGGGGGTGATCCCGGTGGACAACCCGACGATACCCACTGCGGAGGTCGCTTCGAAGAGTGCATCGGTCAACTCGAAGGGGCCGGAGGCGAGCAACAGCATGGTTCCGATGAGTTGGGCGAGAGCGACGGTGATCGTCACCGCGATGGCCTGGCGCACCACCCCGCCGGGCATGCGGCGTCCGAAAGCGGTCACGTCGGCATCCCCCCGGTATTCGGCCCACACGGCGAGGACAAGCAGGGCCATGGTGGTGACCTTGATGCCACCAGCGGCCGAGACACTACCTCCGCCGATGAACATCGAGATGATGGTGGCGAGTTGAGTGGTCTCGTTCGCCGCCCCGTAGTCGATGGTGGAGAACCCGGCGGTGCGCATCGAGGAGTTGAACCCGCTGGCCATGATCTTCTGACCGGTGTCGAGCGGGCCGAGGGTGGCGGCGTTGTTCCACTCGAAGATCAACAGGACGAGTGCTCCGATGACCAGCACCGTGCCCATGGCGCTGAGGGTGAGCTTGGTGTGGAGGCTCCATCGTCGGGGCCGCTTCGGCTGGGTGCGCAGATCGTTGAGGACGGGGAATCCGACCGCTCCCGCGAGTACGGCCACCATGACGATGATGTTCACGAACGGATCGGTGACGAAACCCTCGAGGCTGTCGGAGAAGAGGGCAAAACCGGCGTTGTTGAACGCCGAGACGGCGTGGAACCCGCCGAGCTCGATCGCCGCCCACACCGACTCGTCGTAGCGGGTCCAGAACACCAGGGAGAGGGCGACGAACAGCACGGCTTCGACGGTGAAGGCGACGAGGAGCACGCCCTTGACGACCCGGCCGACGTCGCCGAGGTCGAGGCCACCGGAACCGCCGCTCTCCACCTGGGCCAGTCGGCGGCCCCGCAGCCCGATCTTTCGGGAGACCACGAGTCCGGCCAGCGAGCCGAGGGTGATGATGCCCAGACCGCCGAGCTGGATGAGGACGAGGAGCACGATCTGACCGAAGGGCGTCCAGTGGGTGGGAGTGTCGACGACGACGAGCCCGGTGACGGTGAGCGCCGAGGTGGCGGTGAACAGCGCAGTGATCAGGTCGGTTCGTCCGGTCACCTCGGTGCTGACCGGGAGCGACAACAACACGGTCCCGGTGACGAGGACCAGGATGAAGGCGCCGACGAGGAGTCGGGCCGGTGACGATTGGATTCCGAGGACGGTTCGGCGTGCCATGGCTACCCGATGATGGGTCGTTCTTCGGGGAACCGGTACAGACGATTCCGTTCACGGAGGACCAGAGCGGTGCCGAGGGTGAGGGGACCGACCCGTCCGAGGAACATCAGGGCGACGAGTACGAGCTGCGCGGGCACGGGGAGGAGCCCGGTGATGCCCGTCGACAGGCCGACGGTTCCGAACGCCGAGGTCGCCTCGAACAAGGTCTGGGAGATCCCGAAGTCGCTCAGGCCGATGAGCAGGAGGTTGCCGCCGAACAGTGCAGCGAGGCCGATGACCACCACCGCGAGAGCCTGGCGTTGGGCGACCGGCGGGATGCGACGTCCGAAGCGGCTGACGTCGGGGTCGCCCCGCAGCTCGGCCCACACCATCAGGATGATGACAGCTGCCGTGGTGACCTTGATTCCGCCGGCGGTGCCCGCCGCACCACCTCCGATGAACATCAAGAGGACGGTGATGAGCTGGGTGGACTCGGTGACGTCGGCGTAGTCGATGGCGTTGAACCCGGCGGTGCGGGGCATGACGGCGCTGAAGAAGCCGGCGCTGGCGGTCTCGCCGCTGTTGAGGGCGCCGAGGGTGTCGGGGTTGGCCCACTCCAGGGCCGAGACGGCGACGGTTCCGAGGACGAGGAGCGCCGCTGTCATTCCGACGGTGAGCTTGGTGTGCAGCGACCAGCGGCGCCATCTCCGGGGCTCGGCCCGCAGCTCCATCATCACCGGGAAGCCGAGTCCGCCGGCGATGACTACGAGAGCGATGACCAACAACACGAACGGATCAGCGAGGAACCCGGAGAGGCTGTCCGAGAAGAGGGCGAAGCCGGCGTTGTTGAAGGCGGAGACGGCATGGAAGAGCCCGAGCCACGCCGCACGGGGCAGCGACTCGTCGTAGGCCAGCCAGAACCGAGCGGTGAGCGCCAGCATGGCGGCGACCTCGAACACGACAGTGAACTTGGCGACACCGACGAGGATCCGCCGAACGTCGCCGAGCTCGAGGGCACCGGTCTCGGCCCGGGCCAGAAGTCGCGATCGGAGCCCGAGACGGTGGGAGATGAAGATGGCGGCCAGCGATGCCAGGGTCATGATCCCGAACCCGCCGAGCTGGATCAGGGCGAGGATCACGCCCTGGCCGTAGCCCGACCAGTAGGTGGCGGTGTCGACGGTGACGAGGCCGGTGACGCACACCGCCGAGGTGGCGGTGAACAGCGCGGTGACCACCGACGGGCGACCTCCCTCGGCGGTGGCGAAGGGGGCGAGGAGCAGGACCGTTCCGACGGCGATCGCGACGAGGAAGGCGATCACCACCAACTGAGCGGGGTGGCTGACCCGGATGCCGAGGAAACCTCTGCGTATCACCGGTCAATCCTGCCAGACTCGATCTCTGCGGCGGGGGTCCGTCGGGGCATCCGAGCCGATAGCGTCGCACCATGCGGATCTGGCCCGGAACTCCTTATCCGCTCGGCGCGACCTACGACGGCTCGGGAACGAACTTCTCGCTGTTCAGCGAGGTTGCCACCCGGGTGGAGCTCAGCCTGTTCGACGAGGACGGCCGGGAGACGACCGCCGACCTGCCGGAGGTCACTGCGTTCTGCTGGCACGGTTTCCTCCCCGACGTGGGGCCGGGACAGCGCTACGGGTTCCGCGTCCACGGGCCTTACGAGCCGACCGCCGGCCTGCGCTGCAACCCGGCCAAGGTGCTGCTCGACCCCTACGCCAAGGCGATCGAGGGCTCGATCTCCTGGGACGAGGCGGTGTTCCCGTACCACTTCGTCGACCCCGACGGTGAGCCCAACCACGACAACAGCGCCCCGTTCGTGCCGTGGTCGGTGGTGGTGAACCCGTGGTTCGACTGGGGAAACGATCGCCACCCGCTCACCGCATGGCACCGCACCGTCGTCTACGAGGCCCACGTCAAGGGCCTCACGATGACCCATCCCGACATCGACCCCGAGTTGCGAGGCACCTACCTGGGGGTGGCGTCGCCGCCGATCATCGAGCACCTCGTCGATCTAGGGGTCACCGCCATCGAACTGATGCCGGTCCATCAGTTCGTCCACGACCACACGCTGCACGAACAAGGCCTTCGCAACTACTGGGGCTACAACTCGATCGGGTTCTTCGCCCCTCACAACGAGTACGCGGTGCGGGGTCATCGGGGTCAGCAGGTCACCGAGTTCAAGTCGATGGTCAAGGCCCTTCATGCGGCGGGCATCGAAGTGATCCTCGACGTGGTCTACAACCACACCGCCGAGGGGAACCACCTCGGACCGATGCTGGCCTTCCGGGGCATCGACAACCCCGCGTACTACCACCTGGTGCCCGACGACCTCCGCTACTACATGGACTTCACCGGCACCGGCAACACGGTGAACACCCGCCACCCCCATGTCCTGCAGCTCATCATGGACAGCCTCCGGTACTGGGTGACCGAGATGCACGTCGACGGATTCCGGTTCGACCTGGCGTCGGCCCTGGCCCGTGAGCTGCACGCGGTGAACCAGCTGTCGGCGTTCTTCAACCTGATCCAACAGGACCCGGTGATCAGTCGGGTGAAGCTGATCGCCGAACCGTGGGACGTCGGCGAGGGCGGCTACCAGGTCGGCAACTTCCCGGCGCTGTGGACCGAGTGGAACGGGAAGTACCGCGACACCGTTCGCGACTACTGGCGAGGCGCCGACCAGACGCTCGGCGAGTTCGCCTCCCGGTTCACCGGCAGCTCCGACCTCTACGAGGACACCGGCCGTCGCCCGCACGCCTCGATCAACTTCGTCATCGCCCACGACGGTTTCACCCTCACCGACCTCGTGTCCTACGACGAGAAGCACAACGAGGCCAACGGCGAGGACAACAACGACGGCGAGTCGCACAACCGCTCGTGGAACTGCGGGGTGGAGGGCCCGACCGACGACCCGAAGATCGTCAAGCTGCGAGCCCGCCAGCGCCGCAACTTCCTCGCCACCCTCCTGTTGTCACAGGGGGTTCCGATGCTCGCCCACGGCGACGAGCTCGGCCGCACCCAGCGGGGCAACAACAACGTCTACTGCCAGGACAACGACCTGTCGTGGATCGACTGGAGCGACGTCGACGAGGAACTTCTCGCCTTCACCAGTGCGCTCATCGAGCTGCGGACCGAGCACCCGGTGTTTCGTCGTCGGCTCTGGTTCCAGGGCAGCGACAGCACTGGCCGGGGGGCCGAGGACATCGGCTGGTTCCGGCCCGACGGTTCGGAGATGACCGACGACGACTGGTCCCAGGGGTTCGCCAAGTCGCTGGCGGTCTTCCTCAACGGTGAGGCGATCGCCACCCCGGGCACCCAAGGCGAACGCATCGTCGACGACAGCTTCTACGTGGTGTTCAACGGTCACCACGGTCGCTTGAACTTCACGCTGCCGGGGCACGAGTGGGGGAACCGGTGGGTGCGCATCATCGACACCACCGACTCCCATGTCGGACCGGCCCGCCGTCAGTGGCGAGCCGGCGAGCGCATTCGGGCCGATGCCCGCTCGGTGCTGGTGTTGAAGCGCATCGATCCGTTGCCGGGTCGTCGCGCGGTCATCGGGGGAGCCTGACGTTGCCGCCGCGGATTCCTCTCGCCACCTACCGGGTGCAGCTGCGACCCGGGTTCGGCTTCGACGAGGTGGCCGCCATCGCCGACCATCTGGCCCGCTTGGGTGTGACCCACCTCTACAGCTCGCCCTACCTGCAGGCCGCCCCCGGCAGCACCCACGGCTACGACGTGGTCGACCACTCCCGGGTGAACGACGAGCTCGGCGGTCCCGACGCCCACCGTCGGATGGTCGAGGCCCTCGCCGTCGCTGGGCTCGGCCAGGTCGTCGACGTGGTCCCCAACCACATGGCGATCGGGCCGGTCACCAACCGGTGGTGGTGGGATGTCCTCGAGAACGGTCCGTCGAGCCGCTACGCCGGCCACTTCGACGTCGACTGGGATCCGCCCGGCGAAGCGATGCGCAATCGGGTGCTGATGCCGATCCTCGGCGACCACTACGGCCGGATCCTCGAACGGGGGGAGCTGGCGGTGAGCTGGGACCCCGAGACGGGTTTCGAGGTCACCTACTTCGACCATCGGTTCCCGGTGGCGCCGCGGTCCCTCGACGAGGTCCTCCTCGGCGCGGCCTCGCGCTGCGCCACCGACGGAGCCGACCATCTGGGTTTCGTCGGCCGGTCCCTGGCCCGCTTGCCGACGGTCACCCGCGATCCACACGCCGACGTCGTCACACGCCATCGCGACAAGGTGGTCCTGAACCAACAGCTCGCACGACTCGCGAGCGACGACCCGGCTGTGGCCGCCGCGGTCACCGACGAGGTGGCCGCCCTCAACGCCGACGTGGATCGGCTCGACCGGTTCCTCGACCGCCAGAACTACCGCCTGGCCTACTGGCGCACCGCCGGCGACGAGCTGGGGTATCGGCGGTTCTTCGACATCGACACCCTCGCCGCGCTGCGGGTCGAGGACGCCCAGGTCTTCGCCGACACCCACCAACTCGTCCTCCGGTGGTTGACCGCCGGAGAGGTCGACGGGGTGAGGGTCGATCATCCCGACGGGCTCCGTGATCCCGGGGCCTACTTCGAGCTGTTGCGGGCCGCCGCGCCCGAGGCCTGGATCGTGGTGGAGAAGATCCTCGAGCCCGGCGAGGTGCTGCCCGACGACTGGCCGGTCGACGGCACCACGGGATACGACTTCTGCCACCTGGTGACCCGCCTCCTCCACGACCCGCGGGGCGCCGACCCGGTGTGGGACCGCTATGACGAATGGATCGGCGAGCACGTCGAGCACGACGAGCTGATCAGGCGAGCCAAGCGGGTGGTACTCGAGGGGTCGCTGGCCGCGGACCTGTCCCGTGTCACCGACTGGTTCGTCTCCGTCGTCGCCGACCACCGCCGGTTCCGGGACTTCACGCGTCGGGAGCTGCGCGACGCGCTGGCCGAGGTCGCGACCCGTCTCGACGTGTACCGCACCTACGTGCGGCCCGACGGGACCGCGGGGAGCGCCGACCGGGATGTCATCGACCGGGCGACCTCGGCGGCGATGGCGGCTCGCGACGATCTCGACCCCGAGCTGTTCGACCTGCTCGGCTCCCTCCTCATCGGCGACATCGACCCGGGGCCGGGGCCGGCGTCGGAGCTCCGCTTGCGGTTCCAGCAGCTCACCGGACCGGTCATGGCCAAGGGGGTCGAGGATACGGTCTTCTACGATCACGTGCCCCTGGCGTCGCTCAACGAGGTGGGCTCCGACCCGGCGCTGTTCGCCCTCGACCCCGGTGAGTTCCACCAGGCGATGGCCGACGCGGCCGAGCACCGGCCTCGTTCGATGCTCACCCTGTCGACCCACGACACCAAGCGCTCCGAGGACGTCCGCGCCCGGCTCGCTCTGCTGTCGGAGGCCCCGGGGCGGTGGGCCGAGCTCCTCGACCACCTCGACGAGCTGTTCGAACCTCACCGGCCAGTCGGTGAGGGCGTGGCGGGGTGGCCCGATCGGCGGATGGAGCACCTTCTGGTCCAGACGCTCGTCGGCGCGCATCCGCTCTCGTCCGACCGTGCCCGCGAGTACATGGTCAAGGCCAGTCGAGAAGCCAAGCGCCACACGACGTGGACCGAGCCGAACCAGCCCTACGACGACGCCCTCGACGCGTTCGTGGTCGCGGTGTGTGCCGATGCCGCCATCGAGGAGGCGGTCGGCGCGTTCCTCGAGCCGCTCCGTGTGCCCGGGTGGGTGAACTCGCTCGCCCAGAAGCTCGTCCTGCTGACCGCCCCGGGGGTTCCCGACCTCTATCAGGGCAGTGAGCTCTGGGACCTCAGCCTGGTGGACCCCGACAACCGGCGACCCGTCGACCACGAGCTGCGGAGCCGCCTCCTCGCCGAGATCGACAGCCTCGACGCGGCCGCGGTGTGGAGCCGGGTGGATGAGGGTCTGCCCAAGCTGTTGACCATCGTGCGGGCCCTCGAGGTCCGGGCCCGTCACCGGGACTGCTTCGACGGTGGCGACTACACACCGCTCACCGTGGAGGGGCCGGCGGCGAGTCATCTGCTCGGCTTCGTGCGTGGTGGACGAGTGGCCACGGTCGTGCCGCGGCTGCCTCTGGGTCTCGACGCCGGCGGAGGGTGGCGTGACACCACCCTCGTCCTTCCCCCGGGTCGGTGGCGCGACGCCATGAGCGGCCGGGAGGTGTCGGGTGGGACGATGTCGGTGGCCGAGCTGCTCGACACGTTCCCCGTCGCCTTGTTGGAGCGGGGAGACGATCGAGGGTGATCCGAAGCGGGATGGGGGAGCGGTGAGCGAGTTGAGGGTGTGGGCCCCACGGAGCCGTCATGGTGTCGAGGTGGCGATCGGCGAGAGCCGGCGGCTGCCCATGCGGCGAGGTGACCACGGGTGGTTCGAGCTCGCGACCGCCGAGCTCGGGCCGGGCGACGACTACGCCTTCGTCGTCGATGGGCGCGGTCCGTTCCCCGACCCCCGGTCGCCCTGGCAGCCCGAGGGCGTGCACGGCCCCAGTCGTCTGGTCGACCACGACTCCTACCGGTGGTCCGATGCCGACTGGGCCGGGCACGACCCGCGCGACGGGATCATCTACGAGCTGCACGTCGGCACCTTCTCGCCCCGGGGAGACTTCGACGGCGTGGTCGAACGCCTCGACCACCTCGTCGATCTCGGCATCACCGCGGTGGAGCTCCTCCCGGTGGCGGAGTTCTCCGGTCGGCGCAACTGGGGCTACGACGGGGTGTCCCTCTTCGCGCCCCACCATGCCTACGGAGGGCCGGACGGGCTGAAGCGGCTGGTCGACGCCTGCCACCAGCGCGGCCTCGCTGTCGTTCTCGACGTCGTCTACAACCACCTCGGCCCCGAGGGGAACTACCTCGGGATCTACGGCCCGTACTTCACGAGCTTCTACTCCACCCCGTGGGGCGACGCGATGAACTACGACCGGGCCGACAGCGACGAGGTCCGACGCTTCGCGATCGACAACGCCCTGATGTGGCTGCGGGACTACCACGTCGATGCGCTCCGCCTCGACGCGGTCCACGCCATCATCGACACCTCGGCGGTCCATCTGCTCGAAGCGATCGCCACCGAGGTCGAGACTCTCGCGGCCGAGGTGGGTCGGCCTCTCACCCTCATCGCCGAGAGCGATCAGAACGACCCTCGCCTGTGCCGTGGCCGCGACGGCGGCGGTTTCGGTCTGCACGCCCAGTGGAGCGACGACTTCCACCATGCTCTGCGGGTCGTCCTCACCGGAGATCGAAGCGGCTGCTACCGCGACTACGACGGTCTCGGCGACCTGGCCCGCACACTCGAGTCGGGCTGGCTCTTCGCCGGCCGCTACTCGGAGTTCCGGCGGCGAACCCACGGCCGGGCACCGGACGGGCTGAGCGGTCGCAACCTGCTCGCCTACTCCCAGAACCACGACCAGGTCGGCAACCGGGCGGTCGGCGACCGGCTCGCGAACCTCGTGAGCGAGGGGCGCCAACGCATCGCCGCCGCGCTCGTGCTGACCTCGCCGTTCGTCCCGATGCTCTTCCAAGGCGAGGAGTGGGGGAGCGAGTCGCCGTTCCAGTACTTCACCGACCACCAGGACACCGAGCTCGGCCGAGCGGTGGCCCAGGGGCGGCGCAGTGAGTTCGGCGAGTTCGGTTGGGAACCCGACGAGGTTCCCGACCCCCAGGACCCGGCGACCTTCGAACGGTCGCGCCTCGACTGGTCCGAGTTGGGTGAGCAACGCCACGCCGAGATGCTGGCCTGGTACCGCTCGTTGGTCGCGCTTCGGGCAGCCGAACCCGAGCTCGCCGGCGGTGATCTGGTCTGTTCGGTCGAGTACGACCCGGACGGAGTGTGGATGCGGGTCGACCGAGGCCGCTTCTCTGTCGTGGTCAACTTCGGTGAGGTCGAGTTGCCCGTGCCGTGTCCACCGGGTTCGGTCGTGCTGGCGTCGGCTCTCGGCATCGGTCCGGTCGCCGCCGAGGGTGCTCTCACCCTCGGTCCCGAGTCGGTCGCGGTGGTCTCCGCCGGCCCCACCTGAACGCACTCGGTGCTCGCCCCGAGGGGCGATCTCCACGGTCCGTGAGGGATTGGGCCATTGGTCCTAAGCCGGTCGGCTCATTGTGCTCCGAGCTCTCAAGCAGGGTCCTCGTGGACCCGATCTTTAACTCAGAGCAACCGGAAAGGTACGAGCCATGACCACCATCCGAGCCACGTGTGCAACCTGCGGAGACGTGGAGCTCACCACCGCCGACGTGTCGGTGCTGATCGACCAGGACTCCGGTGACGGCACCTACTCCTTCCGTTGCCCACTGTGTGACTCGGTCGTGGTGAAGGACTGCCCGACCCACACCGTCGACCTCCTCGTGTCGGCCGGGGTGCACTACGCCATGTGCGCTCTCCCGAACGAGCCGGTCCCCGATCTGACCGCTCCGGCGTTCGATCACGACGACCTCCTCGAGTTCCACTCGTTCCTGGCCAACGACTCCCTCGTGGCCGGTGCCCTGGAGGGCCTGCGGGGCTGAGGTCCGTTCCGGAGGCGATGCCCCGGGCCGGCCGGCGTGGGCCGAACGGCCCATCGATCACCTCTCGTGGCCGTATCCTCACGAAGAGTCGTGTCGTTCTCTGAGTGACATGCATTCTGAGTGACGAGGTCTCGCTCGTTCGAGGCGGACGATCACGGAAGGGGACACGATGAGGACGACCAGCAACCACCTCCTGCGATCGCTGGGGGTGCTCGCGTCAGTCCTGGTGCTCGGCGCCGGGATCGCGGTGGCATCCGAGCAGACCGGTCTGGTGGGCAGCGACGACCTCGAGGTCGAGACTGAGGTCGCGCTCGACTGCGACGACGTGGACGCCGCCCACCCCGACTGCGAGCCCGAGATCCCCGATGAGGAACCCACCGGTGAGGACGGTCCCGGCGAGGGAATCGATGAGACCTCCGAGGGAACCGAAGGCGACGACGAGGAGGGCGATGGGCCCCCCGAGGGCACCCATGGCGCGCTGATGCGCGAGGCTGCCAAGGACCGCTCCCACATCGAGCGGTGCGGCACCCACGGCGCGTGGGTCAGCTCGGTCGCCCGTGGCCTCGACGACTGCGTCGTTGCACCCGGACGGGCGAGCGGCGATGACGCCGTCGACACCGACGAGTCCGCGGGCGAGCCGGGCCCCCCGGCCCATGCGGGACCTCCTCCCCATGCTGGTCCGCCACCGCACGCCGGAGCTCCCGATGGCGGCGGCCCTCCGCCGCACGCCGGACCCCCGGCCCACGCTGGTCAGGGCGGCGGCCCGCGTCGCTGATCGGTCCCGACCCGTCGTGGTTCAGAGGGCGGAGTCGGGGTCTCCGGGAACCACCATGTCGTCGACGAACTGGGTTGCCGCGGTCGAGAAGGGACGCAACACCGTGACCCCCTCCTCGGCGGCGGCGAGCACCTCGGCGTCGCGGTCGTGGTGTGCTGTCACCGCGATCGTCCCGCGGTAGCCGAGGCGACGGAGGGTCTCGATCAGCAACAGGTTGCCGGTCAGGTGGGGGATGGTGGAGATCACCCCCCGCGTGCGTCCGAGAGGCAGCGACGCGATCAGCTCGGGCTCCTCCAGGTCGCCGAACAGGGTGGGAACGCCGCGTTTGCGGAGGGTGTGGAGCACCTCGGGGTCGAGGTCGACGACGAGGACCTCTTTCCCGGTCTCGCTGAGCTGTTCGAGGATCGACCCCCCGAAGCGACCGGAGCCGAAGAGCACGACGTCGATGGCCTGGGTCTCCTCGTCGATGGTCTCGCCGTGGGTGGGGTGGGCCCGCTCGAAGATCGACAACAGGTGCCCGATGCGGTCGAAGATCGGGCGCGAGTACAGGATCAGGTAGGTCGACATCCCGATGGTGAACAGGCCGACCACGGTGATGAGGCCGACGATGCTCGAGTCGATGTGGCCGAGGCTGAAACCCAGCGCGGCGAGGATGAGCGAGAACTCGCTGATCTGGGCAACGGTGAGGCCCGCCATGAAGCCGGTGCGCCTCCGGTAGCCCATCGAGCCCATGATCACCATCACGATGATCGGGTTGCCGATGAGCACGAAGAGCGACAGCACGATGGCGGGAACGATGTTGTCGCCGATGTCGGCGAACTCGAGCGAGCTGCCCACCTGGATGAAGAAGAACAGCAGCAACACGTCGCGCAGGGTGATGAGCCGGGCGCCGATGGTCTCTCGGTAGCCGGTGGAGGCGAGGGTGACACCGGCGAGGAACGCTCCGACCTCGCTCGAGAGCCCGAGAGCCTCGGAGGTGGCGGCGGCGGCGATGGCCCAGCCGACGGCGAACAGCACCATGAGCTCCTGGGAGCGGGCGATCTGGTCGAGCAACGGGGGCATGACCCACCGCATGAGGATGACGATGCCGAGGAGGAACCCGACGCCCTTGGCGAAGACCTCGAGGATCTCCATGGCCACCCGGTCGTCTCCCGTTGTGCCCACCGCGGTGAGGGTGATCATCACGATGATCACGACGAGGTCCTGCACGATGAGGAAGCCCACTGCGATGCGCCCGTGCAGTTCCTCGAGCTCCCGCTTGTCCGACAGGAGCTTCACGATGATGATCGTGCTCGAGAAGGTGAGCGCCACCGCGATGTAGATGGCCTCGGTGGTGCCGAACCCGAGACCCAGCGCGATGAAGAAGCCGACGACGGAGGTGAACGTGACCTGGCCGAGGCCGGTGGCGAGGGCGACCGGTCCCATCGTCTTGATGAGTCGGACGTCGAGCTTGAGGCCGACGAGGAACAACAGGATCGACACGCCGACATGGGCGAGGAGGTTCACCTGGTCCTCGGCTTCCACCCATCCGAGGGCGGTGGGCCCGACCAGGACCCCGGCGGCGAGGTAGGCCACGATCAAGGGCTGGCGCAGCACGAGCGCGATTCCGCCGATACCGGCCGCCAACATGACCGCCGCTGCGATCTGCGCGAAATCGCTCTCCAACACTCGACCTGCCCCCGTTCCGACTCGTCTCGCCCGGAATCCTAGGGGTGATGGGTGCCTTCCCCGGAATCAGCTGCCCCGAGCGGTGAGCGGCAGGTGCCGTAGCCGGAGGTACCGGTCGAGGTCGTCGCGCACGCCATGCACCAGGTTGCCGATCAGCTCGTTGCCGGCGGACAAGGCATCGATCACGTCGTCGGTCAGGTCGGCTCTCATCGCGTCGGGATCGACCCAGCGGGCGCCGCTGTGTTCGTGGCTGACGGTCGGCTCGTCGTCGGTCACCTCACAGCGATACGACACGTGGAGGAAGTCGCGCCCGTACTGGAAGACCGGGTAGGTGCCGACGAGCAACAGCTCGGTGG
>SKKL01000149.1 GCA_007121465.1 Acidimicrobiales bacterium | reverse complement strand
GGATCTTGACCAGGTTGCCCATCGCCATGGTGAGGGGGGCGTCGAAGGTGCACGACGCCGGGGTGCCGACGATGTCGCTCGACACGATCGGGGCCTCGGAGTACACGAGCACATCGGCGAGTGGGCCGCTGGAGGCCGCGGCTCGGAAGGCCTCGTTCACCTCGTCGACGGTGACGTCGCGGTTGAGGGTGCCGACGAAGTCGGTGATCGAACCGGTGGGGACCGGGACCCGCAGCGAGGTGCCGTCGAGGCGGCCCTGCATCGACTCGAGGACCAGACCGGTGGCCCGAGCCGCTCCGGTGCCGGTCGGGATGATGTTGACCGCGGCGGCACGGGCCCGGCGCAGGTCCTTGTGCGGGCCGTCGACGAGCATCTGATCGCCGGTGTAGGCGTGCACGGTGGTCATGAGACCCTTGTCGACCCCGAAGGCGTCGTCGAGGACCTTGACCATCGGCACGAAGCAGTTCGTGGTGCACGAGGCGTTGGACACGACCTTGTGGGTGGCGGGGTCGAAGGTGTCGTCGTTGACCCCGACGACGAAGGTGGCGTCGGCGCCGCCGGAGGGAGCGGACACGATGACGAACGGAGCCCCGCCCTCGAGGTGAGCGGCTGCCTTGTCGCGGTCGGTGAAGATGCCGGTCGACTCGATGACCACGTCGACGCCGAGATCGGACCATGGCAGCGAGGCCGGATCACGCTCGGACAGCACCTTGAGGGGGGTGCCGTCGATGACCAGGCCGTCGTCGTCGGCGGTCACCTCGGCGTCGAGGCGACCCATCACCGAGTCGTGGGCCAGGAGGTGGGCCATCACATCCTTGGAGCCGAGATCGTTGACCGCAACGATCTCGATGTCGGCCCCCTGCTCCCGGACCGCCCGGTAGAAGTTTCGGCCGATTCGCCCGAAGCCGTTGATACCGACGCGAACACTCATGAGAACAGTCCTCCTTGGATCAGGTGCTCCCTATCCGATCACGCCAGGACAGGGCACGCCAATGATGCCGCGCGATGCCCCCACCGCGGTCGATGCCCTGGCGACCTATCGGTCGATGCCCTGGCGACCTATCGGTCGATGTCGCGGTGGGTCACCGATGCGGCCAGTCCGTGGCCTTCGAGCCGACTGGCCAACGCCTCGGCGAGGGCCACCGAGCGGTGGCGACCACCGGTGCACCCGAGCGCCACGGTGAGGTACGACTTGCCCTCCCGCACATAGGCGGGCACGACCACCTCGAACACCGCGTCGATCCGTTCGATGAACTCTCCCGCCTCGGGCTGATCCAACACGAACTCGCGCACCGCCTGGTCCAACCCCGAGTGAGGCCGCAGCTCGGCGACCCAATGGGGGTTCGGCAGGAAGCGACAGTCGAAGACGACGTCGACGTCGAGGGGCACACCGTGCTTGTACCCGAACGACATCACGTTGGTGCGAAGGCGACTGGCCGGGTCGGCTTCGCCGCCGAACAGCAGGACGATGCGCTCCCGCAGCTGGTGGACGTTCAGATCGCTGGTGTCGACCACCACGTCGGCTTCCGCCTTGACCGGGTCGAGGAGAACTCGCTCGCGCTCGATCGCGTCGACGATCGTCTGCTCGTCGCTCAGGGGATGGCGCCGGCGGGTGCTCTCGTAGCGCTGGACCAGCATGCTGGTCGATGCGTCGAGGAACAGGATCCGAACGGGCGTGTCCCCCGCCCGGACCTGGCGCAGCGCCGGGAGCACGTCCTCGAATCCGGGACCGGTACCGACGACCAGCACCACCTGGGCGAACTCCGAGCCCGGGGCCGAAGCGAGCTCGGCGACCTTGGGGATGAGTTGGGGCGGCAGGTTGTCGATCACGAACCACCCGAGGTCCTCGAGGTGGTCCGCCGCCAGCGACCGACCCGCCCCGGACAACCCGGTGATAACGATGAACTCGCTGTCGGGACTCGAGTCGGGGCCGCTGCTCGTCACCACGAGGCGCAGCGTAGTGGTGCCACCACCCGACACCACGTACCGCTTGTCAGACCCCTGGTCGCAGGGGACACTGGGACCAGCCTCGTGCCTGCGACGAAAGGACGACCCGATGGACCGATCCGGACCACACACCGCGGTGTCCGCCGACGGCACCGAGATCGGCTGGTGGACCAGCGGCGAGGGACCACCGCTGCTGCTGGTGCACGGCTCGCTCGGCGATCACACCCGGTGGGACGTGCTGCGTCCCCACCTCGAACCCCACTTCGAGGTCCATGCCATGGACCGCCGCGGGCGCGGTGCCAGCGGCGACGCGGACGCCTACGCGATCCAGCACGAGACCGAGGACATCGTCGCGGTCGTCGATGCCATCGCCGACTCGTCGGGCGCCCCGGTAGGTGTGTACTGCAGCTCCTACGGCGGCCTGTGCGCCTTCGGAGCGCCGGCGCTCACCGCGTCGATCGGCCGTTTGGCGCTCTATGAGGCCTGGCCGCCCGTGAACACCGATGCGCACGAGCCTCCCGACGGGGTCGTGGACGAGATGAACCGTCTGATCGAAGCCGGGGACCCCGACACCGCGCTCCAGGTCTGCTACCGCACCTTCGTCGGCCTCGACGACGACGAGTTGGACGAGGTGCGCTCCCAGCCGTCGTGGCCGGCCCGGGTCGCAGCGGCGCACACGATCCCCCGGGAGGTCGCGGCGTTTCCCCAGTTCGGGTTCGACCCCGAGGTGGCCGCCACCATCGACGTGCCGACCCTCTTGCTGATCGGTTCGGACAGCCCCGCGTGGGGACCCGAGGCCGAGACGGTCGCGGCCGCGATCCCCGACGCCTGCGTCGAGGTCCTCGACGGGCAGGGCCACGTGGCGGACCTGTTCGCCCCCGAGCTGGTCAGCGACGCGCTGGTACCGTTCTTCTCGACCGGGTCCTGAGGGGTCCAAGGACCGAGCTCAGCGCACCTCGAGCTTGTCGGTGACCAGAACGAGCAGACGGGGGATGGTCGATGCCTCGGCGTACTCGGTGGCCCGGGCCAGAAAGGCCGGCGGCGGGGCCGGTTCGATCATCCGGGTCACCAGCAGTCCGTGGTCGGCCAGGGCGTTCACATACCGGCTGAGCGGTCGGTGGATGAACGGGATGTGCACACCCTTCTCCACCTCCTCGATCGTCGAGGACTCGACCAGGTAGAGCCCGATCCGCCAGTACTGCTCGGGCGGGTCGAGGATCTGGTCGTCGATCCAGCCGCTGTCGGGTGTCTGCAACAGCGGATGGTTCAAGAAGAACGCGAACCGCCCGCCGGGCTCGAGGACCCGGGCCACCTCGGCGATGGCGTTGTCGACCGCGTCGATGTGCTCGAAAACCAGGCAGGCGACCGCGGCATCGAAGGTCCCGTCAGGAAACGGGATGGCGTCGGCGCCTGCTCGGGCGTAGGTGGGCCCTCCCCCACGGCGGGTCGCTTCGGTGACCTGAGCCCAGGTCGGGTCGATGCCGACGACCGTCTCGGCGCCACCGGTCGAGGCCAGACGTGCGATCTGGCCCTCGCCACAGCCGATGTCGAGGACCCGACGAGCGCCGTCGAGCAGGTCGGCGGCGAGAGGCAGGATCTGTTCGGTGTACTCGGGATCGGCTCCCTCGGAGAAGCCGTCCTGCCACCATCGGGCGTGACGCTCCCAGAGGTCGTCGGGATGACCCT
>SKKL01000304.1 GCA_007121465.1 Acidimicrobiales bacterium | reverse complement strand
GCCAGCACCGACGAGGTCGTCACCGCGCTGCTTCCCCTCGGCCGGAGGCGACCATGACGACGGTGATCGACAACTCCACAGCTCGTGACCGCGCCGAGGCGTCCTCCCCCGCTGAGGGCCCGACCTCCCCCTGCCGCATCTGGACCGGCCGGGTCTACCATCACCGCAGTGAGCCGACGACCCACCGCGTCGACGCTCGCATCTGGTGGGCCGACCTCGATCTCGACCGCATCGACGACACCCTCGACTCACTCCGGCTGCTGGGCACCGCTCCCGGACGCCCACTTCGATTCCGTCGGGCCGACTACTTCGGCGATCCCGACACCGACCTCGCCGCCAGCGTCCGCGACCTCGTCGGCGAGCGCACCGGGTCGCGACCGAGTGGCCCGATCCGCCTGGTCGGCCATCTGCGCACCGCCGGATGGTGCTTCAACCCCATCGTCCTCTACCTCTGCCACGGGAGCGACGGCGGACTCGAGCACGTGGTCGCCGACGTGACCAACACCCCGTGGAAGGAGCGGCACCAGTACGTCCTCCCCGCCAGCGGTTCGGGTCCCGACGGTTTCGTCGATGGCGTCGAGATGTCCAAGGCCCTCCACGTGTCTCCGTTCATGCCCATGGACCAGCGCTACCGGTTCGACATGGCGCTCGACGCGACCCGACTCCGGTTCCGGGTGACCACGCTTTCTGGGTCTGGCGACGCCCGCCACAGCCCGTTCCGTGCCGGGGTCGACCTGGCGGCGCACCCCATGACCGATGCCCACCTGGCCGGCGTCCTGGTGCGCCATCCCCTGCTGACCCTGCGTGTCTCGACGTCGATCCACACGCACGCCCTCCGCCTGTGGCGCAAGGGCGTCCGCTACCAGCCCCATCCCGACCGATCAGCTCACGAGGAGCGCCCCACATGACGAGTTCGGTCCGCCCGACTTCACGTCGGTCGCTTCCCGATTCGGTACGTCCCGCCGACCGAGCGGCCCGAGCAGCGATCCACGCCCTTCTCCGGCGCATCGACCGGGGGCGTGTCACCCTGGTCGACCCACTCGGGACCCGCACCTTCGGTCCTGACGGTTCCGACCTGGCCGCCACCGTCACCGTCCACGGACTGGCCGCCTACAGGGAGGTGCTCGCCCGGGGAAGCTCGGGGATGGGCGCCGCCTACGTCGACGGATGGTGGGACTGTGACGACCTGCCGACCCTCGTGCGAATCCTCGCCCGCAACCTCCCTCGACTCGACAACATGCGCAACGGAGTCGACCGTGTCGTGTCACCGGCGACCGATCTGATCCGTCGGCTCCGCCCGGAGGACCCGAACCGGGATCGGCTGAACATCTCCGCCCACTACGACCTGGGCAACGAGTTCTTCGAGCTGTTCCTCGACGACACGATGATGTACTCGTCGGCCTGGTTCTCCGACCCGGCAGCGACGCTCGTCGATGCGTCCACCGCCAAGCTCGACCGCATCTGCGCAAAACTCGACCTCGGACCCGACGACCACGTGGTGGAGATCGGCACCGGGTGGGGCGGCTTCGCCGTCCACGCCGCCCGGAACCACGGGTGTCGGGTCACCACGACCACCATCTCGGCCGAACAGGAGCGATTCGCCCGCCAACGGGTGGCCGACGAAGGGCTCGATCACCTGGTCACCGTGTTGGGCGACGACTATCGGGACCTGAGGGGAACCTACGACGCACTGGTCTCGATCGAGATGATCGAGGCCGTCGACTGGCGGGAGCACGACCGCTTCTTCGCCACCTGTGGCCGGCTACTGCGTCCCGAGGGGCGCATGGCGGTCCAGGCGATCATCCTGCCCGACCAGCGCTACGAGCGAGCCAAGACCACCCAGGACTTCATCAAGCAGCACGTGTTCCCGGGGGGCTGCCTCCCCTCGGTCGAGGCCATGGTCCGATCGACCAGCCGCAGTTCGGACCTCGCCCTCACCGACCTCGAGGACATGGGCTCGCACTACGCCACGACCCTCGCCCGCTGGCGAGAGAGGCTGTTCAAGCAGGAAGCCGGCCTCGGCGACATCGGGGTCGACGAGACGTTCCTGCGGCTCTGGGACTTCTACTTCTCCTACTGCGAGGGCGCGTTCGCCGAGCGGTACGTGTCGGTGGTCCAAGCGGTCTTCGCCCGGCCCGACTGGCGGCCGACGGCCACGGCGGGCTGGGACCGATGACCGACACGCCCATCGAGTCCCACGCCGCATGGTGGGAGCCCGTCATCGACCGCGGCCGGATCCCTGACGCGGCACTGCGCCGCATCATCACCGCCCGGGTGGCAGCCAAGGTCCGCCGTGAGATGCGAGGTTCGGCCGATGAGAGGTCCGAACGGCTGCGGGCGTTCCTCGACCAGAGGGCGAAGGGCCCGGTCACCGTTCGCACCGACGACGCCAACCGGCAGCACTACGAGGTCCCGACCGCCTTCTTCGGCGAGATCCTCGGTCCTCGCCTCAAGTACTCGGCCGCCTACTGGCCCGACGGGGTCGACGAGCTCGCCGCCGCCGAGGAGGCCACCCTCGCCCTGACCTGTCGACGGGCCGGCCTGACCGACGGTCACCGGATCCTCGAGCTCGGGTGTGGGTGGGGGTCGCTGTCGCTGTGGATGGCCGAGCACTACCCCGGCTCGGAGATCGTGACGGTGTCGAACTCGGCCTCGCAGCGAGCCCACATAGAAGCTCGTGCCTCCGAAGCAGGACTCGACAACCTGACCGTCGTCACTGCCGACATCGCCGACTTCGAAACCGAGGAGACCTTCGACCGCATCGTCTCGGTCGAGATGCTCGAGCACGTGAACAACCACGGTGAGCTCCTCGGTCGGGTCGCGCGGTGGCTGGCGCCGGGTGGACACCTGTTCGTGCACGTGTTCTGCCACCGGGAGATGGGGTGGGAGTTCGACGCCGAGTCGTCCCGGGACTGGATGGGGCGCTACTTCTTCAGCGGCGGTGTGATGCCATCGGTCGACATGCTCCCCCGGCTCGCATCGGACCTCGAGCTGGTCGACCATTGGCGCCTGTCCGGCACCCACTACGAGCGCACCCTCAACGCCTGGATGTCACGACTCGACGAGCGTCGCGACGCCGTCATGCCGATCCTCGTCGACACCTACGGCGCCGAGGAGGCCGAGGCCTGGTTCCACCGCTGGCGGGTCTTCCTCATGGCCTCGGCCCAACTCTGGGGCTACCGCGGCGGCGACGAGTTCCTCGTCGGCCACTACCTCTTCGCGGCTCGCTGACCCACCGGGTCGCGCTCAGGCACACGCTCGCGAACCGGCCGTGGCCTGGCACTCACCTGATTCGAGCGGAAGTCCCTCGGCCCTCCACCCCTCGATCCCTCCGATCATCTCCTTGACCGGGATGCCGAACGATGCCAACCGGGCGGCCCCCTTGGCGGCTCCGTTGCAGGAGGTGCGCCAGCAATAGACGACGACCAACTCGGCATCGCTTCGGGCGAGAGCGGCGCGAGCGGTCTGTGCATCCATCTCGGCCACCGGCAAACTGATGGCACCCGGGAGATGGGCCTCACGGAAGGCCTCGGAGCTGCGGACGTCGACCACCACGAAGCGATCCTCCCCCGCCGCCATGTCGTGCCATACGTCCGCCGGATCGGTCTGGAACCGGAGCCGGCCGGCGAAGTGATCACGGGCTTCGTCGCTGCTCGCCGCCGCCACCTCCAGGACTCGGGTGACGGGAACAGCGTCGGCTCGAAGGTGCCCGCCGTTGCGGCCGGTGACGTGGTGGAGCAGGCGTCCGCACCAACACCGGAGGGTCAGCTCGATCCGACCTCCGCGTTGATCGACCTGCTCGATCGCCCGGGTCGAGAGCAGGGTCCGGGACCCGTGGCCGTCGCAGTGCACATCGAACATCGGTTGTCTCCTCGGGGTCTTCGACCGTCCAACTCGGTCGACCGACGCCCAGTGTCGAACCGTCGAACCCTCGCGGTCGATTGGCAGAATTGCCACTGCGCGTTAGATTTCTGCCATGAGCGCTCCGCACCTGGTCGTCGCCTCCCTCTCGCCCGGCACCAACCCCTTCGAACTCGCCGTGGCCTGTGAGGTGTTCGGCCTCGTTCGCCCCGAGCTCGAACGTCGCTGGTACGACTTCCTCGTCGCCGGCACCAGTGCCGAACCGGTCTCTCTTGCCGGAGGCATGACGGCGACCCCCGGCGCGGGCATCGAGGCCTTCGACCGAGCCGACACGATCGTGGTGCCCAACGCCGACACGACCCGTCGACCGGCGTGTCCCCCCGAACTGACCGATGCACTGCGCCGCGCCGACGCCCGGGGAGCGCGCATCATCTCCTACTGCAGCGGCGCCTTCGCCCTCGCCGAAGCAGGCCTGCTCGACGGGCGGCCCGCCACCACCCACTGGTACTACGCCGAGCGGCTGATGCGGGGCTGGCCCACGATCGACCTGCGACCCGACGTGCTCTACGTCGAGGACGGCAACATCCTCACGTCGGCCGGTACGGCCGCCGCCATCGACGTGTCGCTGCACGTGGTCCGCCAGGACCACGGCGCCGAGATCGCCAACCTGGTCGCCCGGCGGATGGTGGTGCCTCCCCACCGAGATGGCGGCCAGGCTCAGTACATCGCCCGGCCCGTGGTCGATGCCCCCCCGTCAGACCATGATTTCGCCACCACCCTCGACTGGATCCTCGCCAACCTGGCCGAACCGCTCACCGTCGAGGACATGGCCCGAACGGCGCTGATGAGCCCCCGCACCTTCGCTCGACGGTTCCTCGCCGACGTCGGCGAGACCCCCCTCCAGTGGCTGATCCGCCAGCGGGTACACCATGCCCAGGAACTCCTCGAGACCACCGACCTCGGCCTCGACCGCATCGCCACCGAGTGCGGCTTCGGTTCAGCGGCCACCCTCCGCCAGCACTTCCAGCGGGCGGCTGCCACCACGCCGAGTGCCTACCGCCGCACCTTCCGCCGGTCGAGCCAACCGGCCTGAGCGCGTCTCCACCGGGGGAGGCAGCAGGTAAGAGGCGTCAGGGCACGAGGCGCTGGGCCCGGTCAGGGGGAGATGCGATCGAGGGCGGCGAGGATGTCGGCCTCCAGGTCATCGACGTGTTCGAGGCCGGCAGACAGCCGCACGGTGCCCGGTCCGATGCACGCAGACGCCAACTCATCGGGGCTGAGGCCCACATGGGTGGTGGAGGCCGGGTGGGTGACGAGGGTTTCGGGCCCCCCGAGCGACGTGGCCAGCTGGCAGAGCTCGGTGGTCTCCACGAACACGCACCCCGCCTCGTAGCCGCCGACGAGGTCGAAGGTGACCAGACCGCCGAAGTGGTCGAGCTGGCGCACGGCGAGCTCGTGTTGGGGGTGTGACTCCAGCCCCGGATAGCGGACGTTCGCCACCTTGGGGTGGGATTCGAGCACCTCGGCGAGGCGGTGGGCGGTGCGACACTGCCGCTCGAAGCGCACCCCGAGCGTGCGCAGGCCCCGTAGCCCGTTCATGGCGTCGAACGGCGACGCGTTGGCGCCCTGGAGCACCGCGAACTGCCACAGCCAGGTCAACAGCTCCTCGCTGCCGGCGACCACGCCGAGGCTGGCGTCGTTGTGGCCGCCGATCGCCTTGGTCGCCGAGTGGATCACCAGATCGACGCCGTGTTCGAGCGGCCGCTGGCCGAGCGGGGTGGCGAAGGTGGAGTCGACGACGGTCATCGGCCCGGCGATGGCGCCGAGCGCGTCGAGGTCGACCAGGTCGAGCTGGGGGTTGGCCGGACTCTCGGCGAAGACGAGCACCGTCTTGCCGGGTCGAACCGCCGCAGCGAACGCTCCCGGTTCGGTGGCGTCGACGAAGGTGACGTCGATGCCGAAGCGGGGACAGGCCGACTGCAGCAGCATCTGGGTCCCCGCATAGAGCTGGCGTTGGGCGACGATGTGGTCACCGGTGGAGCACAATCCCAGGATCACCGCTGACACCGCTCCCATTCCCGAGGCGAAGGCCCGGGCCGATTCGGCGCCCTCGAGATCGGCGATGGCCTGCTCGAACGCGGACACCGTGGGGTTGCCGTAGCGCGTGTAGAAGCGGGGAGCCCCGGCGACGGTGGCCATGCGCCGTCCGTCCTCGACGGTGGGGGTCACGAAGGTGGTGGTGGCCCACAGGATCGGTGCGAGCGCGGTGTCGTTGTCGTCGCGTCCCAGACGGATGGCGCGGGTCTCGGCGTGCAGTCGGTCATCCATCGGTGGGGGTCCTGTCGAGAAGGGCGGTGAGAGGGGGCCCGACCTGGTGGGGCTCGAGCAGGAAACCGTCGTGCCCGTGGGCGCTCGTGACCGTCACGTGCTCGAACAGCCGGCCCCTGCGGGCCAGCTCGTCACGCAACAGCTCCTGCTGATACGGCGGATACAAGGTGTCGGAGTCGATGGCGAGAGTGAGGACCGGGCCCGCGATCCGATCGAGAGCTTGATCCACGCTCCCCCGCTTTCGTCCGAGGTCGTGGAGGTCCATCGCCTTGTTCAACAGCAGATAGGAGTTGGCGTCGAACCGCCGGACGAGCTTCTCGCCGTGGTAGTCGAGATAGCTCTCCACCTGGAACCGGTCCCACAGCGAGAGTCGGTCGACCGGCTCCACGCTGCGACGGTCGAAGCGGTCCTGGAACACCGGTTCGCTCCGATAGTGGATCTGGGCGATCTGACGGGCGAGCGAGAGCCCCTGGTGGGGGCCGTCGCCGGGCTCGGCGGCGTAGTAGTCACCGTCACGCCAGCACGGGTCGTTGGCGACCGCCAGGCGCCCGACGTGGCTCCAGGCGATCTGTTGCGCGCTGGCCGAGACCGAGGTGGCCAGCGCGGCGACCGCACCCACCCGCTCGGGATACATCACCCCCCACTCGAGTGCCTGCATGCCTCCCATCGAACCGCCGATCACCGTGTGCCAGCGGTCGATCCCGAGGTCGGTGGCGACGAGGGCCTGGGACCGGACCATGTCGCGGACCGTGACGACCGGGAACCGAGCCGCATAGGGGGACCCGGTGGCCGGATCACCCGAGGCGGGACCCGTGGTCCCCTGGCATCCGCCGAGCACGTTGACACAGACGACGAACCACCGGTCGGTGTCGATCGCCTTGCCCGGACCGACCAGATCGTCCCACCAGCCTTCGACGTGATGGCCGTGGCCGGACGGCCCGGCGACATGGGAGTCGCCCGTGAGGGCGTGACACACCAGCACGGCATTGGCGGCATCTGCATCCAGTTCACCCCAGGTCTCAAAGGCGATGTCGAGACCGTGGAGGACTCCGCCGCCCTCGAGCGCGAAGGGGCGGTCGGCGGGCACGTGGACGAACTTCCGCCGCCCCACCGGATCACCGGGTCGCCACGCGCCGGTGACGGGGAGTCGGCTGGGGTGGGACGTGGGCCGACCCGAGCGGGCCAGCCCGTCAGGCGAGGGCGGCGCGGGCACGGTCGGCACCGAGGACGCGTCGGCGGTCATCGTGGGGTGGTCTCCTGACCGCGGGTGCGGGCGCGGACGCCGTGAGCGTAGCGGCGTGTGCCTGTCCATCCCATGGTCCTCCATCGAGTCGGCGAATGCTCGCGAGCGGACTCGCCGGGATGGACGCCTGAGGTGCCGGTGAACGGGCGGAGTGCCCGGACGCTTCGTTGCCGAGTGAGCCTCGACCACATCCCCACCGAGGTGGGAGGCACCTTGGGCGTCCAGTCCCAGGTTGCCGAGCCCGGCACAGCCGGGCCGCTCTTGATGCACCCTCCAGACTCGCGGGTGGCGCCTCCGACGTCAAGGAGGATCAGGTGTCGGCCCCGACCGCCCCGCGGGCATGAGCGGTGAGGCCCTTGTAGTCGACCTTGCCGTTGACGGCCCGACCGATCGTCTCGACCACCACGAGATGCCGGGGCGCCTTGTAGGAGGCGAGTCCGGTCCTCACATGGCCGGCGAGCTCGTCGAGGGTCGGCTCGGCTCCGGGGACGGGTTCGACCACCGCGCAGATCGCTTCGCCGAAGCGCTCGTCGGGCACCGCCACACATACCGCGTCGTTCACCGTGGGGTGACGCTTGAGAGCCTCCTCGACCTCTTCGGGGAAGACCTTCTCCCCGCCGGTGTTGATGCACACCGAACCACGCCCGAGCAGGTTGAGCGTGCCGTCCTCGTTGACCGTCGCCCAGTCGCCGGGGATGGAGTAGCGCACCCCGTCGACGGTGCGGAACGTGGACTCGGTCTTCGCTTCGTCCTTGTAGTAGCCGACAGGTTGTGGACCGCCCACTGCGACCATCCCCGCTTCACCCGAGCCGGCTTCGACCTCGCGCCCGTCCTCGGTGAAGACCTTGCAGCGAGCACCGACCTTGAACCGGGCGGTCGACTCGGTGGCTCCGGCGCGCGAAACAGAGGTCCCCATCCCCAGCGCTTCCGACGACGAGAAGTTGTCCGACAGGATGACCTGGGGAAGATGGCCGATGAGGCCGTTCTTGACCTCCTGGCTCCACATGACCCCCGACGAGATCATGGCGAGCACACTGGACAGGTCATAGGCATCCCGGTTGGCGTCGAGCTCGGCCAGCATGGGCTTGGCGAAGGCGTCCCCGACGATGGCGAGCACGTTGACCGATCGCTCGTCGACCACCCGCCACAGTTCGGCGGGGTCGAAGCGGCGGCTCGGCAGCGCCACGACCGCACCCCCGGTCTGCATCATGCCGAAGGCGGTGAACTGGCCGGTTCCGTGCATCATCGGGCAGGCGACGAGCAGCGAGGCGCCCGCAGCGGCTCGCTCGGTGATGTCGTCGAGGGTCTCGGCCGGAGGGGCACCGACGAGGGCGTTCCCGCCTCGCCCGAGCGCGGTGAACAGATCGTCCTGGCGCCACATGACGCCCTTCGGCATACCGGTGGTGCCGCCGGTGTAGAGCATGAGGACGTCGTCGCCGCTGCGACCCCAGGGCGGCATCACCCGGTCGGCCCCCGGCGACACCAGAGCCTGATGGTCGACGGCCCAGTCGGGGATACCCGAACCGGTGTCGTCGATGGCGTACCAGCGTCGCACCAGGGGGAGACGCCCCCGGATCTGGTCGATGAGATCGGCGAAGCTCGTGTGGAAGACGACGGCCTCGGCGTCGGCGTTGTCGAACAGGTAGGCCACTTCGTCGGGCCCATAGCGGTAGTTCGTGTTGAACGGGGCGAACGCCCCCTTGAACGCGGCCTGGACGATCTCGAAGTAGTCGGGACCGTTGTAGAGGTAGATCCCCACCTTGGACTGCTTCTGGAGACCGGCATCGATCAGGTCCTCCGCCAGGGCGTTGGCCCGTCGGTCGAACTCACCCCAGGTGCGGACGATGTCGCCGTGGATCTGGGCCGGCGCGTCAGGCACCCCCTGGGCCACCGCCTCGTAAACGTCGCCGAAGTTCCACCCCACGTGTCGTCCCCTCCCCTGATCCCTTGTCGTTCGGTCCGAGGGTATCGGACCTCAGGCGGCGAGGACCCCGTCGCTGATCTCGACGCTGCGATCGGCGTAGTGGGTCATGCGGGTGTCGTGGGTGACGATGATCGCCGCCGTCGACCGGCTCTTGACCTCGTTGGTGATCAGCTCCATCACCTGCTCACCGAGCTTGGTGTCGAGAGCCGAGGTGGGTTCGTCGATGAGCACCAGGGCCGGCTCGTTCATGAGGGCCCGTCCGATGGCGACCCGTTGTCGCTCACCGCCCGACAGCTGGTTGGGCAGGTTTCCGCCTCGGTCGCCGAGGTCGAGTTCGTCGAGCAACGTGTCGGCCCGCTGCCGAGACTCCTTGGCGTCGCGACGGCCCATCTCGGCGACCACGAGGAGGTTCTCGCGGGCGGTCAGGAACGGGACCAGGTTGACCGACTGGAAGACGAAGCCGACCTTGTCGCGACGGAACCGAGTGAGGGCCTTGGCGTCGAGGGAGGAGATCTCCTCACCACCGACGACGACCGATCCGTCGCTCGGGGTGAGCAGCCCACCCGCGATCGACAACAGGGTGGTCTTGCCGGATCCCGACGGCCCGACGAGCGCGAGGATCTCGTCATCGCCGAGGGTGAGGCTGGCGCGATCCAGGGCCATGACCTCGGTGTCGCCCGAGCGGTAGGTCTTGCGCACGTCGGTCATCTCGAGAGCAGGCATGGCAGATCCTTCGAGGTCAGCTGATGGCGGAGGCGGGGTCGATGCGGATCACCCTGCGGAGGGTGAGTGAACCGCCGAGGACGGCGGTCACGAGCATTCCGATGGCCACGAAGAGGGCGCGGGAGGGCTCGAGGACGAGGGGAATGCCCGGCGGAACGATGCGTGCGAGCCCGAGGGCGATCACGCCGCCGAGAGCGAAGGCGCCGGCGGTCACGACGACGGCCTGGGTGACGAGGCCGGCGAGGATCTGGCCCGACGAGGAGCCGATGGCCTTGAGCACCCCGTACTGGGCAGTGCGCTCGACGGTGACGAAGGCGAAGAACAGCGCGACGACCAGGCCGGCGATGACGAAGGTGACCGTGATGATCTGGTTGAAGGTGCTCGTCTGCTCGTCGACCCCCGGCAGGGCGGCGATGGCATCATCGATGGTGAGAGTGGAGGTCGCCCCACCCGTCGCGTCATCGATGGCGGCGGCCACCTGCTCGGGATCGGCGTCGGCGTCGGTGCCGACCGCGATCATCTGGAAGGTGCCGTCGGGAAGCGAGGCGTCGGGCCGGGCGCTGGCCAGCACCTCTCGCCATGTGTCGGGCTCGACGAGTAGTCCGCCCTGGAGCAGGTACGCCACGTCGTCCACCCAGTCGACGACGGTGACCGGGACCCGTTCGGGTCCGAGCTCGAGTGTGTCGCCCACCTCGACCCCCTCGGCTTCGAGGCGCCGGTCGGCATAAGCCTCGCCGGGCTCGGGCGGTTCGGGCACCCCTGAGATCGCGCCCTCGTAGCCGATGACGGTGGCGTCGCCCATCTCGTCCCCACCGTCGACCCGGAACCCGACCAGTGTCACACCCACGCCGTATGTGGCCTCGACCCCGTCGACCCCGTCGATCTCCGAGCGGAGATCCTCGTCGAGCCGGGAGCGGAGGATCGCGTCGCGTGAGTCGGCGGAGTAGGCGACGAGCTGGGACTCCTGCTGACGGAAGAGCCCGGTCGATCCGAGGTACAGCCCGTCGAGCAGACCTCCGAGGAGGAGGAGAAGAACGACGAGGAGGGTGAGGGCCGATCCGGCGACCGCGAACCGACCGGGTCGACGCAGCAGTTCGCGCACGGCGATCCTCACTCGAGACCTCCCAGGTTCTGGCGACCGACCACCGTGGTGGCATCGAGACGGGCGACCCGGCGCAACGACCCGATGGACGCCAACAGGGCGAGGCCGACGACGATGGAACCGGTGGTGACGATGAGGCCCGGGTCGGCGCTGATGGGGAACGAGTCGCCCGAGGCCTGACCGGCTCCGACGAGGAGCAGGGCTCCGATGACGACGCCCCCCACGCACACGGTCAGTACTTGGAGGCTCACCGACAACACCAGGCTGGATGTCGACTGACCGAGGGCCTTGAGAAGGCCGAGAGCGGGCAGCTTCTGGACCGTGATGATGAGGAAGAAGAAGCCGACGACGAGGGTCACGACGATGAAAGCGAGCAGCAGGATGAGCGCGAACGACTGGCTGACCGCTTCGACGCCAGGGAGCGAGTCGACGGCGGCGGCGCGATCGAGAGCCTCGACACCGTCGACCTCACGGGTGATGAGGGTCGCCAGATCGACGGCGTCGACACCGTCGACGGTGTGGACCAAGGCCGCCGAGGGGAGGAAGAGAGGGGCATCGGGGTTGACGGCCTCGG
This sequence comes from Acidimicrobiales bacterium, assembly GCA_007121465.1. Lineage (GTDB taxonomy): Bacteria > Actinomycetota > Acidimicrobiia > Acidimicrobiales > SKKL01 > SKKL01. The sequence continues at coordinate 1,334 of SKKL01000304.1, read as the reverse complement.
CGGTGGTCTCCCACGTCTCGTAGGTGACGAACAGCACCGGCTGGACGCTGAACCGGATGTCCGAGGCGAGCCCGACCACGGTGATCGTGACGTCGGTGCCCGCCACCGCCACCTCGTCGCCGATGTCGAAGCCCGCCGCTGCGTCGATCGAGCTCGCCACCGCCTCGCGGTCGGCCTCGGGGAGGCGCCCCTCGACGAGGGTCGTCGGCTCGCCGGGTCCATCGAGCTGGTAGCCCCAGACGGCCGCCTCCTGCTCCTCACCGCCGGCGACGACGGTGAAGGTCCCCTGACCGAGTGGCCCTACCTCGGCGACCCCCTCGACCTCGGCGATGGCCTCGATCTGGTCGAAGCTGACGAGCGAGCCCGAGAGGTTCTGGCGAGCCTCCTCGTTGTAGACCACCACCTCACCCGACTGGTTCTCGAGAGCTCCGGTGAAGTAGCCGAGAAGTGTGCCGAGCAAGGTCTGTTGGAACAAGATGAGGAACACCAGCAGTCCGACGGCCCCCGACAGGAAGCCGAATCGGAGCTTGGCCCGGCGCATCTCTCGGAGGGCGAGTCGCATCATCGAGCAGTATTATGACGCTGCGTCGTAAAAACAACCCGCTCGCCGACAATCCGACGCGACCACATGCCCCGCATCAGCGCCGACAACCTCGCCGACCATCGCCTCCATCAGAGTGATGCCATCCTTGCGTCGTTCCACCGCCTCATCTCCGAGCGCGGGTACGGAGCGGTGACCCTGGCCCAGGTGGCCGCCGGCGCGGGGGTCTCCCGCACCACGGTCTACAACTACTTCACGGACAAGGAAGCGCTACTGCTCGCCCTGCTCGATCGCGATGTGCGGGCGCTCGTCGAACGGGTCCGCTCTGAGGTCGCCGATGCCCCGAGTGCCACCTCGGCCATGGCCCGCTACATCGCCTCGCAGATCGGTGAGTTCGCCCGCAACGACGTGGCCAGCCACGACCTGATCGGCCAACTCGGCCCATCCGGGGTGGCCGGGCTACGCCGCCACCTGGCACCGGTGTCCCAGCTCCACCGTGAGATCCTCGATCGAGGCATCGCCGGCGGCGAGTTCCGGGAGCTCGACGTGGAGGAGACCGCCCGCTTCATCTCGAACCTCATCGGTGCCGAACGGCTGCCGGTCGCCAACGGTGAGCGCGATGCCAGCGAGGTGGCGAGCGCCGTCACCGAGTTCGTGCTCCACGCGGTCCGAGCTGCTCCTCCCACCACCGGGTGACCTCGGGGCCGCACCGGTAAGCCGCGGTCATCGACTCCCCGGCTCGGCGCAGGGTCTCGGGATCGAGACGTCCGACCCGAATGTGGTCGGCCTCCAG
>SKKL01000101.1 GCA_007121465.1 Acidimicrobiales bacterium | reverse complement strand
GAGGTCGTGGTCACCTCGGTCGACGTGGGTGCGGCCAAGCCCGATCCCCGAGGGCTGCGTCTGGCCATGCGTCGCCTCGGCGTCGAGCCCTCGGCCACACTCTTCGTCGGTGACGCCGATGTCGATGCGGGCGCGGCCGAGGCGGCCGGTACGCACTTCGCGCGTACCGACGGCCGCTCGCCTGGGCTCGTCGTCGCCGAGTTCCTCGACCGCTCCTCCCCGGATGGTGTGCCAGACTGACCGCCGGTTCGGAGACGAAGTCCGGTGAGAACCCGGCGCTGTCCCGCAACGGTGGTCCGGCCCCTGGGTCGGCGAGCCCGGTCGAGCTACGAACCGCAACGAACCACGACCCTCGAGGGCCTGGGGTGGGTTCGGCCGGCTGCCCTGCCGATCGAGCACCTCCTCGACCGCCCGGGAGCCCTCCATGCCGAACACCACACCTCGACGATCCACCTTCGCTCCCGGCGGGCTCACCCGGTCGTGAGCGGGTCGGGAGCGCTCCTCATCGTGGGTGCCACCTCCGGGGCGGGGAAGTCGACCGTCGCCGCCGCGTTGTGCCGGGCCTGGCGTCGCCAGGGTCGCGGCGTCGCTCCGTTCAAGGCCCAGAACATGTCCAACCACGCGGCGGTGACCCCCGACGGTGGCGAGATCGCCCGGGCCCAGGCCACCCAGGCCCACGCGGCCGGTATCGACACCGATCGACGGATGAACCCGGTGCTCCTCAAGCCCTCCTCGGACCGGCGCAGCCACCTCGTGGTGCTCGGCGAGGAGGTGACCACCACCGACGCACGGGACTACGGGCGGACCGCCACCGAGCTGCGGCCGGTGGTCCTCGAGGCGCTCGACTCGCTGCGGACCGACCACTCGTGGGTCGTCGCCGAGGGTGCCGGAGGAGCCGCCGAGATCAACCTGTTGCACCGCGACCTGGTGAACCTCCCCCTCGCGGCGGCCGCTGGGATTCCCGCCATCCTCGTCGTCGACATCGACAGGGGTGGGGCGTTCGCGTCGGCCCACGGCACGCTCGACCTTCTCCCCGACGCCCTACGGGCCCAGGTCGCCGGAGTGGTGTTCAACCGGTTCCGGGGTGACCCGGAGCTGCTCGCCTCCGGTATCGCCGACCTCGAAGCCCGCAACGGTGTCCCGGTGCTCGGAGTCCTGCCCCACCTGGGGGACGAACCGATGCTCGGGGTCGAGGACTCTCTCGACCTCGATGCGATCGACAGCGGGTCCCGCTCCGAGGCGACCGCTCAGCGACCCGTCCGCGTGATGGTGGTGCGTCTCCCGCGGGTCGCCAACCCCTCCGACCTCGACCCGCTTCGGATCGAACCCGACGTCGAGTTGAGGTGGGCGCGCCGTCCCTCCGATCTCACCGGAGCCGACCTGATCGTCCTCCCCGGTAGCCGCGCCACCGTCGACGACCTCCGCTGGTTACGTCAGCAGGCGTTCGATCGGTCTCTGCGCCAGGCCATCGACGATCCGGCTGGCCCCGACGTCCTCGGGATCTGTGCCGGCTACCAGATGCTCGGACGGTGCATCGACGACCCGATCGAGTCCCGCGTCGGCATGGTGGAGGGGCTCGGCCACCTCGACGTCGACACCACGTTCTCCGCTCCCAAGATCCTGTGCCGATCGAGCGGCATGATCGGTGACTTCCCGGTCGAGGGCTATCAGATGCGCCTGGGGCGTCCCACCGAGTCGACCCGTCCGTGGGTCCACCTCGATGACGGGCCGGAGGGAGCGGTCGGCCCGACCGGACGGGTGCGGGGAACCAGCCTCCACGGTGTCCTCGACGGCGACGGGTGGCGGGCGTCTCTGCTCGCCGAGGTCGCCCGGCGGCGGGGCCGTCTCTACCGGCCGGCTCCCCGTCGGTACGCCGACGCGCTCGACGATCACCACGACCGGTTGGCCGACTGGCTGGGAGATCACCTCGATCTGGATCGTCTCACCGCAGTCGCAGCGGGTGCCGCCCGCCCGGGGGAGGGGCCCGGATGGTGATCGCCGCCGCCTGTCTCCACCATCCCTCCAGTGCGCCGCGAGGTGCCCTGTGTTGGGAGTGGCCCGCTCCGGTCGAGGTCGTCAGCTCGGCTCCGGTCGGTGGCGGTCGCCGTCGGGTTCGCTGGGTGCTCAATGTCGGGGTCGAGCTCGACTACGTCCGGGTCGACCTCGAGGATCATGCCGCCGAGATCGTGGAGGAGCTGGGGCTGAATGGCGACGGCGTGGTCCTGTTCACCGCCGCGAAGGTCGGACGAGTCCGGGCCGAACGCCGCGAGGGAGTGGCGGTGGACGCCACCGTGGGCATCACCAAACCGACGTGGGCGGCCGACCCCGCTGGCGGCTTCACTCCCTGGCACCCGGGAACGATCAACATCGTCGCCCAGATGCCGGTCGCCCTCACCGAGGCCGCCGCGGTCAACGCGGTGATCACCCTCACCGAGGCCAAGACCCAGGCACTTCTCGAGGCGGGGGTCCCCGGCACCGGAACGGCCAGTGACGCGGTGGTGATCACCTGGCCGGCAGACGGGCCCGTCGAGGACTTCGCCGGCCCCCGCTCGACCTGGGGCTCTCGCCTGGCGGTCGCGGTCCACGGTGCCGTGGCGGCCGGAGCGCGCCCAGGGGCTGACCGGTGATCACCCTCGTGCTCGGGGGGACCCGTTCGGGCAAGTCTCGGATCGCCGAGGACATCGCCACCTCGGCGGCCGCCAGCGGGGGGCAGGCCGCTGGGGTCACCTACATCGCCACGGCCCGGCTCGATCCGACCGACGCCGACCACCGAGCCCGGATCGCCGCCCACCAGGCCCTACGACCCGACAACTGGGCCACCCTCGAATGCGGTTCTGCTGCAGATCTGGTCCGCCACCTCGAGGGGTCCCCGGGTGTCGTCCTCGTCGACTCGCTCGGGACGTGGATCACCCTCGACCCCGACCTGGCACCCGATCACATCCCTCTCCTGGCCGCCCTCCGAGCCCGCCGGGCGCCGACCGTCGTCGTCTCCGAGGAGGTCGGGCTCGCCGTCCACCCGCCGACCGAGCTCGGCCGACGCTATGTCGACGCCCTCGGTTCGCTCAACCAGGCCGTTGCTGAGCTCGCCGACCGGGCACTTCTGGTGGTGGCCGGACGCGTGATCGACCTCGATCGTTGGGACCCCCGGTGATCGCTGCCTTGTCCTTCCTCACGATCCTCGGTCGGGGGCGGGCGCCCGATGCCCGTTCGCTCGTCTGGTTCCCCGCGGTCGGACTCCTGATCGGCGCGGTCGTCGCTCTCGCTCACGACGGCACCCACCGCTGGTGGACCCCTGCCCTGGCCGCTGCGCTCGTCCTCGCCGTCGACCTCGTCGTGACGGGGGCGCTGCACCTCGACGGCACCGCCGACACCGCCGACGGTCTGTTGCCCCACATGGAGCGGACCCGCCGTCTCGAGGTGATGGCCGACCCCACCGTCGGGGCATTCGCCCTGGTCACGGTCATCGTCGTGCTCCTCACCCGGTGGGCCGCCTTCACCGATCCGACCCTCGAGGTGCTGGTCATCGTGGCGCTGTGGGTGGCGAGCCGCACCGTCGTCGCCGTGGTGCCCGCCCTGGTCGCCTACGCCCGCCCGGGCGGGCTGGCCCAGGTCCTCATCGAGGGTGCGCCCCGTTGGCCGGCCGTGTTCCTCCTTCCCGCTCTGGCCCTCGCCACCGTGGCCGACGGCGCCCGGGGAGCGACGGCGGTGCTCGCGTGCGTCGCCACGGCAATGCTCATCGTCGCCTGGTCGGTGCGTCGGCTCGGCGGCTACACCGGCGACGTCCTCGGCGCCGCCATCCTCGTGCCCGAGACCGTCGGCCTCGTCGTCCTGGCGGTCCGACCATGAGCCTCCCCGGACGGGCCGTGGCCGTCGCCGCCGGCCTGGTCGCCGACCGTGCGTTCGGCGAACCGCCGAGTGAGGTCCACCCGGTCGCGGGGTTCGGTCGGCTGATGGGGACCATCGAACAGCAGGTCTGGGCCGACGACCGTGGCACGGGAGTGCTCTACACGGCCGCCGGGGTGACCACGGGCATCGTCATGGGGCGGTGTGCCCGATCGACCGCGGCCGCGGTGGCCCTCTCCTGTGCCGGACGCGAACTGCGGGCCACGGCTTCTCGCATCGGCTCGACCCTCGCTCGTGGCGACCTCGAGGGTGCCCGCCGCCAGCTTCCTGCGCTCGTCGGGCGGGACCCCGCCGGTCTCGACGAGTCGGGTGTCGCCGCCGCCGTGATCGAATCGGTGGCCGAGAACTCCGTCGATGCCGTGGTCGCACCGGCTCTCTGGGGCCTCCTCGGTGGTGCTTCGGGGGCATGGGCCTACCGCGCCATCAACACCATGGACGCCATGGTGGGCCACCGCAGCTCTCGCTACGAACGGTTCGGATGGGCGTCGGCCCGGCTCGACGACGCGGCCAATCTCGTGCCGGCCCGGACCTGTGCGGCCCTCGTCGCCGCCGTTCGACCCGGGCGGGCCCGTCACGTGCTCGACGTGGTCCGCCGCGACGCTCCCGCCCATCCGTCGCCCAACGCGGGAGTGGCGGAGGCCGCCTTCGCCGCCGCGCTGGGCGTCGAGCTGGGGGGGCCGCTCCGCTACGGAGACCGCTCGGAGTCTCGTCCCGCTCTCGGGTCCGGCCCACGACCCGGGCCGGCCGACATAGCGCGGGCGGTCACGCTCGCCGACCACGTCGAGCGCGCCCTCGCGGGTGCTCTCATCGCCGGCGGTCTCGCCGCGCTCGCATCCCGTTCCGTCCGCCAGATGACCCCGACCCGGAGTACACGATGAACGCCACGACCGATGCCCTCCCCACCGTCGATCCGCTCGACCTCGACGCCATGGCCGAGGCCCGTGCTCGTTGGGAGACCCGGGCCAAGCCCCCCGGCTCCTTGGGACGGCTCGAAGGCATCGCCGTCCAGCTGGCGGGCATCACCGGCCAGTGCCCACCGTCGGCGCCGAACCGCCCCGCGGTGGCCGTGTTCGCTGCCGACCACGGAGTCGTCGCGTCGGGTGCGAGCGCCTGGCCGGTCGAGATCACCGTCGCCATGGCTCAGACCATGGCCGCGGGGTCGGCCGCGGTGAACGCCTTCGCTCGCTCCATCGGCGCACCGACCGTCGTGGTCGACGTGGGCATCGCCACCCCCTACGAGCCGTCCGAGGGGATCCGCCTCCATCGGGTCCGACCCGGCACGGCCGACCTCTCCACCGGCCCCGCGATGAGCCGAGACGAGGCAGCTGCGGCGGTGGCGGTCGGCTCCACGATCGCCGCCGAGCTCGTCGACGACGGCCACGACTGCCTCATCGGCGGCGAGATGGGCATCGGCAACACCACCGCCGCCGCCGCAGTGATCGGGGCGATCACCGGCGGCGATGCCTCGGCGGTGACCGGCGCGGGTGCCGGTGTGCCCGCGGGTGGGATCGACCACAAGCGCTCGCTCGTCGCGGCCGCGCTGGAACGGGCTCGCCACATCGACGAGCCGATGGCGCTGCTCGCCGAGGTCGGGGGTCTCGAGATCGCGGCCTTGGCCGGCTACTACATCGAGGCGGCCCACCGACGTGTGCCGTTCGTGATCGACGGGGTCATCGCCCTGGCCGCGCTGTGCGCGGCAGAGAATCTCGTCCCGGGGGTCGCCGACCGGGCCATTGCCGGTCACCGCTCGGGGGAGCCGGCGGCCACCGTGGCTCTTGACCATCTCGGTCTGGTTCCGCTCCTCGACCTCGACCTCCGGTTGGGTGAGGGAACCGGAGCGTGCCTCGCTCAACCGTTGCTCGCCGCCGCCGCCCGGGCGTTGGCCGAGATGGCTGATCTGCCCGAAGGGTGAGTTTCACCGGGTGAACTAGTTAGACTCTGGAACCATCGACACCGACTCCACCAAGACCGACGCTCCGGCCCCCGCGCCGACCCCGGCCACCGGTGGGCGAGGTCGGCGCACCGCCGCCCGCACGTTCCAGTCGCTGCGGATTCCCGAGTTCCGGGACTTCTTCTTGTCGATGCTCGGCCAGATGGCGTCCCAGAACATGCAGATGGTCGTCCGGTCGTACCTGGCGTTCCTGCTCACCGGGTCCTACGCCGCGGTCGGCACCATCGCTCTCGCCAGTGCCGTGCCGGGGATCGCCCTTGCCCTGGTCGGCGGGGCGATCGCCGACCGGGTCGCTCGCCGCAAGCTGGTGATCCAGATCGGCCAGGTCGTCAACGCCACGAACGCCCTGGCCGTGGGGTTCCTGCTGTTCGTCGACGCGTTGACCTTCGAACTGCTCCTCGTCACCGCCGTGGTCCAGGGCACCTCGATGGCGCTGATGATGCCGTCGCGCCAGGCGATGCTCCCCTCGCTGGTGCCGAAGGATCAGCTCATGAACGCGGTGGCGCTGAACGCCTCGGGCATGAACTCCATGCGGCTCATCGCTCCGGCGCTCGGCGGGTTCATCTTCGAAGGCCTCGGCGCGGCGTGGGTCTACTTCCTGATGGCCGGGCTCTACCTCTTCGCCGGACTCTTCCTCATCCGGGTGCCCGAGGTCTACCGCGAGACGGTGTCGGCGGGCAGCATCCGGGGCGAGGCTCGGGCGGCGCTGCGCAACATCCGCGACGGGGTGGACTACATCGTCCACAGCCCGGTCATCGGGCCCCTGATCGGCATCAACGTGCTGGTGGTCATCACCGCCATGCCCTACATGTTCCTGCTCGGCGGCTTCGTCCAGGACGTCCTCGACGCGGGCGCCGACGCCCAGGGGATCCTGCTGTCCATCAGCGGCGTCGGGTCGCTCGTCGGCTCGCTCGTGGTCGCCAACCTCAGACCCGAACGGCGGGGCGCCATGTTCCTGCTCGGTTCGGCCTTCCAGGGCCTCATGCTCTTCTTCGCCTTCGCCATCTCGACCAGCGTGATGATGATGGCCGGGTTCTTCCTGCTCATGGGCCTCGGACAGGCCGCCCGCCAGTCGCTGTCGAACGTGCTCGTCCAGTCCTATGTCGAGGATGCCTACCGGGGGCGGGTCATGAGCGTCTACATGCTGCAGTTCAACCTGTCCCAGCTCGGCGCGTTCCTCGTCGGCATCCTCGCCGCCGTCGCCGGACCCCGGTTCGCGCTCGGGGCCACGTCGCTCGCCCTCGTCGCTCTCGCCATGGGGGCGTTCCTGTTCGTCCCCCGCCTGCGCAACCTCGACTGACCGCCGATCGGGCGATAGCTCAGCCGGGGAGGGTGAGGATCTCGACGCCGTCGTCGGTGACGAGGATGGTGTGCTCGAACTGGGCCGTGCGCAGGCCGTCGGTGGTGACCGCGGTCCATCCGTCGGGCCACAGGTTGAAGCGGTAGGACCCCATCGTGATCATCGGCTCGATGGTGAAGGTCATGCCCGGCTCCATGATCGTGGAGGCATGGGGCGTGTAGTAGTGCGGGATCTGCAGGTCGGTGTGGAACTGCTCGCCGATTCCGTGACCGATGAAATCCCGGACCACGCCGTAGCCCGCTGCCTCGGCGTGCTCCTGGATGGCCTGGCCGATGTCGGAGATCGGACGACCCGGGCGGACCGCCTCGATTCCCTTCTCCATCGATTCGCGGGTGACCCGGACGAGGCGGCGTGACTCGGGGTCGACGTCGCCGACGAGGAAGGTGGCGTCGGTGTCGCCGTGGACGCCTTCGCGAAACACCGTCACATCGAGGTTCACGATGTCGCCGTCGCGCAACGGACGGTCGTCGGGGATCCCGTGGCAGATCACCTCGTTGAGCGAGGTGCACAACGACTTGGGGAAGCCCTGGTAGTTGAGGGGGCTGGGGTAGGCGTCCGCCGCGATCGAGAGGTCGTGGGCGATGGCATCGAGCTCGTCGGTGGTGATCCCCGGGCGGATGTGGCTCGCCGTCTCGGCCAACACGTTCGCGGCGGCGCGACCGGTGCGGCGCATCCGCTCGATCACGTCGGGGCTCTTCACCCGCGGCTCGGGACGGCGAGTGGCCCGGCCCGACTCGGCATAGGGCGGCCGTTCGATGTGGGCGGGAACCTCACGCATCGGACTCTGGGTGCCCGGACGGATCCGCATCGACGAGTCGCCGTGGCAGCGCTTGAACTTGGTGCCGCTCCCACACCAGCACGGTTCGTTGGCCTTCGGGGGCCGCATGGGGGCTCGGACGGTCATGACTCGATTGAACCAGCAGGAGCCGCGGTTCGCACCCCGGGTGGGGTCGAGCCGGGTCCGGTAGCGTGCGCGAGGTGAGCAGCGACCACCACCGAGCGCTCGTCGTCGGGCCCATCGAGTTGGCCGCCCCCAGTGGTTCGGGACCCCTCGACGGCGTCTCCTTCGTCGCGAAGGACCTCTTCGACGTGGCGGGCCACCCCACCGGCGCCGGGAACCCCGATGTGCTCGCCGCCGCCGAACCGGCTCGTGTCCACGCGACGGCGGTGGAGCGCCTGCTCGCCGCCGGAGCCACCTGCGTCGGCAAGGCTCACACGGTGGAGACCGCCTATGGCCTGTCGGGCGTGAACGACCACTACGGGACCCCCGTCCACCCCCTCGACCCGGTCCTCGATCCCGGTGGTTCCTCGAGCGGGTCAGCGGTCGCGGTTGCGGCCGGCCTCTGCGACGTCGCCCTCGGGACCGACACGGCCGGATCCGTGCGGGTCCCTGCCAGCTACTGCGGGCTCGTCGGGTTTCGTCCCACCCACGGCCGGGTCCCCGTCGACGGCGTGTTCCCGCTCGCTCCGCGCTTCGACACCGTCGGGTGGCTCACCCGAGATGGCGCAGCGGCCCGCGCCCTCGGATCGGTCCTGCTCGATCCGCCGAGCGGCCGGAGTGGTCGAGCGCCGAGCCGGGTGCTCGTGGCTCGTGACCTGTTGGCCGCCGCAGATCGGGGCCTCGCCGCCGAGATGGAGGAGGTGCTCCGGCGTGTCGAGCAGGTCGTCCAGGCAGGGGTCGAGACGGTGGAACTCTGGGGGCCCGGTGACGGGGACCGATGGGCCGACGTCTTCCGCACCCTCCAGCGTCACGATGCATGGGCGGCCAACCGGGAATGGATCGAGCGACTTCGCCCGAGGTTCGGTCCCCGGGTCGCGCCCCGCTGGGAGGAAGCCTCCCAGGTCAGCGACGCCGAGCGTGACGCCGCCGAGACGACAGCACTCGAGCTCGTCGGGCCGCTGCACGCCCTGCTCGGGGGCGACACCGTTCTCGTCCTGCCCTCCGCCCCGGGGCCGGCCCCCCGTCTCGACCTGCCCGACACCGAGGCGGCCACGGTCCGCTCCCGACTCATGTCCTTCTCCACGATCGCGCCGGTGGCCGCTGTTCCCGAGGTGTCGCTCCCGCTGCTCCAGCTCGATGGCCTGCCCGTCGGTGTCGGGTTGATGGCATCTCCCGGCAACGACGAGCTCCTCCTCGACCTCGCCGCCGCCCTCGCCTGAGAGGCGAGCTCAGGCCTCGACTCGGACGCGGATGCGGTGCCAGCCGGTCGCTCCCGACGGTGCCGGGGGGCGGATGGTCTCGGTTTGGGTCTCGCCGGTGCCGTCGGTGGACCTGATCTCGAGGATGTGCGTGCCCTCTTCGGCGTTCCAGTCGGTCCACCACTGGCGCCAGGCGTGGTCGCCGATCTCCTCGGACAGCTCGACCTCGGTCCAGGGGCCATCGTCCACCCGCATCTCGACCTGGGCGACGCCCCGACTCGGAGCCCAGGCGACCCCGGCGACCGCGATCCGGCCCGGAGCGACAGTGGTGCGATCGGCGGGAACGTCGATGCGGGTCTGGGTGTGGACCGGGCCTTCCTTCGACCAGCCACGTGGGATCCAGTAGCCGTTGACGCCCTCCCACGGAGCGAGCTCGATCCGGCTCAGCCACTTGGTGGCCGACACGTAGCCGAACAGCCCGGAGACGACGAGACGGGCGGGAAACCCGTGCCGCAGGGGTAGGGGCTCGCCGTTCATGCCGACGGCCACCAGCGCCGGGCGACCGTCGTCGAGCACGTCCAGGGGGAAGCCAGCGGTGAAGCCGTCGACGGAGTGGCCGACGACCTGCTCGGCCCCCGGGTCGACGCCGACGCGTTCGAGGAGTTCGGCCAGTGGCACGCCGAGCCACCGGGCGTTGCCGACGAGATTTCCGCCGACCTGGTTGGACACACAGGCGAGGGTCACGTCGGACTCCACCAGGTCCATCGCCAGCAGGTCGTCGAAGGTGAGGGTGAGGGGGTTCTCGACCATGCCGTCGATGGTCATCGACCACCCGTCGAGATCGACCTGGGGAACCCGAAGGGCGGTGTCGATCCGGAAGAAGTCGTCGTTCGGGGTGTAGAGGGGGGAGAGGCCGTCGATGCCGGGTTCGGTGTCGGGCAGGGGGGAGGTGGAACCTGCCGGCAGCGTGGGGAGGACGATCGCCTCGCGCGCCACCTCGGTGGGGGAACGACCGAGCGCGTAGCGGCCGCCGGCGGCGGACAGTCCGGCGAAGGCAGCGCCAGCGCCGGCGAAGCCGAGGAAGCTGCGCCGTGAGGCATGGGGGTCGGTGGGGGATTCGATGGTTCGGGCCGGTTCGAGACCGAGCCGTCCGTCGGCGGCCGACCACAGCAGCAGGTAGGTGCCGACACCCGAGGCGGCGGCGACGAGGGCCACGACGGCGGCGCCGACGGCGGTTGCCCCGGGTTCGCCGACCGAGGCGAGACCCCCGACGATCGCGGTGACGCCGAAGGCCGTTGCCGCCCGGGACCGGCGCTGCCACCACACTCGTCCGACCACCCCACCGAGGGTGATCGTCACGACGACGATCGTCCAGATGAGGACGGTCTTGTTGGCTGTTCCGAGCGTCTCGATGGCCGCACGGGTGACGTCGCCGGGGGAACGGTCGATGAACCACCCGCCGACTCCGACCACGAGCGAAGGTAGAGATGCGCCGAGGGAGGCGACCAGCTCGCTGAACCCGAGGGCGACAGCGGCCGCCACCGAACCGGCGAGGACCGCCCGGGTTGGGCGCTCTGCGAGATGACCCGGAGCGACGGGCTCGGGGTCGAGAATCGCAGCCCGACCGGTGTCCATGTGAGCAGGTTAGGCCCGGTTCCCGGCGTTGGAAGGGTCGGGCATGCGGATTCGTCGAGGGTGGTGGTGGGTACGCTCCGGACGTGACCAGTAGTCGTTGTCCCCGTCGTCCGACGTTCGTCGCGCTGCTGGTGGTGCTGGTTCTGGCTGGTGGTTGTGGCGACTCGAACGACGACGTCCAGAACCCCGACGAGGCCACCTTCTGCCGCCTGGCGTTGGCCAACGAGCCAGTGGCTGAAGCCGACGCATCGGTTCTGCGTCGGCTGGCCGAGCTCGCGCCCGACGAGGTCGATGCGGAGGTCGACGTGTTGCGCGACGCGGCCGAGGAGCTCGAGGAGCACACCCCGCTGTCGCCCGAGGCGGTGGCACTCGAGTTCGAGGTCCGGCTCCGCGACGACTTCATCGCCGCCCGAGCACGAGTGGACGCGTTTCTCCTCAGCGACTGCCGCGAGGAGCTCGAGGAGCTCGAGAGGGACGAGGGGGACGGGGACGAGCCCGGCGTCGACGAGGTCGACGAGGTCGAGAAGCACGAACAGAAGCTGGACGAGCAGGTCGGGTGAGTCTCGGCCCGGGTGCCGCACGGTGCGACTGGGACTGCCATGATGGCGAACGTCACATCTGTGCCGACCCAGGAGACCGTCATGGCCAAGATCGCAGTGAACTTCGACCTCTGTGAGAGCAACGCCGTGTGCATGCAGGTCGCTCCCAAGTACTTCGAGGTCCGCGACGACGACTTCCTCTACATCCTCCAGGAGGAGATCGACGAGGCCGACGCGGCGACGGTGCAGGAAGCCGTCGACCGTTGCCCCAAGCAGGCCATCTCGATCGAGCCCTGAGCCTCAGTGCGTTACATCGCCATCGTCGGCGCCTCCCTCGCCGGCTACCGGGCCGCCCAGACCCTGCGCCGGGAGGGTTTCGACGGCACGATCACGCTGATCGGCGACGAGCGTCGTCGCCCCTACGATCGGCCGCCGCTGTCCAAGAAGGTGCTGGCCGGCGAGGCCGAACCCGAGTCGATCGTGCTCGAGCGGTCCGGCGACGACCTCGGGATCGAGTGGCGCCTCGATGAACGAGCGGTCTCCTTCGACGCCTCGGGTCTCGCCCTCAGCCTCGAGAGGGGTGGGGAGCTCGAGGCTGACGGCGTGATCCTCGCCTGCGGTGCTCGCCCTCGTCCGCTGCCCGGCACCGATGGGATTCTCGGGGTCCACCTCCTGCGAACACTCGACGACTCGCTGGCTCTGCGCGAGGCCCTGACCACCGGCGTCGGTCCACGACGCCTGGTCGTGGTCGGAGCGGGCTTCATCGGAGCCGAGGTGGCCGCCACCGCCCGTGGCCTCGGCTGCGAGGTCACCGTCGTCGAGGCCCTCGACCGGCCACTCGCCCGGGTCCTGCCTCCGGTGCTCGGCCAGGTTTGTGCCGACGTCCACACCGACCAAGGCGTCGACCTGCGTCTCGGTGCGGGGGTCGACGGGTTCGACACCGACGACGGCTCGATCTCGGCTGTTCGCCTGTCTGACGGCTCCTCCGTCGAGGCCGACCTGGTCGCGGTGGGCATCGGCGTCGTGCCGAACACCGAATGGCTCGACGGATCGGGTCTCACCATCGACAACGGCGTCGTCTGCGACGAGACCACCCTGGCGGCTCCCGGCGTGGTCGCCGCCGGCGACGTCGCCCGCTGGCCCAATCGACGGTTCGGTGAGTCGATGCGGGTCGAGCACTGGGACAACGCGGTGTCGATGGGGCAACACGCCGCCCGTCGCCTCCTCGCTGGCGACGGCGGCGTCGACCTCGTCTACGAGCCCGTGCCGTACTTCTGGTCCGACCAGTACGACCGCAAGATCCAGCTCGTCGGGAGAGTCGGACCCGACGACCAGGTACAGGTGATCGACGGGTCCATCGCCGACCGGCGCTTCGTCGCCCTCATCGGCCGAGACGGCCAGCTCGTCGGCGCCTTCGGCATGAACCGGCCGCCCGCCGTCCAGCGGTGGCGTACCCGGCTCGAGGAGGGGATGAGCTGGGACGATGCCCTGGCGCTCGCCTCCGAAGGCAGCTGAACCAGGGGTGCGACAGCCTCAGGTGGGCTCGGGTTCGCCGTCGAGGTAGCGGTCCTTCAGCTTGCGCTTGTAGAGCTTGCCGGTGGGCAGCCGAGGCATGTCGTCGGTGAAGTCGAGACGCCGGGGCACCTTGAATCCCGCCAGGTGCTCGCGACAGAACGCCAGCAGCTCCCGAGCCAGATCGTCGGTGGGCTCGTGGTCGTCGAGGGGTTCGACGACGGCGGTCACCTCCTCGCCGAACTCGTCGTGGGGGAGCCCGAACACGGCGACGTCGGCGACCGCGGGATGGGCGATCAGCACGTCCTCGATCTCGCGGGGATAGATGTTCACCCCGCCGGAGATGATCATGTGCGCCTGGCGGTCGGTGAGGTACAGGTAGCCCTCCTCGTCGAGGTAGCCGATGTCGCCGAGCGTCGACAGGCCACCGGGGAGGCGCGAGCCCTCGGTCTTGTCCGGGTCGCCCTTGTACTCGAAGGAGCCCCCACCCGAGAAGTAGATGGCTCCCTCCTGGCCGGGGGGCAGCTCCTCCCCATCGGGTCCGATGATGTGGACGCTTCCCACCCGAGCCCGGCCGACCGAGCCAGGGTGGCCGAGCCACTCCTCACTCGTGATGGCCGTGCTGCCGTTTCCCTCGGTGCCGGCGTAGTACTCGTAGAGGATCGGGCCCCACCACTCGATCATCTGGCGCTTGACCGGCACCGGACAGGGGGCAGCGGCGTGGATCGCCAACTCGTGACTGGACAGGTCGTGGGCGTGGCGCTTCTCGTCGGGGAGTCGCAGGAGCCGCACGAACATGGTGGGGACCCACTGGGAGTGCGTCACCCGGTGTTGTTCGATCAGCTCCAGCGCACGGGCGGGGTCGAACCGCTCCATCACGACCACCGTTCCACCGAAGCGGTGGGTCAGCACGCAGAACGCGAGCGGGGCGGCGTGGTAGAGCGGAGCGGGCGAGAGATAGACCATGCCGTCTCGGAACCCGTAGGTGGTGGCGGTCGCGGCGAGACGGGCGTCGGGCTCGGAGGGCACGGTGTCGGGAAGCGGGCGCAGCACACCCTTGGGTCGGCCGGTGGTGCCCGAGGAGTAGAGCATCGTGGCACCGGTGCTCTCGTCGTCGATCGGGGTCGCCGGGTACCCGCTCACCGCCGTCTCGTAGGGCTCGTAGCTGTCGAGGACACCGTCGACCGCCAGACGCAGTCGGACCCGTGGAGTGGCGTCGGGGCCGAGTGCGCCGGCCACCGGTGCGAGGGCAGCCGAGGCGACCAACACCTCGGCTTCGCAGTCGTCGATGACGTACGCCGCCTCCTCCGCGGTGAGGTGGCTGTTCACCGCGGTGACATAGAGGCCCGACCTCAACGCCGCCCACACGACCTCCAGGAAGCGTGGATGGTTCTCCATGAACAGAGCGAGGTGGTCGCCTCGTGAGAGCCCACTGTCGCGCAACAGGTGGGCGAGTCGGTTCGAGCCCTCGTCGAGCTGTCGAAAGCTGACCACCTCGCCCGATGCGGCCATGATGATCGCCGGTCGGTCTGGATGCTCGCGTGCGACGTTTCCCGGATACATGTCGCCCCCCTCCTAGCGGTAGGCTCGACGCTAGGCCGTGACTGGCGCTCGGGTGGATCACCACCGGGGAGCGGCCTCGAACCCGGTTTCCCGTGGTCTCGTGTCGTGCCGTGCGCCTGGGCCACCCGAACTCGTCACCTGGAGGCCTCCTGTGAGCACCCCTGAGACCGATGCCTTTCGTTCCGCTCTCTCCGTCGTCGAGCAGTCCGAACCCCGCATCGCCGCCGCCATCGCCGGTGAGCTGGAGAACCAGCGCCGCCAGCTGAAGCTCATCGCGTCGGAGAACTACGCCTCCCCGGCGGTCCTGTTGGCCATGGGCAACTGGCTGTCGGACAAGTACGCCGAGGGCACCCCCGGGCACCGGTTCTACGCCGGGTGTGAGGTCGTCGACGAGGTCGAACGGATCGCCGCCGAGCACGCCCGCGAGCTGTTCGGCGCCGACCACGCCTACGTGCAGCCCCACTCGGGCATCGACGCCAACCTCGTGGCGTTCTGGGCGATCCTCGCCAAGCGGGTCGAAGCGCCCCGCCTCGACGAGCTCGGCCTCAAGCACGTCAACGACCTGTCCGACGCCGACTGGGAGACGCTGCGCCGCGACCTCGGCAACCAGCGGCTACTCGGTCTGTCCCTCGACGCGGGCGGTCACCTCACCCACGGCTTCCGCCCCAACATCTCCGGCAAGATGTTCGACCAGCGCAGCTACGGCGTCGACGCCGAGACGGGCCGGCTCGACTACGACGCGATCCGGGCCCAGGCCCAGGAGTTCCGGCCGCTGATCCTCGTGGCGGGCTACTCGGCCTATCCCCGGAACCCCAACTTCCGGATCCTGCGGGAGATCGCCGACGAGGTCGGTGCCACCTTCATGGTCGACATGGCGCACTTCGCCGGTCTGGTGGCGGGCAAGGTGCTCACCGGCGACTTCGACCCGGTGCCCCACGCCCACGTCGTCACCTCCACGACCCACAAGTCGCTGCGGGGGCCCCGCGGCGGTCTGGTGCTGTGCACCGAGGAGTACGCCGAGTTCGTCGACAAGGGCTGTCCGATGGTCCTCGGCGGCCCCATGGGTCACGTCATGGCGGCCAAGGCGGTCGCGTTCGCCGAGGCTCGCCGACCCGAGTTCGCCGACTACGCCCAGCAGATCGTCGCCAACTCCCAGGCGCTCGCCGATGGCCTGATGAAGCGCGACATCACCGTGGCCTCGGGCGGCACCGACAACCACATCGTGCTGCTCGACGTGTTCTCGAGCGTGGGCCTCACCGGTCGCCAGTCCGAGTCGGTCCTCCTCGACGGCGGTGTGGTCACCAACCGCAACTCCATCCCGAACGACCCCAACGGCGCCTGGTACGCCTCGGGCATCCGGATGGGTACCCCGGCGCTCACCACCCTCGGGATGGGCCCGGCCGAGATGGATGACGTGGCCGACATCATCGCCGGTCTCCTCAAGGCGGCCGAACCCACCCTCACCAAGAGCGGTGACCAGTCCAAGGCGAAGTACACCCTCGACGACGCGGTGGCGGCCGATGCCCGCCAGCGCAGCGCCGACCTGCTCGCCCGGTTCCGGCTCTATCCCCAGGTCGACCTCGACGGTTGAGTCGAGCCACCCGCTCAGCTCGTAGCATCAGCGCGGCACACAACGACCCGGCGGGCCGACCACAGGAGACACCATGACCGACCCGACCGTTGCCGAGACCACTGCGACCGCGGTCGGTGGGCTCACCGCGGGGTTCATGCTCGACGGCCAGACCTACAAGGCGGGCGCCGAAGCGGGCTTCACGGGACTCGACTTCTACGTGGCCGGGCGCTGCGGCGTGCTCGGCGACGTCGACGCCGACATCGTCAGTGCCGCGTTGGTGTTCTGGAATCCCGACACCATTCGGACCCAGTGGGAGGCATCGGCCGACGTCATGTCCCGGGCCGACGCGGCAACGCTCTTCGCCGCCTGTCTGGGTACGTGGGCCGAGCGCAACATCCGTCCCGACGCCCTCGACTGGTCCCGGCTCGCGGCCCTCGCCGCCAAGGTCGCCGAAACCGCCACGATCGGTGGAGCGCCCCTGTTCGCCGGCTGGCGGGCCATGCCCGTGCCATCGGATCCCGTCGGGGCCGCGCTGCACCACATGAACAGCCTGCGCGAGCTGCGCATGGCCCGCCACGGCGGAGCGGTGCTGGCAGTGGGCCTCGATCCCGCCGATGCGGTGCGTCACAACAGCCCGGGGATGGCAGCGCTCTACGGATGGCCCGAGGCGGAGTTGCCCGAGGGGACCGCCGAGCGGTGGGCCGAGGCCGAGATGCTCACCAACCGGGCCACCGCAGCCGACTACGCGGCCCTCAGCGCTGCGGAGGCCACCGAGTTCGCCGAGTTGGCGGCCGCCGCCGTCAGCGGCTGAGCTCGGGCACGCGAGCGGGCAGACGAGCGCGAGCGCGTCACCAGCTGGCGAACAATGCGGACGCGGCGACCATCACGGCGCTGAGGCCGATCACGAGGCGCCGGACCTGGGCCTGGCGGCGTCCGACCGCGCCTGCGGCGCCGATGTCGAAGCGCTCGGAGTGGATTCGTCCGAGGGGCATGCCTTCCGCCAGCAGCGCTCGTTCGACGACCTCCATCATCGGTGGAGGGCCGCACGTGACCGCGTGCCACTGCTTGGCTGCCTCGGTCGACAGGTGGTTGGCGATCAGGTCGTCGGTGACGAAACCGACTTCGCCGTTCCAGTCGGGAGGCGGGTCGGCGAGGACCCGCACGACGGTGAGGTCCAGCTCCTGGGCGAGTGCGTCGAGTTCGGCTGTATAGGCGAGCTCGTCGATGCGGTCGGCGGCATAGATGAACACGATGGGGACACGGCGTCCCTCGTCGCGCACGGTGCGAAGCATGCTGAGGATCGGGGTGACCCCGATGCCGCCGGCGACGAGCAACAGCCCGGAGTCGTCCGGGGGCAGGTGCATCGATCCGTAGGCTCCGTCCACCCAGGCGGTCTGGCCGGTTGGAAGCTCGCCGATGGTGGAGGTGTAGTCCCCGAGCTCCTTGATGGCGAACTCGAGGTGGTCGTCGCAGCGTGCGCTCGAGGCCACCGAGAACGGGTGCTGTTCGAGGGAGAAGGGGCTGTCGGCGATGGTGAGGAAGGCGAACTGCCCGGCGCGGAACGACAGGCCCGGACCCTCCTCGGGTTCGACGCGGACCGACCAGATCCGTTCGGCGACCGGTTCGATCTGCGTGACCCGGTAGGGGAAGCGACGGACCCTCAGCGGCTTGATCGCCCGGGCGTATCCGATCGACGCGATGGAGGCGGTCCCCATGGCCAGCCAGAGCGCCTGCTTCCAGGGGTCGGACAGGTAGGTCTGGACCCGCATGATGTGGAACAGGCCGATGACGAGGATCAACGCCGCCAGAATCCCGTGGCCGAGACGCCACCACTGATAGGGGAGTCGGAAGGTCTCCCGCCACAGTGACGTGAGGATGAGCAGGGGCAGGGCGAAGAGCACTCCGACGAGGAACAGCGCCCGCAGGAAGTTCACCCGGGGATCGAGGAACTCCCAGAAGGAACTGTCGGCGGCGATGAGGATCACCGGGTGGGCGAGGACGAATCCGAAGGCGACGATCCCGGCCTGGCGATGGAACTGCAGCATCGTGTCCTGGCCGATCGCTCCCGACAGGCGCGGGTAGCGGGCGGTGAGGACTGACTGCAGGCAGAGCATGGCCAAGCCGACGAAGCCGATGGCGACGCCGAACTCCACCCAGAACCCCCGGCCTTGGACCCCCGACCCCGCGAGGATCACGAAGAGGGGAACGAGAGTGAGGGTGAGGTAGAGCCCGGCGGCGTAGAGGGGGAGGCCGACGATCACCGGTGGCTCAGCTGCTGCCTTCCTGCTCGGCGATCTGGCGGTGGACCTCGTCCATGTCGAGGGCCTTCACCTGGGCGATGAGGTCCTCGAGGGCAGCCTCGGGCAGGGCTCCGGCCTGGGAGAAGACGAGGACGTTGTCGCGGAAGGCCATCAGGGTGGGGATCGACATGATCCCGGCTGCTCCGGCGAGGTCCTGGTTGGCCTCGGTGTCGACCTTGCCGAACACGACGTCGTCGTGACGCTCGGCCGCTTCCTCGAAGATGGGGGCGAACATGCGGCACGGGCCGCACCAGGATGCCCACCAGTCGATCAGCACGATGTCGTTCTCGTCGATCGTCGACTCGAAGGTGTTCTGGTCGAGCTCGATGGTGGCTGCCATGGGTCAGGTCCTCCTGTTGGTCTGTTCGCAGCGTACAACGCCTATACCCCCAGAGGTATTCCTGACCGAGGTCCTCCGGTCCCGATACTCCTTGACCTCGAGCTGGCTTGAGGCCTTGCCGTCCACCCATGGGCGACGAACGATCCGATATGTCCCCCGCTGTGACCTGGGCCCCGTGCGGCGCGTGAGCGAACACAGCGATCAGGGAGTCTTGTTCTGGATCGTCTTCCAGTCGCGGGCTTCGAGGTAGGGGCGGAACGTCTCCGCGATGAGCGACAGGTCTGCGGCGGTCTTCGGGCGCTGAATCTCGTAGAGGTGGGGGAACTCACGCCAACCGCACACCAGGTCCCACAGGCGCACGGCGGCGTCACCGGTCGGCGGGTCCATCACGACCGGACCGAACAGCGCCGTGTCGTCGTCGAACACCAGCACCGGCACACCCCAGCCGCCGAACTCGAGGACGCGGTCGTGGTCGGCGCGAACCTCGTCGTGAGTGGCGTCGTCGCCTATCGCCTGGTCGACGAGGCCGGGGTCGAGACCCATCTCGGCGAGCAGCTCCCGAGCCACCTCGGGCGTGTGGGCCTTGCGCCCATGAACGTGGAGCGCGCTCGCTGCCGTGAGATACCAGCGGTCGAGCAGCTCCGGGTCCTTGCGACGCAGGAGCGCTCCGATGCGCATCATCGACCAGCCGTAGGACCACTCGCGCTCCCACGGGTGCTTCTTGCCCTCGACCCGGTTCACCTCTTCGAGGCTGAAGAACCGCCAGTCGATCTCGATGCCGAGCTGGTCGCGCACCTCACGAATCCAGAGTGACGTCTGGAAGGCGTATGGGCACATGATGTCGAAATGGAAGCCGACGCGAGCGGGACTGGTCATTTCCTCACGCTAGGTGCTCCCGCCTCCCCGAGACGGTTCCGGTGAAACCAGGCTTCAGGGAATGGTCACGTGGCGGACCGACTCGTGGAACGATCCGAGGACGTGTTCGGAGAAGAGGCGGGCGAGTAGCTCACCTTTGCTGTTGACCTGGGCTTTCTCGTACACGGCCTTGATGTGGTCCCGCACCGTGTGGGCCGAGATCATCAGTTCCTCGCCGATCTCCCTGGCCGACAGGCCCCGGGAGAGGTAGAGCACCACGTCGGTTTCTCGGGACGTGAGTCCGTACGCCTCGAGAAGGATGGGAACGAGATCGCTCGGGCGGGCTTGTTCGATGGTGACGGCGACCGTTCCATCGCCCGCGTCCATCGGCGAGACGTGGACCCGCAGCCACTCGCCGTTGCGACCTTGGACTCGTGTGGCGAAGCGGCTCGAGTTGCGGCTCCACCGTGCCCGCGTCGCTGCGGACCGCAGGATGTTGGGGAGCTCGTCCTCGTCGGCACCGTTGATTCGCAGCTCCTCGAGCTGACGTCGCCCGCCGGAGGTGATCGCCACGATCTGGCTGGCGGCGTCGAGGATGACCACCACCGGCGGTTGGCTGGTGCTCGCGTGCTCGACTCGACCGAGGGCGCGGCGCAAGACGGTCGTGGCGGTGGGGAGCAGCTCGCGGACATCGATGAGCTCTGCGGGCGGGAACACTCCCTGGCAACCGGTCCGGACGAACACCCCGACGCCGAGTGAGGTCGATCCGGCGGTGAATGCGACCCGCAACTCGTCGACGGCGTCGAAGGCGGCATAGAGCTTCGTGTAGCGGGGGCTCCGGGCGAGCTCCCCGTCGACGGCATCGACGAGGGTGGCCATCGGCGGGGAGAGGCGAGCAAGGTGGCTGAACTTGTTGAAGTCAGGGTCGAGTAGCTCGTTGTCCCAGAACGGTGCACACAACGACGCCTCGAATCCGTTGACCACTCCGCAGGTCGGCAGGTTGGTGTCGGGGTCGGTGGTCATCACGGCGGCTGCAGCGAAGTTCATGACCTCGGCGAATGCCTGGGTGAGCGCTTCGCACATCTCCGAGATCCCCGCCTCGGCCCGGTCCGCGTCGAGGAGCAGGTCGCGAGCCCGGGTGAACGCGGGGATACCCATGGTCGAACCATACGGGTGACCACCGTCACCGTCCATCCCTCACTTGAGGGGGTGCCACCCCCTCAAGTCGAGGTCGGAGAACCCCTCGACAGGGGATGGTCCCACCGGGCGGAGCGGTCGTACGTTCCCACCACCCCTCACCAACCGGAGGTCCCCGACGTGAGCTTCGATCCGCACCCACCGATCCACCAGCCGCCCCTCGAGGTCGCTCCCGAGACCTTTCTCATCCGTTCCGCTCAGCCCGCGTTCGGCGCGCCGCTGTCGGTCAACCTCAACTCGCTCGTGATCCGCGGGGCCGAGCCGGTGATCGTCGACACCGGGACGGTGGCCAACCGGGATCATTGGCTCGACGACGTCTTCTCGCTCGTGGACGCCACCGATGTCCGGTGGATCGTGATCTCCCACGACGATGACGACCACACCGGGAACCTGGCCGAGGCGATGGAGCGCTGCCCCGACGCGACGCTCGTCGTGAACTGGGCAGCGACCGAACGGATGGGTGCCTCCTTCGGGCTGCCTCCCGGTCGGCTCCGCTGGCTGGATCACGGGGAGAGCCTGGACGTGGGGGATCGCGTGCTCCGAGCCCTCCGCCCGCCGGTCTATGACAGCCCGACGACCCGGGGGATCTTCGACCCCACCACCCGCGTCTATTGGGCGTCGGATGCCTTTGCCACCCCGATGCCAGGTGCGCCGGTGGACGCGGTCGACGAGCTCCCCGCCCCCATGTGGGCCGAAGGCTTCGCCCTCTTCCACCACCACGCGTTGGCGCCGTGGCTCGCCCTCGTCGACGAGACCCGCTACGCGGCCGAGGTGGCGAACCTGCGAGCGCTCCGAGCCGAGGTCATCGTCGCGGCGCACACGCCGGTCATTCGTGGCGGTTCTGTCGCCCAGGCGATCGACCACCTCGCCGCTCTCCCCTCGACGGTGCCGCCACCCCATCCGGACCAGCAGGCGCTGACCGCCATCCTCGCCAACACCGTCCCCGCATGAGGACCCAACTCAGGAAGGCATCCATGACACCCTCACAGCCCGCCCCCACCCCCGCCATGACCTCCCGGCCCCGTTCCCACCGTCCCCGTCCTGGCCTGGTGGTCCTCGTCGTGCTCTGCCTCGTTCTCTCGGCCTGCGGGGACGACGACGACGCCGGAGCGACGGAGGTCGAACCGGTCGCCGTCGAGGTCCGTGCCGTCGACTTCGCCTTCGAGGGCCTACCCGATCGGGTGCCCGCAGGCTCCACGTTCACACTTGTGAACGACGCCCCGACCGAGCTGCACGAGCTGGTGGCCGTCCGCCTCCCCGACGACGAGCAGCGCACCGCCGACGAGTTGGTCGGCCTACCGCCGGAGGAGCTCGGTCCGACGCTGTTCGCCAGCGAACCCGAGCTGGTGGTCTTGACGCCGCCGGGTGGCGATCCGATCGTCGCCGTCGGCGACGGCACCCTGACCGAACGAGGGCGCTACCTCATCCTCTGTGTGATCCCCACCGGGGTGGCCCCCGACGAGTACCTGGCCGCGGCGGCCGAGACCGAGGAAGGTCCCCCGCAGATCGACAACGCTGGGCCGCCCCACATCGCCCACGGCATGTACGCCGAGCTTGTGGTGGAGTGACCGTCTGCAGGCCCCGACGGTGGTCCCGGCCGAGCGCATGCCGGCCGGGAACCCGCTCGGGTTCACGCGCGGGCCAGGTCGGACCAGGTGGGGAAGGTCCAGTCGACGGGAGCACCCCGTTGACGGACGGCCCGACACCGACCGGTGCCCTCGGACAGGGCCAGGTCGAGGGCCACCGACGCGACGGTCTCCGGTGAGATGAGGGTGGCGGCCAACGCTCCGAGATCGCCTCCGCCGGTGGCTTCGACCGTCATCGCGGTGTCGACCACTTCGGGACACACCGCGTCGATCGAGATCCCGTCAGCGGTGAGCTGACCAGCGAGTGCCCTCACCAACCCGCCGACCGCTTGCTTGGTCAGCGTGTAGATCGGGTTGCCCTCGAAGGCGACGATGGCCGCTGCCGACGCGGTGACGACGATCGACCCGCCACCCGAGTCCCGAAGGGCCGGGACGCACGCCCGCACACCGAGAACCACTCCGTCGATGTTGGCGCCGACGGTCCGTTGGTAGAGATCGAGCGGCAACTCTTCGATGGGCCCGTTCCATCCGTACAGGCCGGCGTTGAGGTACACGACGTCGAGACCGTCGGCCGAGCGGGCTGCATCGACGACGCGCTCCCAGGTGTCGACATCGGCGACGCTGCCGGCCACCGGGATCACCCCCTCGGCTCCCTGGAGCTCGGCCAGGCGATCGGCGCCGAGGTCCACCGCGATGACGGTGGCCCCCTCGCGGCTGAAGAGCGCGGCGGCGGCGCGCCCGATCCCCGATGCGGCGCCGGTGACCACTGCGACCTTCCCCTCGAGTGTCATCCCGACAACCTAGGGCGCGTCGAGCAGCGACGTGATCTCCTTCGCCGCTCGCTCGCCCGATGCCAGCGCTCCTTCTATGTAGCCGTTCGATCGCGCCGCCGTCTCGGTGCCCGCGAAGTGGACGCGTCCGAGCGGCTCGGCGAGCACGCCTGGCCGCATGGTTGCGGTCCCGGGCACGGGGACGGCCGAGTAGCCACCGCCGCTCCAGGTCTCGTTCTCCCACGAACGGTCGACGACGGTGAGCGGCGTGGCGGCCTCTGCTCCGAACCAGGCGACGAACGCGTCGAGCACCCGCTGCTGCCGCTCCTCGGCCGGTAGCTCCGCCAGTTCGAGACTGCGTCGACCGCAGGTGAGCGAGGCGAGCACCGGTGGGCCACCAGGCGGGGATACGTCGAACCCCAAGGTGACCGGGCCGTGGACGTCCACCGCGTCGCCCGACCAGCCGGCCTCCCGCCAGAAGGGCCGGTCGTACACGGCGAGGACCTTGGTCACCGACCCCATCGGCAGACGCTGGAGAAGCTGGCGGCGCGGACCGGGTAGGGAGGGGTGCCAGTCGAGCGCGGCGACGTGGGCGGGCGGGAGGGCGACGACCGCGTGCTGGGCTGTCCACGAGGCATCGTCGGACACGACCGTGACACCATGCCGATCGTGCCGCACCTCGCGTGCCGGCGTCGACAGATGGAGACGGGCCCCCAAGAGTTCGGCCATGCGCCGGGCGGCACCGTCGGCACCGCCGGCCACGAGGTCCTGCTGTGAGCCGCCCTCGGCTCCCAGCATCCGCAGCAGGCCGCCTTCGCCGGCGGCTGTGGTGAACAAGGTGTGCATCGAGACCTGGGAGGTCTCGACGGAGAACGTCGTCACCAGGCTGGCGTCGAGGGCGGCGCGAGCCTGGCGGTTCGGGACCCGGCGACGCAGCCAGTCGGCGACGGTCACGGCGTCCCATCGTTCGGCGTCGGATCCCTGCCACGACGCATGGCTCGGCACCCGACGCACGAGGCGCTCGATTCTGGCCACCGCGGCGGCCGCGGCCGGTGCTGCCGTCCACTTCCCCGGCACGAGGCGGTAGGGCCTGAGCCGGCCCGCCTCCTCGTCCCACCACCCGGCGCGACCGTCCTGGGGTGTGGGGTAGGTGGTGAGGGCGAAGCGTTCGAGGAGCTCCCGGAACCGGTCGTGGGTCGCGCCGACCCACATGCCGCCGAGGTCGAGGTCGACGCCATCGCGCTGCTCGGTGTGGACCCGGCCGCCGACCCGGTCCCTCGCCTCCATCACGACGACGTCGCGCCCGGTGGCGTGCAGGGCGAGCGCCGCGGCGAGGCCCGCGTACCCCGCCCCCACGACCACGACCTCGGAGTCGAGCCTCTCGGTCATCGGCTCACCCTCCGGTGAGGATCACCGCTTCGTTGGCGGCGAGCGTGCCGTCGAAGGCGCCCGCCGGTCGATCGGAGCGGCTGCCGGCGAGGATGGTGCCCTCTAGGTCGAGCTCGGCCGGATCGGGGCCGATGTTGACCGCCACCACGACCTCGTCGTCTCCATGGCGGCGTCGGAAGGCGAGGACGGTCGGTGCTCCCACCTCGGCCCACTCGAAGCTGCCGCGTCGCAGCGCGGGCGACTCCTTTCGGAGCCGGAGCAACGACCGGTAGAGCGCAAGGAACGAGTCGGGGTCGTCGCGCTGGACCTCGGCACACTTGGTGCCGGCGTCGGGCGGGAACGGCAGCCAGGGATCGGGTCCCCACCCGTGGTCGGGGCCGGCGGTCCAGGGGATCGGGGCGCGGGTGCCGTCGCGCCCGTCGGGGTCGACGACCCGCTCGGGTGGGATCACCGCGTCCTCGAGGCCCAGCTCCTCGCCCGCGTAGAGGAACGGTGTGGCCCGCACGGTGAGGGTGAGAACGGCAGCGGCACGGGCCGCGTCGTCGGACCCCAGGCGGGTGCGATGGCGCTGGCGATCGTGGTTGGACATGACCCACGTCGGCCAGCGGGGCTCGGCGAACTCCTGCTGGTTGGTGGCGAGCGCGGCCCGGAAGGCGTCGGCGGTCCAGGCGGTGTGGACAGGTCGGAAGTCGAAGGACAGGTGCAGCTCGTCGCTGTCGCCGAGGTAGGTGGCGGCCTGGCCCGGTCCGAGGAGGTAGACCTCGCCGACCATCATCGGCTGGTGAGCGTAGGAGTCGAGCAGGGAGCGGATGCGGCGCAGCAGCTCGTGGGTGAACGGCTCGTCGATGGCGACGACGATCGCCCGGGCGTGATCGTCGCTCAGCTCGGGGAGCTGGTCACCCTTGCCGATCAGGTGGACGACGTCGGCTCGGAACCCGTCGACCCCGCGGTCGAGCCAGTGGCGGAGCACATCGTGCATGGCCTCCTCGACCTCGGGGTTCGCCCAGTTGAGGTCGGGCTGTTCGGCGAGGAACGAGTGGAGGTAGTACTGGCCGGTCGCCTCGTCGAGGGTCCAGGCCGGCACCCCCTTGAAGGTGGCGATCCAGTTGTTGGGCGGGCCGCCGTCGGGGGCGGGGTCCCGCCACACGTACCAGTCGCGCTTCGGGTTGTCCCGGGACGAGCGAGACTCGACGAACCAGGGGTGCTGGTCCGAGGTGTGGTTGGGCACCCAGTCGAGGAGCAGCCGCATGTTCCGTTGGTGGAGCCCCTCGATGAGGTCGTCGAGGTCGGCGTCGGTGCCGAACACCGGGTCGACGGCGGTGTAATCGGCCACGTCGTAGCCGAAGTCGGCCATCGGTGACACGAAGATGGGTGACAGCCACACGGCGTCGACCCCCAGGTCGGCGATGTGGTCGAGTCGGTCACAGATCCCTCGGAGGTCACCGACGCCGTCGCCGTTCCCGTCGGAGAAGGATCGCGGATAGATCTGGTAGATGACGGCGTCTTGCCACCACGGCAGTGTGTCCATCCCATCAGCTTGGCCGATGTGTGGACCCTTTCGCCTGGGGTAGACCGGGTACATGAGCGAGAGCATCGAAGATCCCTCCACTCCCGACGTCGTCGACAACGACGCCCACGATCGCCTCGAGCTGATTCAGGGCGACGAACGGGCCGAGCTCCGGTACCGAGTCGACGGCGACCGGCTGGTGATCGAGCACACCGGGGTACCCGAATCCTGGGGAGGCCAGGGGGTCGGGGGCCGCCTTGTGGTGGCGGCAGTGGTGAAGGCCGCCCGTGAGGACCTGACTCTGGAGTCCGAGTGTCCGTTCGCCACGTCGTGGATGGAGAAGCACGCCGACGACGTGACCGCCGCCCGAGGCCAGTAGGAGTAGCTCGGACGGTCCGTCCGTCCTCGCGCCCCGAGGGCACCGAGGTTTCTCGATCGTCGCCATGGAGAACTCGCTGGTCCCGGGACCGAGAGGGTGCAAGCGTCAGGGCGTGCAGGAGAACCACTTCGGCGAGGAGATCGCCGCCGTCTACGACGAGAGCACCAGCGCGGAGTTCGATCCGGACGTCATCGCCACGACCGTCGATGTGTTGGCCGAGCTGGCAGGGGACGGCGCTGCGCTCGAGTTCGCAGTCGGCACCGGACGGGTGGGGCTGCCCCTCGCCGCTCGAGGAGTTCCGGTGTCGGGAATCGAGTTCTCCCAGGCGATGGCCGACCGGCTTCGCGCCACGGACGACGACGAGCGGATCGCGGTGACGATGGGCGACATGGCCACGACTCGCGTCGAGGGCCGCTTCCGGCTCGTGTACCTCGTGTTCAACACGATCGGGAACTTGGTCACCCAGGACCAGCAGGTGGCGTGCTTCGCCAACGCTGCCGCGCATCTCGAACCAGGTGGCCACTTCCTGATCGAGGTGGGTGTCCCCGCTCTTCGTCGGCTTCCGCCCGGTGACGATGCCCACGTGTTCTCGCATGCACCGGGCTACGTGGGCTTCGATCGCTACACCGACCTCGTCGCCCAGCAGGCGGTCTCCCACCACTTCGTCGCCGACTCATCGGGTGTTGGTGAGACGCAGACACCGTTCCGGTTCGTGTGGCCCTCCGAGCTCGATCTGATGGCCAAGCTCGCTGGTCTGTCACTGCGAGATCGATGGGCTGGCTGGGACCGTGAGCCGTTCACCGGGGACAGCACCTCCCACGTCTCGGTCTGGACGAAGGTTCGTTAGGTTGCTCCGGCGATGATCGACGAGTTCGCTGAGGCCTGTCTTCCGATGACCTGCGCGACCGGCGAGAGACGATGGTCTGGAAGCTCGACGGGCTCGGCGAGTACGGCGTTCTCGCCGCGCTGTTCCGGTCGCGGTGTGCGGGTCGAGCGGATTTCCGCGGACGCTCAGGTGGCCGCGAGCGCCAGCAGGGTCTCGTCGTGTCGAAGTCCGTTGGAGTAGAGGGCGGTCCGGGTGTCGAGCCGGGTGCGGTTGAGCAGCTCGCCGCCGAGTAGGCGAGAGCAAGTCCCGGTTGAGGGGCGCTGCCCCCCATCTACAGTTGGGAGATGGCGACGGAACGATCTGGTTTCCGAATGGGACGACTCGACCACGTGCACATCCGGGTGCCGGATCGAGCTGAAGCTGCTCGGTGGTACGCCGAGCATCTCGGCTTCGAGCCGGTCGAGGCCTACGACTTCTGGGCGACGGGTGTCGAGGGCGGGCCCCTTCAGATCTCGGCGGATGGGGGGAACACGACCTTGGCGTTGTTCGAGGCTGGTGGGGGCCATCCGATGATCCCGCAGCAGACCGGCGTCGCGTTCAGCGTCGACGCCGACAGCTTCATAGCCTTTGCTCGCTCGCTGCCTTGCGGAATCGACCACCCGCGTGGGGAGCGTCTGCAGGTCACCGATCTCGTCGACTTCGACATGTGCTGGGCGCTCGACCTCGTCGACCCGTGGGAAAACCAGTACGAGGTCAACTGCTACGACTACGAACGCATTCGGATGGAACTCGTCGACGCCGACGGTCTCGAGCCGCTCCGCTACTGGTCACGCCAGGTCTACAGCACCTACCTCGACTCCCAGGCGTAGCTGCCGGCACGAAGCGCCCTCCTGGGGCGTTTCTTGCCGGCAGAGTGACCCGCTGAGCGAAGTCGCCTGGGGTGGGGTCCTGCCGGGGCTCAGGAGGTGGGGCTGGTGATCATCGACTCCCAGACCCCTCGTTCCTCTTCGAACGGTGCCGCCTGCACGCCCGACTCGCGGCCGAACACCATGGTCTGGCGGTCGTCGCGGTCATAGGCGGGCCAGGCACCGATGCCGTCGTGGGCGGGGTCGCCGGTACGGGCGAAGGCGATCCAGGCGTCCATCATCTGACCGGAGAGCTGGTCGGCCTCGGGCCCGGATCCGCTCATGCGGTCGTCGCCGGTGCGACCGATCGAGCCGAACACGAACGGGATCTCCAGCCCGTGGCAGGCCCCGAGGGCGCCGCGGCGCGCCGGTGACTCCCAGTCGAACTGGTAGACGAAGGTCTTGGGCTGATGCTCGCGCTGGGTCTCCGCGAGACGCAGGCCAGGCATGCGAAAGCGCGACGCAGTAGCGACGGCATCGACGATGTCGTGGTTGGTGGCAGGCAGGCCCCGGTCGTTCCTCGACTTCCGGTAGACCTCGATGACCGCGGCGGCCTGGTCCGCCGCCCTCCGCGGCAGGTAGGCGCGAACCTGACGTTCGAGCTCGGAGTCGTCGATCGGTGCCCGGTCGGGGGCCACGTACAGCTTCTGCTCATCCCGGGCGGTGCCGACCATCAGCGGCACGTCGCTGACGAACCCGTCTCGCACCGCGTCGAGGGGCTGGTCGGGCAGCGTGTCGCCATCGACCAGCGGTCGCAGCGCGCCCCGGGCTCCCTGCGCCTCGAGCATGGCGTCGACCGACGCGGTGCGCACCGCGTCGGGGTTGTCGGTCAGGCCGAGCCGCTCGAGATAGGCCGTCGCGGTCGTGGTGGCCTCGTCACGGCCACCGAGACGGTTGGCGGTTCCGCTCTGGGCGATCGCCTTGGCGAACAGGCCTCGGGCGCCGGGCATGGCCAGCAGGGTGGACACCGCCGCGCCACCGGCCGATTGGCCGAAGATGGTGACGTTGTCGGGGTCACCACCGAAGACGGCGATGTTGTCGTGCACCCACTGGAGCGCTGCGATCTGGTCGAGCTGTCCGGCGTTGGCTGCTGCTCCCCACCGGTCGCCGCCGTGGCCGCCCAGGTAGAGGTATCCGAGGGCGCCGACGCGGTAGTTGATCGTCACGACGACCACGTCTCCCCGCTCGGCAAGGGGCCCGCCGTCGTAGTGGCGCTGGGTCCCCGACCCGTGGCTGAACCCGCCACCGTGGATCCAGAACAGCACCGGCCGTCGTCCGCCGTCGGTGGCGGGGGTGTACACGTTGAGGAAGAGGCAGTCCTCGCTCTCGGGGCCGTTGGCGCGGAAGCTCTGGGGAACGAGTCGGTCCTGAGGAGCCGACGCCCCTGGTTCCAACGCGTCGCGCACACCGGTCCACGGTTCGACTGGTTGGGGAGCGAGGAAGCGGCGCTCACCGTCGGGCGACTGGGCGAAGGGCACGCCACGGAACGCCAGGTGGCCCTCGCGTGCGGCTCCCCTCAGGGTTCCGTGGGTGGTCTCGACGTCAGCGTTCATGGGTGGCTGGCTCCTGGATGTGGCGAGTGGTGGACAGAGGTTCATCGGGCGATCAGTTCGACGAGTCGGTCGGCCCGTTCGAGGTGGTCGAGGGTCCAACAGGCGTCGACGATCTCGTCCACCCGACCCGAGCCGAGGTGGGGGACCATCAGCTCGCGGGCCTTGGTCTCGACCTCGCCGCGGTCGAGAGGGTGGGATGGGAATCCCCGGACGTGGGGGACGAAGCGCTCGAGCTGCTCACCCGAACGGAGGGTGAGGGTGACCCGGGCGGACTCGGCCCGGTCGCGCCCCGTGCCGGTCTCCTGGTCCGGGTCGTGGACCACCTCGACGGTCTCCATGCGGGCACCCAGCTCGGTGTCGTGGTGCATCCGGTCGAGCGACTGGGCCGACTCGAAGTCGAGACGGCCCTCGGTGAGGACGAGTGCGGTGAGATAGCGGAGGTTGAGCGCAGGCATGGCCGCATCGCGGAACGCCGCCGCCCGGCCGGGCATGGCGATGTCGACCCGCTCCACCAAGGTGGGGTCGATCTCGTCGACCAGCTCGAGGAGGGCCTGGATGGCGGGCTGGGTGGGACCGCCAACCGGGTAACGCTTGTAGGCGGCGTCGTGCAGGGCGGTGGGGGTGTCGAGCCCCTCGGTGAGCGCGGCGAGGTCGCTGTCTCCACCGCCGAATGGACGGGCCTGCCACCACCCACCGGGATGGTCGATGCTGTCGGGAACCCCTCGGTAGCCGGCTTCGACGAGCAGGACCGCCTGGATCCCGTTGCGGGCTCCCATGCCCGCGAACACGAGCGACTTCTCGATGTGGGCGACGTCGAGCAGCCACTGCCACGACCCCGACGCCTGTTGAGCGCAGCACGACAGCACGTCGGCGACCCGTTCGGGCGTGAGGTCGGAGAGGCTGGCCGCGGTCGCCGCCGCGCCGAAGACCGGGCCGATTCCGTGGTTGGCCAGCCCGGCCCGGCGCAGGTTGTCGGTGCCCAGCGCCCGGGGCACGCGGGCCGACAGCTCGTATCCGGTGACGATGGCCCGCAGCACCTCGTCGCCGCTGTGGCCCCGGCACTCGGCCAAGCCGAGCGCGGTCGCCACCACCGCCGGGCCGGGTTGCACATAGACCGAGGGCATGAAGTCGTTGATCTCCGCCCCGTGTCCGGCCATGGCCCCGGCGAACACCGCGTCGACGAGAGAGACACGGTCATGGGTACCGAGCACGGACACGCCTGACGGATAGGCGCTGTTCGCCACGGCGAACCTCCGGGCCACCGCGGACGGCTCGAGGTCGCGGCAGGCCACCACCGAGGCGAGTGTGTCGAGAACGTGGCGTCGAGCGAGCTCGCGCACCTCGGGGTCGATGGTGGCGGTTCGAGCACCGGCGATGTATTCGCACACGGTTCGGGTCGTGGTCGTCACAGGCGCCCCAACGACTCGCTCAGGCGGGTGGCGGTGGAGACGACGGCGGCCGCCACCTCGTCGCGCCGTTGCCGGTCGAGGTGATCGGCCGGAGCCGACACGGCCAGTGCCGCCGCCGGCCGTTGGTCGCGGTCGATCACCGCCGCGGCGAGGCTGACGACGCCCCGCGCCTTCGAGCTGGCAACGGCATAGCCCCGCCGTCGGGCCGCCGTCAGCTCCTTCACCACCTTGTCGACGTCGATCAACGCCGTCAGCTCCGGGCGCTCGGCGAGTCGGGCGACCACCTCGGGACCGTCGTCGGAGGCGGCGAGCAACGCCTTGCCGCCGGCGGGTATCGGAAGCGGGATCCGACTGCCGACCCGGGTGGTGAAGCGCATCGGCCGGGGTGAGATGAGCTTGTCGAGATACAGGGCGTCGTCGCCGGAGCGCACCACCAGGCTGACGGTCTCGCCCGTTGCGGTGTGAAGGTCATGGAGGGCGCTGGCCGCCGCTTGCTTGACCGGCAGGTCGGCGACCACTGCGGTGCCGAGCTCCCAGGTCCGAAGTGTGGGGCGGTACCGCCCCGACTCCTGTTCCTGCTCGACGTAGCCGAGCTCACCCAACTCCGCGAGCACCCGGTGGACGGTGCTCTTTCCCAGCCCGAGCTCGTCGGCCAGCGTCGAGAGTCGCAGGGGCCCGCGAGTGGAGAGCTCCTCGAGGATCCGGAAGCTCTTGGCGACGGCGCTGATCATCCGCGCTATTCTGACAGATAGAACACAGTTCCGCTTAGCGGAACTTCACCAGTCTCCGGGGGGAGCGCAGATGGTGCCAGACGAGTCGGTCGACAGCGCGGTCGTCGCCACCGCTGATGGCAAGGTCCAGGGAGCCGTGCGCGACGGCATCAGCATCTACCGGGGGATCCCCTATGGGGCGCCGACCGGTGGGGCGAACCGGTTCCGTCCTCCCCAGCCGCCCGAACCGTGGACGGGTGTGCGCGAGGCCCGCCTCTATGGCGAGACCGCGCCACAGGCCCGCACCTGGTTGGCCAAGGGGGGATTCGAGGGCAACAGCCCGGAGATCGGCGAGGACTGCCTCGTGCTCAACGTCTGGACCCCCGGTCCCGACGACGCCAAGCGTCCGGTCCTGGTCTGGCTCCACGGCGGTGGCTTCGAGGCCGGTACCGGGTCGATGATGCTCTACGACGGCGTGAACATGGCTCGGCGCGGCGACGTCGTGGTCGTCACCATCAACCACCGCCTCGGCTTGATGGGCCATCTCCATCTCGCCGACATCGCCGGCGACGAGTTCGGTGGATCGGTCAACGCCGGCTTCCTCGACATCGTTGCGGCCCTGAAGTGGGTACAGACCAACATCTCGGCCTTTGGCGGCGACCCCGGCAACGTGACGATCTACGGCCAGTCCGGTGGCGGCCGCAAGGTCAGCCTGGCCACCGCCGCGCCAGTCGCTTCCGGGCTGTTCCACCGGGGCATCGTCCAGAGCGGCTCACACCTGCGCCTGCACACCCGAGAGCGGGCCAACGAGCTGGCCGAGCGGCTGCTCCACCACCTGGAGATCCCGACGGACCAGGCCCGACGGCTCCAGGATCTGCCGATGAAGGACCTGCTACGAGCGGGACGGGCCATCGGCCGCCGCTACTCACCCGCGGTCGACGGGCTGGTGTTCGATCGCCATCCTTGGGACCCCGACGCGCCTCCCACGGCCGCGTCGGTGCCGATGATGATCGGGACCTGCCGCACCGAGCTGTCGAACCAGCTCGGCACCATGGACCCGACCACGTTCGACATCACCGACGATGAGCTGCCCGACCGCCTCGAGCAGTTCATCGACCGCAGCGACGTCGACGAGGCCGTTCGCCTCGTGCGGAGCTCGACCCCGAACGCCCCGGCTTCCGAGGTGCTGTTCACCATCGCCACCGCCCGGGGCTACTGGCGCGACAGCGTTCTGCAGACCGAGCGCAAGGCCACCCATGCCGCAGAGGGTGGAGCGCCGGTGTGGTCGTACCGGGTGATGTGGCGGACCCCGGTCGAGGACGGGCGCCGGGTCACTCCCCACTCGCTCGACCTGCCCTTCATGTTCGACAACGTCGACACCGTCCCCGACATGATCGGCCCCGCCACCGACGAGACCGCGGCCATGGCCCAGGCGATGAGCGAGTCATGGCTCGCCTTCGCCCGCACCGGCGATCCCGACTGTGCGGCGGTGCCCGAGTGGTCGCCCTACGACCTCGCTCGCCGGACGGTGATGCACTTCGACGTGCCGCCTGTCGCCGTCGACGATCCCCATCGGAGCGAACGGCTGTTCATGGAGCGGTACCCGAGCCAGCAGGAAGGGCGTCGCGGCGTCCTCCACCGCTGAGCCGGCTCAGGTGGTCTGGACTCCCGTCGGAGCGGACACGGCGAGCGTGTGACCTCCGAACAGCGCGAGGCCTTCCGGCGTCGCGCCATGAAGACCGACATGTCCAAGCCTCGGTACCGGGGCGAGCCGAGCGACCCCTACTCCTCGATCTTCGTGCGTGGGGTCGAGGATTGGCGGATCGTGCTCGACGCGGTCGAGCAGCTCCACGAAGCCGGCGCCGGGCCGACCGGGTGGTGGGGCGTGTCGATGGGACCAGCATCGGGCTCCCCTTCGTGGCGACCGTGCCGTGCATCACCTGCGCCGTGCTCGGTCTGGCCAGCACTGTGCCCCACCCCGGCCACGACGAGTATCTGGGCTGGGCGCGTCAGCTCACCGTGCCGCTGCTGTTCCTGTGCCAGCGGGACGACGGGGGCCACCCGATCGACAACGCCCTCGAGCTCTTCGACCTGTTCGGCTCCGAGCACAAGACGATGCACCTGAACCCCGGCCCCCACGTCGGCATCCTCGGTTTCGAGCGAGGCGAGTCCGCCCGGTTCTTCGCCCCCACCCCGGCCCGGTCGCGGACTGAGTCTCGGAGCACAGAGCGGGCCGAGGCCATCCCTTTTGGTGGCAGGTACGGCGTCTGACAACCGCCCGGAGGCCAGAATGTCACACCCCCTGGGGATACTAGATGTATGGAAATGGTTCAGGAGTTGGTCGAGCAACTGAACAGGGTGGTGGCGGGGTTGGGGGAGCTCGACCTGGCGGGGTTGGGCGACGACGAGCTGGCTGAGGCGCTGGTGGGGGTGTTGCGGGCCGATTCGGCGTTGGGGTCGGTGAGTGCCCGCCTCGCTGGGGAAACCGACAGCCGGAGGATCTGGGCTGATGACGGGTCGAAGTCGTGTTCGGGCTGGTTGGGGCGGGCGGCGGGCCGCCCGGTGGGCGAGTCGCGGGCGTTGGTGCGCCGGGCTCGACGCCTTCGACACATGCCCCACACCGCAGCCGCCCTGGGGGCCGGTGAGATCTCGGTCGCCCATGTCGAGCGGCTGATCCGCGCCGCCATGGTCGATCTCGACGCGTTCGCGGTTGATGAGGAGATGCTGGTCGGCCACGCCCGTGAGTTGCGGTTCGACGACTTCTGTCGGGCGGTGGACTACTGGTGTCAGCTCCACGATCCCGACGGGGCCGAGGACCACGCCAGGGATCGCTATGAGTCACGACGGCTCCATCTGTCCGAAACCCTCGACGGCACCGGAGCGCTCGACGCGTCGTTCGACCCGGTCGGGTTCGTCCAGTTCCGCACCGCGCTCGAACGCATCGAGAACGAACTGTGGGAACACGACTGGGCCGACGCCCGCGACCGGTTGGGCGAAGCCGCCACCACCGCCGATCTGGCCCGCACCCGTTCCCAACGGGCCTGTGACGCCCTGGTCGAGATGGCCAAACGCGCG
>SKKL01000130.1 GCA_007121465.1 Acidimicrobiales bacterium | reverse complement strand
TCGACGGGTTTCTCGACACTGTCCGCCGCGGCGTCATCGACCCTCGACCGGCGGTCCCGGTCCCCGAGCTCGCCCCGCTCACCGACGCCGGTATCCCGACTGTCGACCCCGTCGAGTACGAGTCCTGGGAGGCCGGGACCCGTGTCCGCCGTGAGGGACTGGCCGGCCTCCTCGCCGAGGACGGCTGGGTCCTCGACTCGTCCGCCGACACCTGAGCCACGGATCTGTCCACCCGAGGACGGCCCCTGTTCAGTGTCACTACCTCCCCCTAGGATCGGTCCTGGCTTCCCCCGCCCGTGTGTCTGCTCCACCGCAAAGGGAAGCCCCATGTTCACCGACTGCT
The DNA here is from genome assembly GCA_007121465.1 of Acidimicrobiales bacterium. Lineage (GTDB taxonomy): Bacteria > Actinomycetota > Acidimicrobiia > Acidimicrobiales > SKKL01 > SKKL01. The sequence goes on along the minus strand of SKKL01000130.1, from coordinate 3,336 downwards.
TCGACGACCATGTCGAAGACCTCGCCTTCGACTGCGACCTCAGCCTGCCCGAGGCGCGCCAAGTCGCCCACCTCGGCCTCAACGCCATCGACCCCGAGGCCCACACCGACGCGCCCGCAGGCCTCACCAACCCCGAGGTCAGCCATGCCTACTTCGAGGCCTTCTTCGGTGCCTACCCCCACGAGGCACCGTGGATGCTCGACGCGCAGGTGCGGCGGGCCCTCGCCGCCGGCCACGACAACGCCGGCATCCGGGTGGCCGCGGCGCACGTGGCCGAGCACCGCGGCGACATCGACGGCTGGATCGACCACCTCGACGCCGCGCTGCGTCACGACCCGTCCTTCTCCCCGGCCCGAGTCGATCGAGGCTATGTCGCCTGCCTCCAGGGGGACCTCGCCACCGCCCAGCGATTGCTCGACGGCGTCGATGACACGCGGGCGATCGTCCTGACCCTGGCGCTCAAACTCCTCGAGCCCGCCCAGATCCGCGTCCCCCGGAACCAGCGCTGCCCGTGCGGGTCGGGGCTCAAGTCCAAGCACTGCTGTGACGGAAAGATCCGACTTCCAGGCGGCCAGGCCCGGTTCCTCTGGCTGAAGCTGCACCTCTGGTTGCAGCGGTACGCCCAGGACGTGGCGCTCGATCTCGTCGCCGCCGAGCTGGCCGACGGCGGGGAGTACGACGACGATGACGTTTACGCCGACGTGTTCGGCGAGGGCACCACCCGGTCACTTGCCCTCCTCGAGTGCGGACTCCTCGACCGCTTCCGGTCGACCTTCGGGCCGCTGCTGCCCGACGACGACCTCGCCCTCGTCGACCAGTGGCGCGGAGAAGGGCATCGCCTCTGGGAGGTCCTGGGCGTCGGCCCGGACCGCACCGCCGAGCTCGTCGACGTCGTCGACCGGTCGGTACGTCACATCTCCGACGTCGGTCGTACCTGCTGCGTGGCGCCGGGGCGGTTCCTCTACGCGGCGGTGTTGCCCTCCGGCGACGGCTGGTTCATGCCCGACCACCTGGGGCTCACCGCCGGGGCGGCCGACATCGTCGCGGCGGGTCTGCGAGCCGGGGACCGCCCGATGGACATCGCCATCGACGCGTACGACGAGGTCCGCGACCCACCGATGTGACCTCGGTCGTCGCGCGAGCGGTGAATCACATCGGTGTGGTTCGAAACCCCAGGTCAGAGCACATTTTCGGTGTCACACCCCCTGGCGACACTGGGGTCCTCGCTTCCCCCAGGAGTCCCGCATGTGCCTCGATCCCGACCATCACCCCGACCGCGCCGAGCCGCCCGGCATCACCGCCGAGCTCGTCCTCCGCGCGGCCGAGACCGGCGGCAGCGACGGCCTCGTCACCCTCCTCGTCGGCTACCTGCGGGGCCTGGTCGTCCACGGCTGTCACTGCGTCATCATCAACCCGCTCGACCGTCCCGAGGTCTACGTCCAGGCGGTCCTGATCCCCGGCGCCATCCGCATCGAGTCCGTGGGCCGTGGGTACCTCGCCGACTCCGGCCACGAGCTCAGCGGTGACCAGATGCTCACCTTCGTCACCCTCGGATGGCTCGCCCCGCCCGACCCCCTCGCCGACCCCGACCCCGCCTGGCCGCGCAACTGGTGGCGGGAGGTCTCCGGGCCTCGTCACCTCGAGCGCGCCGTCCTCCAGCTCGTCACCACCCTCGAGGTCCACGGCATCGCCGACGACACCCCGCTCACGGTCTCGGTGTTCCCCACCGACCACCAGGACTGGAGCTGGGAACCCGACCCGACCCACCCCTGCGGCGGGCGTCTCCTGAGCGGCCCGCCCGCGCCGGGCCTCTGAGTGGAGCTGGTGCTCAGAACCGGTGGCGCGGAACTCATCGTCGGTCGGCCGATCGCCAGGCCCACCGAACTCCCCTGAGCGGTATGGTCGAATCATGAGTGGGACATACGCCATCACTGTGGGAGACCGAGGTCGGGTGGTCGTCCCCGCCGAGGTCCGTGAGCGTGCCGGACTCGCCGCAGGCACCCGCTGGTGACGAGCTCCGCCCCCGCGCACCGATCCGACGGGCCGGACCAACCCGGCCGGTTGGCCGGACCGCTCTTCCTCGCCGCCAGCGCCGTGGGGGCGGCCCGCACCGTCAACGCCTGGCGCCCGATCAGCCGCACCGGGCGCGGCTCGGTGTTCGCGTTCGGCGACGGGGTCACCGTCTCGGAGATGCCGCTGCACACCATCGCCTGGCAGGCCGCGCTCACCGCCGGGTTCGCCACCGCCGGTGCCCACCACACGCGGGCCGGGCGGGCCGGCCTCGCCCTCACCGCCGCCTCGTGGGCCGGACTGGTCGCGCTCGACCGGATCGCCTCGCAGGCCGACGAGGTGCTCGACGCCGCCCTCGTCGACGGACTGGGCTCGGACTACCGGCAGCGCATGTCGGCCACCGTCGCCACACCGTCGGAGGTGGCGATCACCCGCCGCCAGGTCGCCAACCCCCTGCCCCGGCTGCGTCGCCGTTACGCCACCACTCGTGACGTTCCCTACGGCGAGCACGGCCGTCGCAACCACCTCGACGTGTGGCGCCGGGCCGACCTGCCCGACGACGCCGGCGCGCCCGTGCTCATCCAGGTGCACGGCGGCGCATGGACGATGGGAAGCAAGGAGTTCCAGGGTGCCCCGCTCATGGGCCACCTCGCCGAGCGGGGCTGGGTCAGCGTCGCGGTCAACTACCGCCTGTCGCCCCGCGGCACCTGGCCCGACCACATCGTCGACGTGAAGCGGGCAATCGCCTGGGTGAAGGAGAACATCGCCGACTACGGCGGCGACCCCGACTTCGTGGTCATCACCGGCGGATCGGCGGGCGGACACCTGTCGTCGCTCGCCGCGCTCACCCCGAACGTCGCCGCCTTCCAGCCCGGCTTCGAAGACGCCGACACCACTCTCCAGGCGGCGGTCCCGATGTACGGCGTCTACGACTTCACCAACCGCGACGGCACCGGCAACCCCGGTATGGAAGCGCTCCTCGCCGAGCGGGTCGTCAAACGGTCGCTGGTCGACGACCCCGACGCCTGGGACCAGGCCAGCCCCATGAGCTGGGTGGGACCCGACGCCCCTCCCTTCTTCCTCGCCCACGGCACCAACGACACCCTGGTGCCGGTCGAACAGGCCCGGTCCTTCGCCTCGATGCTGCGCGATGCATCGAGACAACCGGTCGTCTACGCCGAGCTTCCCCGCGCCCAGCACGCCTTCGACCTCTTCTCCTCGGTGCGTACCCTGCACACCCTCTGGGCGATCGACCGCTTCCTCGCTGTCGTCCGCTCCACCGCGTAGCGGATCTCTGCCCACCCCTCAGGGGCGGGCCTCGAGGAT
>SKKL01000283.1 GCA_007121465.1 Acidimicrobiales bacterium | reverse complement strand
GGTCGATCGCCTGGATGGTCGCCGGCCACCACCCCGACCGGGTCCGCACCCTGTCGGTGGCCTCCCCCCCGCACCCGGCGGCGTTCCGGGCCAGCTACCGCAAGTCCACTGGGAGCAACGACCAGCACCAGCGGTCGGGCTACATGCGGACCTTCCGTGAGGCACCCCGAGGCGAGACCGAAGCGGCGCTCCTCGCCGACGATGCCGCCCTGTTGCGCGGTGTGTACGGCGGCCTGCCCGCCGAGGTGGTGGAGGGCTACGTCGCCGACCTCTCCGAACCGGGTGCGCTGGTCGCCGCGGTCGACTGGTACCGGTCGATGTCGGGCGCGGCCAGTGCGGCCACCCCGCCGTCGTCGGTTCCGACCCTCTATGCATGGAGCGACCAGGATCCCGCCCTCGGTCGGGACGCAGCGGAGGCCACCGCCGACTTCGTGACCGGTCCCTATCGCTTCGAGGTGCTCGAGGGGGTCGGTCACTGGGTCCCCGAGCAGGCCGCCGACCGCTTCGCCGGCCTCGTGCTCGATCGACTTCGCTCCGAGAGCTGATCGTGGGGCGGGCCGAACCGGCCGCGAGCACCGACCGATGAGTCCGGTGTCCCCCGGCGGTCGACCGGAGATGAACCGATCCACCTCCCTGCGAGGCCTCCCCGCTGTCGCCGAGCCGGTCAGCGCCACCAACTGCACCCATCCGTTCGACGACGGCGAGCTGCAGAGCGTCGACCCGTCTGCACTCATCCCGTGGTCGGAGGTCACCGAGCAGATGTCGGGCGGCGGAACGTGGTGGTTCGCGACGAACCACCCCGCGGGTCGTCCCCACGTGCGGCCTGTGCTCGCGGTGTGGGTCGGCGGGGCCCTCGTGACCACGGCCGGGGCAGAGACCCGCAAGGTCAAGAACCTCGAGGAGGGCGGTTCGGCCGCCTTCACCGCGAGCCGCGAAGGGGTCGACCTCGTGGTGGAGGGGTCGGTCACATCGATCACCGAGCCCGACTCGTTGCAGAGTGTGGCCGACGTCTTCCTCGACACCTACGGGTGGCCGACCACCGTGGCGGGCGATGCACTCGAGGCCCCCTACGGTGCCCCGTCCGCAGGCCCGCCTCCCTATCGGGTCTTCGCCGTCGCCCCACGCAGGGTCTTCGCGTTCGGCACCGACGAGCGCTGGGCGGCCCGCTCCACCCGCTTCGCTTTCGCCGCTCGGCCCTGATCGGCCGACGCCCCGCGGCGGGCACCCCCGCAGCAGGTCGATCAGCGGAAACTGGTCGACCATTCAGGAAACTGGTGATACCGTCAGGTCATCGCCACGGAAGGAATCGCCTCAGTGATCGAAGCCACGGATCTGTCGAAGCACTACGGCAGTACGGTCGCAGTCGACCAGCTCACCTTCAGCGTCCGCCCCGGCGTCGTCACCGGGTTCCTCGGGCCGAACGGGTCCGGCAAGACGACCACCATGCGATGCATCCTCGGACTCGACCACCCCTCAGCGGGGAGCGTCACCGTCGACGGCGTGCCCTACCGCGATCTGCGAGCACCGGCCCGGCAGGTGGGAGCACTCCTCGATGCCCGCGCCGTCGACGGTGTCCGCACCGCCCGTGCCCATCTGAAGTGGATGGCCAAAGCCGGCGGCATCGGCCAGAGCCGGGTCGAGGACGTCCTCGAGATGGTGGGTCTCGCCGCGGTGGCCGACCAGCGGATCGGCGGGTTCTCCCTCGGCATGTCCCAACGACTGGGTATCGCTGCCGCCCTGCTCGGTGACCCGCCCATCCTCCTGTTCGACGAACCCGTCAACGGACTCGACCCCGAGGGGATCCGGTGGGTGCGGACCCTCATGCGTTCCCTCGCGGCGGAGGGTCGGACCGTGCTGGTGTCGAGCCATCTCATGAGCGAGCTCGAACACACCGCCGACCACGTGCTCGTCATCGGCAAGGGCCGCCTACTCGCCGACACCTCCCTCGACGACCTGATCACCAACGGTGCCGGTGCTCATGTCCGGTTGGCCTCACCCCGGGCCGACGATCTGATCGCGCTGTTGGAGAAGGAAGGAGCGACGGCCACTCGCCAGGCCGATCAGACCGTGCAGGTCGTCGGCCTCACGAGCGACCGCATCGGAGACATCGCGGCCACCACGGGAATCCCGCTCCACGAACTGACCCCACAGCGCGCCAGTCTCGAGTCGGTCTTCATGGACCTCACCGGCGACAGCGTGGAGTACCGCGACGACGCGTCGACCTCCGAGCTCGCCTCGACCGAAGGAGGTGGCCGATGAGCGCCCCCACCGACCTGGCCGCCGCCGACCATCCGGCTGAACCCGACGCCACACGGTCGTCCGGACCGGGATTCGGTGCGACGTTCGCGGCCGAGTGGTCGAAGTTCTGGTCGGCCCGGTCGCCCCGCCGCAACCTCGTTCTCGGTGCGGTTCTCGGAGTTGCGCTGTCGGCTCTCCTCGCCCTTGCCGCCGGCGCCACCTTCGACGACTGGAGCGATGGCGATCGCGCCGCGTTCGACCCGCTGCTCTACTCGATGTCGGGAGCGATGATCGCCGCCGTCTTCTTCGTGGCCGTCGGGGCCAAGGTCTCCACCGCCGAGTACTCGTCGCGGCTGATCGACCTCACCTTCTCGGTCACTCCACGTCGCCGCCGGGTGGTCGGTGCCAAGGTCGCCGTCGTTGCCCTGGCGACGTGGGCGGCGGGAGGGGTGGCTGTCGTCGGGATGGTGGCGGCCAGCCAGGCGGTGTTCGGGGCGTTCGACACCGAGTCGATCGGGCTTCTCGAATCCGAGACGATCCGCACCCTCGTCCTCGTGATCCTCACCGTGCCGGTGTTCCCCGTCCTGGCCGTTCTCCTCGGCTTTCTCTTCCGCTCCACCGCTCCGACGATCACCGTCGCCCTGGCGTTGCTGTTCGGGCCGTGGGTCTTCGGCGGGTTGTTCCCGTTGTGGTGGCGAGAGAACGTGTTCAGCCTGTTGCCTGGCCCGGCAGCCGACGCGGTGTCGATCGGTCATCTCGACTCGTCACCGATGTACCTCGACACGCTGCCGGCGGCCGTCGTCCTGGTGGCGTGGGTGGTGGGGTCGCTGGTGATCACCTCGACGGTGGTGGATCGACGCGACACTTGAGCCGTGTCCCGCGACGACGACGCCGACCGTGAGCTCACCTTCATCGAGCGCGCTCGTCGGGGCCAGATCGTCGACGCGGCGATCGCCGTCATCGCCGAGGAGGGGTTCCGGCGTGCCACTTTTGCCCGCATCGCCGCTCGAGCCGACATCAGCGCCGGTCTGATCTCCTACCACTTCGGGTCGAAAGACGAGCTGTTCCGGCACGTGCTGTCGGTCCTCGAACAGCGCTTCGATGCCGAGGTCGAGGAGGCACTCGACGGCGTGGAGTCCTACGTCGACGCGCTCCGACTGCTGATCGAGGTGCAGGTCCGCTACACCAGCAGCGATCGCGTCGAAGCGCTGGCGCTCGGACGGATTCACGGTGAGGGGTCTGACGCCGACGGGGTGCGACCGACCGCTGCCGATCGCACGTCGTGGGTCGACGAGATCGAGTCGATGCTGAGCGACGGCCAGAAGGAAGGCGAGTTCGTCGAGTTCGACCCGCGGCCCATGGCGGCCACGATCATCGCCGCGCTCATGGCTGCGCCGGGGGAGCTGCGACGCAATCCCGACCGTGACCGTGACGCCTACGCCCGAGAGCTCGCCGACCTGTTCGTCATCGCCGCG
>SKKL01000170.1 GCA_007121465.1 Acidimicrobiales bacterium | reverse complement strand
TCGCCGTCGGGCAGGTGCCACACCGCAGACGCCTCGGTCGGGACCAGACGTCCGTCGGTGCGTCGCACCCAACCGCCCACCGGGGTCGACCACCGGGCTCGCGTCAGGCCCTCCGGGAGGTCGGCCCATCGGTCGTTGGTGGCGAAATCGACCGGAGTTGCCTCGTCGTCGAGGAACACCTCGGCCGTCACCGTGCAGCCCGAGTCGGTGAGGGCCACCTCGAACGAGTGGTCGTCGAGTTCCTTCCACTCCACCTCGAGCCCGAGCAGCATCGAGGGAGCGAACAGCACGGCGTCGTTGAGGAACGTGGTCAGCTCGCTGATGTCGAATTCGGGACCCGACCCATCGGCCACCGTGAGGAGGCCCAGCAGCTTGCCGAGCATGCGTCCTTCGCCGCCCACGTAGCGGTCCGTGCCGACCATGGGAACCACGCCGAACAGGTCGATGCGCATGTGGAACAGTCGGGCCACGGGGTCGGCCGAGTCGTACTGTTCGACCGTGCAGGGCATGTAGCCCTGCCCCCGCCGCATCCGGAACCGGCCCGAGACCACCGCTCGGAAGGTGATCACCGGCGGATGCCCGACCGTGCCCATGCGCGTGAGGTAGCGCTGCACCACCTCGGGCAAGAGGGCCAGGTCCTCCGCAGTCACCGGAGGCCGATCGGCGGCCGGCGGACCGAGCCCGGTGCGCTCGATGTCCTCGGCCAGCGACCCGCCCAGGTCACGGCCGAGCAATCGACGTGCCGCAGTGAGGATCATGGCATCAGCGTGCACCCCGGGACCGAGCAGCGGCAGGGGCGAAGGTCACTCTGTGAGCAGGGGCAGCACCCGCTCGACCATCACCTCGTGGAACTCCTCGGGCTGTTCGAACAAGGGGCGATGGCCCGAGGTGCCGAGCTCGATCCACTCCTTGTGCGGCGCGGCGAGCCGATCGAACCACTCGGCGGCCGGTTCGGCCCGCCCCCTGGCTTCGAACCGCCCTTGGACCAGGAAGACCGGAACCGACATCTGAGCCACGTCGTCGCGCAGGTCGATCTCGACCAGCTGGGGGTACATCACCCAGAACACGTCGAGGAACCCTCCCAGCGCATGGAGTTGTTCGAGCAGCGTGTACTCGCCGACGAAGAGGTTCTCGGAGAATCCGCCCATTCCCTCCGAGTTCGGGGCGTGGTCGTAGGGATACACCTCGTGCTCGTGCGACAGTGCCGTCTCATAGTGGAGAACGTCGTCATAGGGAGGCGGACCGATGTCGACGAGCTGGTCGACGAGGCCGTCGTTGTCCTGGTCCCGGGCCCACGACAGGGTGTCGTCGTAGATCAGGCGATCGGTCTCGGTGGTGCTCACCATCTGGCCGACCCCGATGAACGCGCTGAAGCGGTCGGGCGCCTCGTCGACAGCCAAGGCGCCGAGGATGGTCCCCCACGACTGCCCGACCAGCACGACCTGGTCGACTCCGAAGCGGTCTCGCAGGTGGTCGGCGACCTCGACAACGTCGGCCACTGCGTTGTCGACGGTCAGCGTCGAGGTCGGTTCCAACTGGTGATGTGATCGCCCGGCACCCCGCTGATCGAAGGTCACCACCACGAAGTGTTCCTCGAGCATCGGCAGGTGCCGTCGCATGGCGCCGACCTCGCTGCCACCCGGACCACCGGCGAGGAACAGCAGCACCGGCGAATCGACACTGTGGCCCCGGATCATCAGCCCGAGGTCATGATCGCCGACCCGCACCGAGGTCAGCTCAGCGACGCTGCCCTCGACCGGCCGACCCTCGGCGTCGGTGATCGCCGCGGTACGGGCCGGTCGGGCGATCCCCCCGGCCACCACCAGCACCGCGAGCGTTCCCGCGACCGCCACCGCCCGCCGCAACGCGAACCCGGTGGTGAGGCGGCGCTGCCCGGTCGGTTCAGGATCGAGCAGTCGGTGAGCCAACGTTCGACCCAAGGTCGTGCCGACCACCAGTGGCAACAACACCAGCAGCCCGTGCACCCCACGGCCCACCACCAGGGCCATGAGCCCATAGGTCGAGCTCAGTCGTGGGGTGTCGACGGTAGGGCCGACCGCCCCGATGCGTATCACCTCGAACACCACGACGAACACGATCGGGGCGAACAGCATCGCCCACCTCGATCGAACGAGAGCGCCCACTCCGGTTCCGACCGCCAGCGCGGCGAGCATCGTGGCCAGCGCAGCTCCCGAGGTGAGTGGTCCCCGAGGGGTCAACCATCCAGACACCACGGCGAAGGTTGCCGCCAGTCCCGCCGCCGCTCCGAATCCCAGCCGCTGATCGGCCCGCACTCGGGCCCATATCGACCTTGCTCCGGTGAATCTCATGGCAACCTCCTCGGTTCACTCGTAGGCGAGGGTGTCCCGAATCGTGAGTCGCGAGGCCACCCTCGCCGGTCGGGTGGAGCCGATCGCGCCGATGAGCAGGGCGACGATGACCCAGAGCCCCACCCCTAGCCACGAGAACGCAGTCGGGAGCGGACTCATGATGAGGCTGGTGCTGATCGCCTCGCGAAGCAGCCACGCCACCGGCAGCGAGGCGAACACCCCGAGCACACCACCGAGGGCCGCGATAACCAGGCCTTGGCGCAACAGCAGCAGCCGCACCGCCCAGCTCGACGCTCCGAGCGTGCGCAGAACCCCGATCTCACGGGTCTGCTCCACCACCCCGAGGGTCATGGTGCCGGCCACCCCGATCACCGCCACGATCGCCAGCATCGCTCCCACCACCATCAGCGGACCGACCACCAGGCTCATCAACCCGTCGAGCACCGACTGGAGCTGCGCGTTGGTCTGCACCTCGCCCACCGGCAGCCCCGCATCCCTCAGCACCGACTCGATCCGGGTGGCAGCCTCGGACTGGTCGACACCGGGCGCCAGGTCGACTGCAGCCAGGTTGATCCCACCCGCGGCTCCCAACGACTCCGCCAGCGTGTCGGTCGCCACGAATGCGACCGGGCCGACCAGGGTCGTCGAGGTCACCCCAACCACCTGCCACGAGCGGCGGTCGCCCTCGATGTCGAGCACGACTTCGCTTCCCACCGTCACCCACGGCTCCTCGTCGACGGCGTGGGTGTTCACCACCACGGCGTGGTCGTCGGTCTCGGTGTACCAACGGCCCTCGATGAGCGTGGGCTGCATCGAGATCGACCCCACCGGCGACCCGGTCACGCTGAGGTTCTCGTTCTCGGTGCCGTCGGGACGGACCACGAACGCCTGCGACCGGAACCATCCCTCGACCGAGGCGACAGCCTCGTCCGCCTCGAGGAGCGCGACCACCTCGTCGGCGTCGACGGTCTCGGTGAACGACATCTCCACGTCGTAGCCCCAGTACCCGGCCACCTGGTCGGTGAGCCGGCCCAGTGCGATCGACGTGCTCAGCACCCCGACCAGCACCCCTCCGCACAGGGCGACGGTCAGGACCGTGAGCACCAGCCGCGGCCGGTTGCGAGCCGCGTTGCGGTAGGCGTGCCGGGCCGGGCGCCCGAGAGGCACCGCCCGCCGAACGGCTCGCCCGAGCCGGCCGAGGCTGCCCGGCCGTGATCCCCCGGTGAGGCCTCGATCGGTGATCGCATCCTGCACCGTCGTGCGGGCTGCCCGCCTCACCGACCACACCACCGCCATCACCGGGAGCAGGGTCGACATCGCCACCACCACGGCGATCGTCGACCAGGGGATCCCCATCGGCAGCAGGTCGAAGTTGCCGAGGTGGGCGACGAACCCGGCCACGAACCGGCCGGCCGCCAGGCTCAGCGGGATCGCCACGACCAGCGCCCCGACCGACAAGGCCAGGACGTAGCCCAGGTACTGACCCATCAGCTGGCTCGAGGTCGCGCCGATCGTCTTCATCACCCCGACTTGGCGTCGCTGCTGGGCGAGGATCGCGGCCACCGTGTTCACCACCAACGCTGCGGCGATGAGCAGGGCGAACAGCGACAACAGCTGGAGGATCTGCAGCACGAACGACATCGAGTTGTCGGCCCGGTGGACGGCAGGATCCTGGATCTCGCTGAGTCGGACCGACACTCCCGCCGGGGCGAGCACGTCGTCCCTCACCGCCGCGGTCATGGCGATCGCTTGCTCTCGGTCGAGGGGGTCGTCGGCGGCCCGCAGGTAGAGCGTGTCGAGGTCGTCGGCGCCGGCCAGCAGGGTCATGGTCTCCATCGACACGTAGGCCCGCACCTGGCCGCCGAGCATCGGGGCCATCTCCCAGGCGTCATAGGCCGTGCCCGCCACGGTCAGCTCGATGGGTGGGCTCCCCGACGCGTCGATCGTCACCACGTCGCCGAGCGCAGCGCCCAGCTCGCCGAGCGACGCCCGCTCCATGACCACCTCGCCGTTGGCAGGAGGCCACGTGCCCGACCGCGGGTCGATGAGCGACACCTGGTTGTCGCCGAAGTCGGTCATCGCCACGAGCTCGACGGCCGTGCGCCCGCCGTCATCGCCGATGGCCAATGCGGGCAACAACCGGCGCCCGTCGCCGGCCGCGACCGCGGGGTGGGCGACAACGTCGTCGACCAGAGCCGGCGAGAACGTGCTGGTCCGCAGCATCGCCGACGGCGGTTCGGCGGCGAGGAAGCTGGCATCGAACGACGCGTTGGCGGTGGACCCGGCCAGGTGGGTCGCTCCCACCGCCACCGTGCCGACCGCCAGACAGGCGACCGCCAGCAGCGACCGGGCTCGGTTCGAGAATACGTCGGCCCGGACCTTGCGGCCCCGCGCCCCCATCACGGACCCGCCGTTGGTGTGGGGGCGGCGGCGTTCACGGCCGGCGAGGTTGTGGCCGGCGCGTGGGGGGTGTCGGTGACGGCGCCGTCGCGCACCTCGACGATGCGGCGGGTGCGGAGGGCCAGGTCACGGTCGTGGGTGACCATGAGGATGGTCCGGCCGCTGCCGACCAGGTCGTCGAAGAGGTCCATCATCGCCGCCGCCGCCTCGGAGTCGAGGTTGCCGGTCGGCTCGTCGCCGAGGATGATCGGGGCGTCGTTGGCCAACGCCCGGGCGATCGCCACCCGTTGCTGCTGTCCTCCCGAGGTCTCCGACGGGAGCTTGTCGGCCTGGTCGGCGAGCCCGACCCGGTCGAGCAGCTCTCGGGCCACTCGCGGTCGATCCTTGCGCCGGTGAACCCCGCAGAAGTCCATCGGCAACATCACGTTGTCGGCCAGGCTGAGGGTCGGCAGGAGTTGGAAGAACTGGAACACCACGCCCACGGTCCGCCCCCGCCATCGGGCCGCCTCGTTCTCGTCGAGCGTCTGAACTTCGACCCCGTCGACGATCACCCTCCCGTCGGTCGGCCGGTCGATCCCGGCCACCACGTTGAGCAACGTCGACTTACCCGACCCTGACGGGCCCACCACCGCGAGGAACTCGCCGGCCCCGACGGTGAGATCGACGGCGTCGAGGGCGGTGAAGGCGGCACCGCCGGTGGAGTAGGTCTTGGACACCGCATTGAGTTCGATCAGCGGGACGGCGGGTCGGGTCATGGCTTCACCATGAGCGCGAACGGCCGGGAGCGGTAGGGAACTATGGCCCGAGTCGTATCATCGGAGGCCGTGAGCGACACCGAACCCCAGGCCTGCCGCCCCATCACCTTGTGGGGCAACCCGGTGCTCCGGCGCCGCGCCGAGCCCGTCACCGTGTTCGACGCCAGCGTCCAGCGCCTCGTCGACGAACTGTTCGAGACGATGTACGCCATCGACTCCGGAGTCGGCCTCGCGGCCAACCAGATCGGCGAGCTCCAGCGGGTGTTCGTGTTCGACTGCCGCGACGGACTGGTCGCCCACGTGGTGAACCCGGTCGTCGAGATCCTCGACTCCGATCTCCAGGACGGAGGCGAGGGGTGCCTGTCTCTTCCCGGTATCGGCACCGACACCGTCCGGGCCTTGCGGGCCCGGGTCACCGGCCAGGACGCCAAGGGCAACGACATCTCCTACGAGGGTGAGGGGCTCCGGGCCCGGGCCTTCCAGCACGAGACCGACCACCTCGACGGCAAGCTCTACATCGACCTGCAGCCCGTCCGGAGCCGCAAGAAGATGGAGAAGGAGATGCGGTCGTCGGAGTGGTTCGGGATGCACTCGATCGACCCCCGATCCGACCTCTACCGCGAGGTCCAGGGCTTCGACGACGAGGACTTCGACAAAGCCGACGAACCCATCGAGTAGCGACCCCGCCTCCACCTGTCGGACTTCGATGATGAACACCACCAGGCGACGGGTGAGCGCTGGTGCCGACACATGTCACACCCCGAGAAGCCAGTGTTCATGCCGACGTCGTCGCGACGACACGGATTCGCCACCTGCCGCTGGCACACTGAGTCCCGCGGGTCGCTGACACACGAGGAACACAGCATGTCGAGCACCTATTGGACGTTTCGGGCGGAACTGGTGGATCGCCCCGGTGGTCTGGCGGCGGCATCGGGTGCCATCGCCGACCTCGGAGCCAACATCCTCGATGTCGACGTCCACCTCCTCGACCACGACCGCGTCGCCGACGATCTCGTCGTCGAGTTGCCCCACTGGGCCGAGCCGGGCGCGGTCGAGCACGCCCTTCGCACTGCGGGAGCCGATGCCATCACCGGCCGTCGTCTCGACCACCACGACCTGGTCGATGGCCAGGTTCGGACCCTCGACGTGGCCGCCATGTACGCCCGCAGCGACCGGACCCTCGACGACCTCGCCTCCGCCCTCGCTCAACTCCTCGGGAGCGACGACCACTGGATCTCCGAGCCGGGGGCCCCGCTCACCGCCCCGGTGGTGGCCGAAGCCCGTGACACCGGAGGGCCTGCGGTCGGCACCGAACCCCGGATCCACCTCGGGGGCCGACGGGGCACTCCTCGGGCCGACGTGCTGGCCGTTCCCACACCTCACGGCAACGTCGTGGTCCTCGCCCGTCGACACCCGTGTTTCTCCACTACCGAGGTCGCCCGGGCCGGGGCACTGGCCCAACTGGCTGCTTCGCTGACCGAGCGGCGCCCCGAAACGAATCCGCGACCCCTCGGCTGACCTCGCGGTCCGACGGCGGACCGGATCAGTCCCTGCGAGGCTCGACCCGAGCGACGAGGATGGCGATGTCGTCGTGAGCCACGCCGCCCTGCTGGTCGAGCGCCGCGGCCTGTAGCTCGGCACACATGCGGCCGGCGGCCCGGCCTCCGAGGGGACCGAGGACCCGCTTCATCCCCTCCACCTCGAACTGCTCGTCGTCGGCGTTGCGTGCCTCGAGCACCCCGTCGGTCACGCCGATGATGGCGTCACCCGGGCCGAGGATGGTCGTGGCGGTGGTCAGCTGAACCTCGGGGAACACTCCGAGCAGGGTGCCGGGTACACCGACCTCTTCGGTCGAGCGGTTGGCTCGCACCACCAGGGGTGGCGGATGACCGCCACAGGCGATGTCGGCCAGCACACTGCCGTCGGCGGCCCCGGGGTGGAGCCGGATGCAGCACACCGTGGCGAAGCGGGTCATTCCCGCGACCGCGTCGGCGTCGGCGACCATCACCGAGTTCAGCTCGGTGAGGATGGCTGAGGGATCCGACGTGTGGCTGGTCGCCGCCCTGATCGTGTAGCGGGCCAGCGCGGTGAGCGAGGCGGCCTCGGCGCCCTTGCCGCACACGTCGCCCACCACGAGGATCCAGTCGTCGCCCACCGCGAACACGTCGTAGAAGTCGCCGCCGATGTCGATCCCCTCGAACGCCGGGTGGTAGCGCGCCGCCAGGTCGATCCCTGGGATGCGAGGCAAGCGAGGTGGCAGCAGGCTCTGCTGGAGAGTGCGGGCCAACATCGCCGACCGCTTGCCCGCCTCGGCCACCGCGGTGGCCTGGGTGCGTTCGAGGGTCACGTCGCGGAAGCTCCACATGAACCCGAGGAACTCTCCGTCGGGCCCGGTGAGGCAGGTTCCGTGACGATCGAGGATCCGCCCGCTGGAGAGCTCGATCTCGTCGCGGAGGTGTGCGGGTCGCTCCGCGTAGGCCGCCTTGACCCCGGCATGGAAGGTGTCGGGGTCGGTCACCTTCGTACGGGCCGCCTCGAGCAGCGCGTCGTCGCCCTGGTCGACCAGGGCCTCGTCGAAGTCCCACAGCTGCAGGAACTTGCGATTGTGGTGGAGCACCTCGCCGTCGGGTCCCACGGCGATCACCCCGTCGATGCTCGCCTCGAGGACCGACGACAGCAGCGCGGCCTGGTAGCGGTGGGCACGTCGATCGAGCTCGCGGGCCTCGAGCAGCGCCGCGTTCCGCAACAGGGTCGATACCCGTGAGCAGAGCTGTTCCACGAGCACGAGGTCGCTCTCGCGCATCCTCCGGCCCTTGGTGGTCACGAAGGTCACCGCCCCGAACGGCACCTCGTCGTGGTCGAAGAGAGGAACGATCAGCCCGGAGGTGATGTCGAGACGCCGGAGCAGGGTCAGGTGCTCGTCGGAGACAGCCGCGGAGGCCAGCACCTCGTCGGTGGCGTGGGCCATCCAGCCCGGCCGACCGGTGCGAAGGGCGGCGCCCACCCCGAGCCGGTCGTCGAGGGTGATCGGGTAGCGCTCGAACAGCTCCTCCACGACAGGGATCTGGTCGGGGTCACGATGGTGGAGGCTGATCATCCGGGGAGCGCCCGAGTCGTCGAGCAGGTGCACGACGCTGCCATCGGCGAAGCGCGGGATCGACAACCGACCCAACTCCTCGAGCTGCGCCTGCAGGTCGACGTGTTCGCTCAGGGTGGCCTTGGCCGCGATGAGGAACTCGAGCCGGTCGCGTTCGGCGTCGGCCGCGGCGCGGGCGGCAGCTTCCTCGGCGAGCAGCCGCTCCCGCTCGACGTCGGCCTCGCGGGCTTCGGTGATGTCGCTCGTGACACCCACGATGCCCACGACCTCGTCGTCGACGACGATGGGCTGTCCACGCCCCTGCACCCACCGGACCTCGCCGCCGGATCGCTGGATACGGTGTTCCACGGTGTAGGGCTGGTGGTTCTCGAGGGCTCGAGCGATGATCGCCGAGGATTCCTCGATGTCGTCGGGATGGAGCAGGGCGAGGTAGCTCTCGAAGGTGGTGGGCGCCCCGCCGGGCTCGAGCCCGAAGATGCGCTCCATGCCCTCGTCCCAGTCGACGCGATCGTCGTGGCGATCCCACTCCCACACTCCGAGGCCACCGGCGGCGAGAGCGAGCCGCAGCCGGGTCGAGGTGGTGTCCTCCATCCCGGAGGAGAGGGGTTGCGTAGCGTCCTGGCGGGTCGGGGCCGGCGGTCCGGGATTCAACGTGCTCTACTCCCTGGCCGAGTTCGACGCGCCCGCGAGGAAAATGACCTCATCAGATTAGCGCCTCGGCTCGGGAGCGGGCGGGGTCGATCACGGGCGCGGTTGGAGCCGCACCAGTGGGCCCGAGGCGTGGAGCCGGACCAGACGGGGGCTCACGGCGTACTCGTCGGCGATGGTGTCGGCCGATTCGCCCCCGGCGAGCCGACCGAGGACCTCCTCCTCGGTGGGGGCGAGCTCGATGCGCGAGCGTCCGTCGCGGTGACGTCCGAGCACGGCGGCCGCGAGCGGTGCATCGAGGAACGCCTCACCCGCGGCGATGGCCTCCACCGCGTCGGCCACGCCACCCGGCAGCTCGTCGCGGCGGACCACTCCCCCGACCCAGGAGTCGATCAGCGTCTCGGGGTCGCCCACGTCGGCGGCGAGGTCGCCCGAGGTGCCCACCACCAGCACCCGGCAGGCGGGAGCCGACGAGGCGACGCCCGCGGCCACGTCGGCGACCCCACCGTCGAGGGGAGCCACCACGACCACGACGTCGGGTGCTCGCCCCTCGACGGTCGCCGCCGCGTGCTCGGGGCCGACCGCACCCACTACCAGCAGCCGGGGCGACGATCCGATCTCGGCCTCGATCGGGCCGCGGTTCTCCCCGGTGCCGACAACGAGCACGGTCACCGCAGGTTCGACGTCGCTCATGAAACCAGTTTGCTTTCCGTGTGGAAGGGCGTTGTCCGGCGGGCTGTTCTGGTGCTCACTCGGTGGCGATCGCCTCGAGCACGTTGAGCTTCGCCGCGCGGCGAGCGGGGAGGAGGCTCGCCATGACGCCGAGTGCGGCGAAAACCACCCCCACGATCACCAAGGCGGTGACGGGCAGCTCGAACTGGGTGAGTCCCTCCGACTTCAACGACTCGACGAGCACGTAGCTCGTCACCAGGCCGATGAGCAGCCCGAGGGCGGTGCCGATGAGTGAGATGATCAGCGCCTCCCACCTCACCGCGGATCGCACCTGACTGCGTGTCATCCCCACGGCCCGGAGCAGCCCCAGCTCGCGAGTGCGCTCGTGGATAGACAACGACAACGTGTTGGCGATGCCGATGAGGGCGATGATCACCGACAGAGCGAGCAACCCGTACACGATGTTCAGGATGATGTTGAGCGTGTCGGCGATGCTGCCGAGGAACTCGTCCTGGTCCTGCACCGAGATGGCCGGATAGTCCTCGGCCACCTGGTCGATCTGAGCTCGGACGGCCTCGAGGTCGGCTCCGTCGGCGGCGCGGATGAACACCTGCTGGTCGGTGGGGGTCGTGGTGTAGGTGGCCCAGTCCTCCTGGGTGATGACACGAGTACCGAGCAGCTGCGGGTCGTCGCCGATGGCCGACACCGTGAACGACGCCTGCTCACCCGACACGAAGGTGAGCTGGACCTCGTCGCCGATCTCGATTCCCTGGTCGCGGGCGACACGACGGTCGTACAGGATCGTTCCCGGCACCAGATCGGTGAGCTCGCCCTCGGCCATCGATGCCTCGACCACTCGGGGGTGGGTCTCGGGGTCGATGGCCGCGATGAACGTGTCGGTGGTGGACCCATCGGCCCGTTCGACCTGGACGAACCATCCCTGGATCGACGAGACAGTGTCCACCCCATCGAGCTGCGCGACCTCCTCGGCGAACGAGAGCGGGGTGCCGAGGCCGAAGCCCGACGACTGCACGATGAACTCGGCTCTCAAGCCGCGGGTCACCTCGGCGTCGATGGACGCACGGGCCGAGGTGGTGAAGACGTTGATGAAGACGATGAGCGCCACGCCGATCATGAGCGCGGCCGCGGTCGCCGCCGTGCGCTTGGGGCTTCGAGCGGCGTTCTGCCGGGCCAGTGAGCCGGTGGTGCCGCGCACCAGCGGCAGGAAGGCTCCGATGCCGAGCGCCAGGGGCCGGACGATCACCGGGCCGAGGACGAGGAGGCCGAGCAGCAGGCAGATCGCGGCCAGCCCCACCGACTGGATGGCTCCAGAGTCGGGATCATCACCGAAGGCGGGAAGCGCGGTGACGACGGCCAGCACGAGCAGGACCGCGCCGATTCCGATCCGCACGAGGGACCGGCTCGTGCCCTCATGGGCCACGTCGCGGAGGGCGGCGAGCGGTGGTACCCGGGTCGCGCGCCAGGCCGGCACGAGTGCCGAGCCGAGTGTGACCACCACGCCGGTGATGAGGGCGGTGATGACCGCTCCACGGGTGATCGAGGTGCCCGCCGTGGGCAGATCGAGCCCGATGGCGGTCAGGAGCTCCTGCACACCGATGGCGAGAGCGATGCCGGCGCCGAGGCCGATCAGCGCCGCGACGAGTCCGATGAGGATCGCCTCGACCAGTACCGAGACCAGAACCTGGCGTCGTGTGGCGCCGATGGCCCGCATCAACGCCAGCTCCTTGCCGCGTTGGGCGACGAGGATGGAGAAGGTGTTGAAGATGATGAACGCCCCCACCAGCAGGGCGATGAAGGCGAAGACCAACAGCAGGGTGGAGAAGAAGCCGAGCCCGGCCGACACGTCGTCGGAGATCTCCTGGGCCATCTCCTCGCCGGTGAACACCTCGAGCTCGTTCCCGACCGGCAGTGCGGCTTCGATGCGCGAGACGAGCTCCTCCTGGGAGATGTCGTCGTCGGTGCGGGCAGAGATGGAGGTGACCTCGCCCGGGGTCCCGGCGAGCTCCTGTGCGACGGGGAGCGTGAAGCTGGCGGTCACCGCTCCCAGAACGCTGTCCTGGTCACGGAACCGGAAGATGCCGACGAGGGTGAAGCTGCGGGTGCCCTCACCGGTGAACACCCGCATCTGTTCGCCGACACCGATTCCTGCTTCGTCGGCAGCGCGCACGTTGATGGCCATCTCATCGTCGCCCTCGGGGGCGCGGCCGTCGACCAGGTTGACGCCCCCGGAAAGTCCTTCGTCGTCGATCCAGGACTGCAACAAGGTGGGTGGCCCGTTGTCCATGCCGATGGGCTCACCCTCGGTGTCGAGGACGCGGGCGCCGGCGAACTCGACGTAGGGGCCGACCGCCGCCACACCCTCGACGTCGGCGATGACCTCGATGAGCGCGTCGTCGACCGGGGCGCGCAGGACCCCGAAGCCGGTGTCGATCAGGGCCGGCCCGCGCACCTCGGCGTCGGTGTCGGCGAGGACCTCGCCGAACGCCTCGTCGAACGAGCGGTCGAGGGTGTCGCTGAGCACCAGGGTGCCGGACATGAAGGCCACACCCAGCACCACGGCAACCACGGTGGAGATGAGCCGCCGCTTGTGCTGCCAGGCGGACTTGAGCGAGTGGCGGAGCATCGCTACTTGCCCAGTTCGAAGTGCTTCATCTGGTCCATGATCCGGTCGGCGGTGGGATCGGCCATGTCGTGGACGATCTTGCCGTCGACCAGGTAGACGACCCGATCGGCGTGGCTGGCGGCCACCGGGTCGTGGGTGACCATCACGATGGTCTGGTCGAACTCGTCGACGGCCCGACGCATGAAGTTGAGGATCTCGGCGCCGCTGTTGGAGTCGAGGTTCCCGGTGGGCTCGTCGGCAAAGATGATCTCGGGCTGGCTGGCCAGGGCGCGGGCCACCGCCACGCGCTGCTGCTGGCCGCCCGACAGCTCGCTCGGTCGGTGCTTGAGACGATCGCCGAGGCCGACGGTGCTGATGATCTGGTCGACCCACTCCTGGTTGGGGGACCGACCGGCGAGCGACATCGGCAGGGTGATGTTCTCGATGGCGTTGAGGGTGGGGACCAGGTTGAAGGCCTGGAACACGAAACCGATCTTGTCGCGCCGAAGGGTGGTCAGCTTCTTCTCGCTCAGGTCGGTCAGGTCGACGTCGCCGATGAACACCTGACCCGAGGTGAGGTCGTCGAGACCGGCGAGGCAGTGCATGAGCGTCGACTTGCCCGACCCCGAGGGGCCCATGATGGCGGTGAACCGACGTTGGTCGAACGTGACCTCGATCTCGTCGAGCGCGGTGACGAGGGTGTCGCCGGCTCCATAGGTCTTGGTCGCTCGGACCGCCCGAGCCGC
>SKKL01000241.1 GCA_007121465.1 Acidimicrobiales bacterium | reverse complement strand
GTGGGGGTGGGGGTCCACGCACCCTCGAGGCCCGAGGTGATGGTGTACTCACCGAAGCCGGTCTCGTGCTTGTTGGCCCAGCCGAAGCCCTGATCGGCGAGGCTCCCGCCCTCGGGTTCTGCACCGACGTTGTCCTCGGGGACGGCGCCGTGCATCTTGCCGAAGGTGTGGCCGCCGACGGTGAGGGCCACGGTCTCCTCGTCGTTCATGGCCATCCGGGAGAAGGTCTCGCGGACGTCCTGGGCCGACTTCATCGCATCGGGCACTCCGTTGGGGCCCTGCGGGTTCACATAGATGAGGCCCATCTGCACCGCGGCGAGCGGGTTGTCGAGGGTGCGGCTTCCGTCCTCCCAGCTGCCGGTGTAGCGCTCGTCGTGAATGGCCAGCCACTCGTTCTCGGGACCCCAGTAGATGTCGTCCTCGGGTGCCCAGATGTCCTTGCGGCCGAAGGCGAAACCGAAGGTCGTGAAGCCCATGGTCTCGAGCGCCCGGTTGCCGGCGAAGACCATCAGGTCGGCCCAGGAGATGTCCCGGCCGTACTTCTGCTTGATCGGTTGCAGCAGGCGGCGGGCCTTGTCGAGGTTGCCGTTGTCGGGCCACGAGTTGAGCGGGGCGAAGCGTTGGGCCCCGGTGCCGGCACCGCCACGGCCGTCAGCCACCCGGTAGGTGCCAGCAGCGTGCCACGACATCCGGATGAAGAAGGGGCCGTAGTGGCCCCAGTCGGCAGGCCACCACGACTGGGAGTCGGTCATCAACGCGTCGACGTCACGGGTGAGCTCGTCGATGTCGACGTTCGCGAGGTTCTTCCGATAGTCGAAGTCGACCCCGATCGGTGTCGAGTCGGGATGCTGCTGGTGAAGGATCCGTAGGTTCAGCGAGTTCGGCCACCAGTCTTCGTTGGATCGGAACACGCTGGAGGTGAGTGAACCCCACTCGGGCTTCTGGTCCTGTCCTTCGGGCATCGGGTGTCCCCCTGTGTCAGCTGACGTTGATGGTGTTGGTTGGATCGGGTGTGCGGTGTTCGATTCAGGCGTTGGTGGAGCGGCAGTCGGGGCAGAGGCCCCAATAGATGACCTCGGCTTCGTCGACGACGAAGTCCCCGTCGTCCACGGGGACGAGGCACGGGACCTCGCCGACGGCGCAGTCGACGTCGACGAGGCGATCGCAGTGTCGGCAGACGAGATGGTGGTGGTTGTCGCCCACCCGGGTCTCGTAGCGCGCCGGCGATCCCGCCGGTTGGATCCGCCGGATGATGTCGCGCTCGACCATCAGCGAGAGGGTGTCGTACACGGCCTGTCGGGAGATCGTGCCGATCTCTTCCCGTGCAACTTCGACGATCGCGTTGGCCGTCGTGTGGGGCTCGGACGCAACCGCGCGGAGTACCGCAATGCGTTGGGCCGTCACCTGGAGCTCGTGCTGGCGGAGCACCTGGACCGGATCGGTCATGAACCCACCCTCGCACCGATTCTGGACACAGTCAAGAGTTGTCTCGCCGAGGGGCGCGGTGGTCCGAAGCTGGGAGAGCGACCGTGACGCGGGAGCGAGCATGAGGAACTGCCGGTCGAGGGCCCGCAGAGCGGGAGTCGCGGTGAAACGGAGCTCCTCGGCCCGACGGATCTCGCTGGCGGTGCGGCGCGTGCTCGACGATCCGGCCTACCAGGAGGGTGCGGCGCGGCTCGGGGCTGCCATCCGACGGGACGCGGCGAACGAGCGCATCATCGCGGCGCTGGAGGCTGGCCTCTGCTCAGTCGAGCTCAGCGAGGATCTCCCCGATGACCTTGGTGGCCTCGTGGGCCGGTAGCGGTTCGCCGCCCTCGGCCTCGGCGACCTCGGCGGCGAAAGCCTCCACCGACGGAGCGCCGCCGACCAGCACGTGGCGCAACGCCTCGCCGCTGGCTTCCGGATCGTTGAGGCCCGCGACCGCAGCCGACACGTCGCCATCGGGGTCGTTGGCCACCGCGTGGACCACCGACATCGCCTCGTCACGTCCGCTGGCGGTGGAAACCACCGGCTCGCGGTCGGGATTCTGCTGCGCGTCCCACTCGGCGAGCGCCTCGTCGAATCCACCTTCTCCGGGGTGGAGAGTGCGGGTGGTCGGAGCTGCGGGAGCCGCTTCTTCGGTCTCGGACTCCTCGTCGTCGTGGGTGCGAGCCGGCTCGACGGGGACCGTCAGCGTGCCGTCGTCGTTACGAACGATGTCCATGAAAAGTGCATCTCCTTCGGTGGGCGCGTCAGTGGCGCTCAGTGCCTTACTACCCCGATCGGACGGCGGCTACCCGTGCCCTCGCCGACGTCTGAGGCATGCTGAGGGAATGCCGCATCGCTTCCAGCCCGTCGTCGAGCTCCCCGACGACTGGTCGGGTGCGCTCACCGTCGCTGTGCGCAACGGCGAGGTCGTCGTGCTCGACGAGCATCCCGACGACTTGGCGCCTGGCCTTCCCCGTCTGCTCCTCGGCACCCTCGATGGCGCTGCCTGCTTCGCGGTCGATCTCGACGGCGACGGGGTCCCCGACGTCGTCACCGCCGACATCCAGGACCTGCTCGTCCCGCTCCGTGGTCTCTACGGGCGAGTGGACGAGACGCGTTGGACCCTCGCCGGCCGGGCGGTCCAACTCATCGACTGGGACCGCAACCACCGCCATTGCGGCCGGTGCAGCACCCTGACCGAGCCGGTGCCAGGGGAGCGGGCTCGGGGCTGCCCGAGCTGCGACCTCCTGGCGTTCCCCCGGCTCGCGCCGGCGGTCATCGCCCTGGTCGAGCGGGCCGACGGTGCCGCCCTCCTCGCCCGTGGACGGAACTTCCCCATCCCGATGTACAGCTGCATCGCCGGGTTCGTCGAACCGGGCGAGACCCTCGAGGACGCCGTGGCCCGCGAGGTCCTCGAAGAGGTCGGCGTCGAGGTGGGGAACGTCCGCTACGTGTCGAGCCAGCCGTGGCCTTTCCCGCACTCGCTCATGATCGGGTTCGAGGCCGACTGGATGTCGGGCGACATCGTCATCGACGAGACCGAGATCGTCGATGCCGCCTGGTTCGGTCCCGAGGAGCTGCCTCTGGTGCCTCCAGCGATGTCGATCGCGCGCACCCTGATCGACCGATGGCTCGAACGCCGCCTGGAGGAGGGCGCATGACCACCGACATCGTGGCGGGGGAGTGGAGATTCCGGGCCCGCACGGCGGGCCCCGACGACGGGCGCCCGGTGCTGTTGCTCCACGGGTTCCCCCAGACCTC
Organism: Acidimicrobiales bacterium; assembly: GCA_007121465.1. GTDB lineage: Bacteria > Actinomycetota > Acidimicrobiia > Acidimicrobiales > SKKL01 > SKKL01. The sequence continues at coordinate 508 of SKKL01000241.1, read as the reverse complement.
ACGGGCGTGGATCCCGGTGATGGAGATCCTCGCCACCGCCGGCCACCGGACGGTGGCGTTCGACCAGCGGGGATACTCCCCGGGCGCCCGGCCCGACGATCCGGCGGCTTACACGCCGGGCGAGTTGGTCTCCGACGTGTTGGCGGTCGCCGACGCCCTCGGGTGGGAGCACTTCGATCTGGTCGGCCACGACTTCGGCGGGTCGATCGCCTGGATGGTCGCCGGCCACCACCCCGACCGGGTCCGCACCCTGTCGGTGGCCTCCACCCCGCACCCGGCGGCGTTCCGGGCCAGCTACCGCAAGTCCACTGGGAGCGACGACCAGCACCAGCGGTCGGGCTACCTGCGGACCTTCCGTGAGGCACCGCGCGGCGAGACCGAGGCTGCGCTCCTCGCCGACGATGCCGCCCTGTTGCGCGGTGTGTACGGCGGCCTGGCCGCCGAGGTGGTGGAGGGCTACGTCGCCGACCTCTCCGAACCGGGTGCGCTGGTCGCCGCGGTCGACTGG
>SKKL01000234.1 GCA_007121465.1 Acidimicrobiales bacterium | reverse complement strand
TCGAGCGCTACGACATGGACACCCTCGCCACGCTGCTCCACGACGAGGTCGTGCAGTCGATGCCGCCGTTCGACCTCTGGCTGCGGGGGGCGAGCGAAATCACGGCGTGGATGCTCGGTCCGGGTGCCGCGTGCGAGGGTTCGAGGATGCTGCGGGCGCCCGCTGCCAACGGGATGCCGGCATTCGGCCAGTACAAGCCGCCGACGGCTCCGGGCGAGCCCTATCGACCGTGGTCGCTCAACGTGGTCGAGATCTCAGGGGGCGAGATCGTCGAGCTCCACTTCTTCCTCGACACCGACACGCTGTTCCCTCTGTTCGGGCTCCCGCCCCATCTCGACCCCTGACCGGGTCCGCACCGCGATCACGTCGGCGAGCCCGGCCAGCTCCACGATGTCGACCAGCGACGGGCAGGCGTCGAAGAGTTCGACCCGTGCGCCCATCCGGCGGGCCTCCAGCGCGAGGCGTGCCACCGCGTCGAGGGTGATCGCGTCCGGTTCGGTGACGGCGCCGACGTCGCAGCGGACGATCCGAACCGCCGTGAACGCCAAGACGTCGGCCGCGTCGGCGCACAGCTCGGGGATCTCCTCGCTCGAACCGGGTGTCCGGAAGGTGACGGTGAGCATGTGACCAGGCTGGGACTCCACGGAGGTTCCGACCCCGGCATCGGGCCGAACTGAGCGGCGGGTGATCCGGGGGTGAGCCCGCGATCAGAAGCCGAGGTCGACGTCGGCGTCGGGCAGTTCTCCCGCAGCGAGTCGGTCGAGCAGGTCGGCCAGGTCCCTCGGTCCGGTGTGCACATCGCCAGCCCGCAGTTCGTCGGCCGACCACCAGCGCATGTCGCGGATCCCCTCGGCCCGAGCAGCGGCGAGCAGCCCGGGTGCGACCTCGAAGTGCGGGGCGCGGCACTGGTACCACCGCTCGTACTGGTGAGCCACCGGCCGTGGGCCTCGGCAGTGCCGCCCCGTCGGCCGATCGGTGGTCCGATCTCGAGGTCGTCGCGGCCGAGCTCCTCGTGCAGCTCGCGGCGCGCGGCGGTGAGGTCGTCCTCACCGGGTTCGATGCCACCGCCGGGGGGAACCCACCAGGTGCGTCCGGTGGCGTCGTCGCCGAACTGGGCCAGCAGGGTCCGGTTCGACTCGTCCACCACGAGCACCCGCACCGCCCGGCGCACCGGCTCGACCTCGACGGTGACCGGCACCTCGGCCACGAGCACGTCGGGTTCACGGCCGGGTGATCGGGCGACCACCTTCCCGTCGGGGGACACCAGCGCGCCGATCCCGGGGAAGTCCTCGTCGACGGTGGGCCCGGACTGGGTGGCCATGGCGACCCAGATTCCCAAGCGTGCCGCGTGCTCGCGGGCTTGGCCGAGACCCTGGCCGGCCCACCAGTCGACACCCGTTCGCCACTCCGCGTCGGTCGTCCGGCGGCCGTGGAGACCCGGCGCCGAGGAGAAGCACACGAGCGGTGCGTCGTCGGCGGACTCGTCCCAGAGCTGGGGTTGGGACGCCTCGGCGCAGATGATCGAACCGAACCGGGCCGAGCCCAGCTCTCCGCTCAACGCTCCCGAGCCGGGGCGGTAGCCCTCTTCGCCCTCGCCGAGGTGGCGCTTGCGCTGGACACCTCGCACCGCCGCGCCGTGGGCGAACACCTGGGTGATGTGAGGCCCATCAGCGGACTGCTCGGACAGGCCGAAGAGCACCGCGACGTGACGCGCCCGGGCCTCGGTGACCAACTCCTCGACCACAGGGTGATCGAGCTGGATGAGGTCGCCGTGGGCTCCTGTCGGATCGAGTGAACCGGTGAGCGACATCTCCGGGAAGACCGCCAGATCACATCCCTCAGCCCGGGCCTGGTCGAGGACCTCGACGTGGCGAGCGAGGTTGGTGTCGAGGTCGCCCTTGTCGCAGACGATGGACGCGAGGGCGAGGCGCATCAGCCGATGATGCCACCTGCGCCTCAGCCGCGATACTGGCGCGATGGCTGAACGCAACGTGTTGGGCGACGAGCTCGAGGAGTGCGGGACCGAGCCCTTGACCGGGTTCTACCGAGACGGGTGCTGCAACACCGGTGGCGACGACCGGGTGGTGCACACCATCTGTTCGGTGGTGAGCGAGGAGTTCCTGGCCCACCAGCGCAGCATCGGCAACGACCTGTCGACGCCGAAGCCCCAGTTCGGGTTCGCGGGGCTGAAGCCGGGAGATCGGTGGTGTGTCACGGCGCCGAACTGGCTGCGGGCCCACGAGGACGGCAAGGCGGCACCGGTCGTGTTGGCCGCCACCAACGAGGCGGTCCTGCAGATCGTTCCGCTCGAGGTGCTCGAGCGGTACGCCGTCGACGTGCCGCCCGATCTCAGCGCCCTCGAGGACTGACAGGACTCGCTGGCCGCGCCAGCTGTCCGGTTCCGATTGCGGCGAGCGGCCGGGGTGGGGCCGTGGCAGGCTGGAGAGGTGAGCCTTACGGTCACGACCAGGCGGGCCCTTCCTCGACTCCTCGTCATCGCGCTCCTCGCCGCCGTCCTGGCGACCGTGGGGGTCGGCTCGGCCCCACCCAGCACTGCGCAGACCAGCCAGCTGTCCGGCTACTGGATGGTCGACTGGCGAGGCCACGTGCACGCGTTCGGCAACGCCCCGCACCTCGGCGAGGGCCTGGCCGACACGGTGGGCATGGCCGCCACCCGCGACGGCGGCGGCTACTGGCTCGTGACCGGCAACGGCACGGTCGTGCGCCGCGGCAACGCTCCCGATCTCGGGACACGCGTGCCTCTTCGCAGTGGTGAGCGGGTGGTCGACATCCTCGGGGACCCATCCAGCAACGGCGCCTGGATCGTCACCGACCGCGGCGCGGTCCACGCCCGCCTGGGGGCACGGCCCTTCGGCGACGTGTCGGGCCTGACGCTCAACAGCCCGGTCATCGCCGCCGCGGCCGCACCGGGAGGCGACGGCTACTGGCTCGTCGCCCGCGACGGCGGCGTGTTCGCCTTCGGCTCGGCCCGCTTCCACGGATCGATGGGCGGCCAGCACCTCAACCAGCCGGTGCTCGGCCTCACCCCGGCCCCCGACTCGCGCGGCTACTGGCTCGTCGCCCGCGACGGCGGCGTGTTCGCCTTCGGCTCGGCCCGCTTCCACGGATCGATGGGCGGGGTGCGGCTCAACCAGCCGGTGCGGGGGATGGTCGGGGCGGGTGGCGGCTATCTCATGGTGGCGGCCGACGGCGGGGTGTTCGCCTTCGGTCCCGGCGTGAACTTCCACGGCAGCCTCGGTGGGTCGCCCCCTCCCCACGCGGTGGTGGGGATCGAACCGGTTCCGGCGGGTGCGTCTCCGCCCAGCCCGCCGTCGAACCCGGCCTTCTACTCCCGGGTCGAGACCGTCGCAGCCGAGCGCCTGTGGTCGTCGTGGCGCCCGGGATGCCCGGTCGGACCCGACGACCTTCGGCTGATCACCGTCGACCACTGGGACATGGATGGCCGGCTCCGTACCGGCGAGATGGTGGTGCACCGCAACCACGCCACCAACGTGGTCCAGGTGTTCCGAGACATCCACACCGCCCGGTTCCCGATCGCCCGCATGGAGCTGATCGACCTGTACTGGGGCAGCGACGACGCGTCGATGGCGGCCAACAACTCGTCGGGGTTCAACTGTCGGCGGGTCACGGGCGGGTCGTCGTGGTCCGAGCACGCCTACGGCCGGGCGATCGACATCAACCCGGTGCAGAACCCCTACGTGCGGGGCTCCACGGTGCT
>SKKL01000049.1 GCA_007121465.1 Acidimicrobiales bacterium | reverse complement strand
TCAGGCGACGGCGGCGGCCTGCTCGGCGGGGGCGCTGCTGCGGATCAGGTGGTCGAAGGCGCTGAGAGCGGCGGTGGCTCCCTGGCCCATCGCGATCACGATCTGCTTGTACGGGACCGTCGTCGCATCGCCGGCGGCGAACACACCGGGGAGCGAGGTCTTGCCCCGGTCGTCGACCACGATCTCACCTCGGTCCGACAGCTCGATGGCGCCCTCGAGCCACTCGGTGTTGGGCAGCAGGCCGATCTGCACGAACACGCCCTGCAGATCGAGGCTGTGGGTGTCGCCGGTGGTGCGGTCCTCGTAGACCAGACCGGTGACCTCCTCGCCGTTGCCGGTCACCTCGGTGGTGCGGGCGCTGACGATGATGTCGACGTTGGGGAGGCTCCTCAGCTTGCGCTGGAGCACCTCGTCGGCCCGCAGCTCGTCGAGGAACTCGACCAACGTCACGTGGGACACCACCCCCGCCAGGTCGATGGCCGCCTCGACGCCGGAGTTCCCTCCGCCGATCACCGCGACGCTCTTGCCCTTGAACAGGGGACCGTCGCAGTGGGGGCAGTAGGTGACGCCCTTGTTGCGGTACTCCTCCTCGCCGGGCACTCCCATGGAGCGCCACCGGGCGCCGGGTGAGAGCACGACGGTGCGGGCGGTGACGGTGGCGCCGCTCGCCAGCTCGACGGCCACCGGCCCGCCCAGCTCGGTTGCCGGGACGAGCCGAGTGGCCCGCTGGAGGTTCATCACGTCGACGTCGTAGTCGTTGACGTGAGCCTCGAGGGCGGATGCCAGCTTCGGTCCCTCGGTGTAGGGGACCGAGATGAAGTTCTCGATGGCCATCGTGTCGAGCACCTGGCCACCGAAACGCTCGGCCACGATCCCCGTGTTGATGCCCTTACGGGAGGCGTAGACCGCGGCAGCAGCACCGGCGGGTCCCCCACCGACGACGAGCACGTCGAAGAGGTCCTTCTCGGCGATCCGAGCCGCTTCACGCTCGGCGGCGCCGGAGTCGAGACGGTTGACGATCTGCTCGAGGCTCATGCGGCCCGAGTCGAACAGTTCGCCGTTGAGGTAGACCGTGGGCACGGCCATGATCTTGCGAGCGTCGACCTCGTCCTGGAACAACGCCCCGTCGATCGACGTATGGCGAATGCGGGGGTTGAGGATGCTCATGAGGTTGAGCGCCTGGACGACGTCGGGGCAGTTCTGACACGACAGCGACATGTAGGTCTCGAACTCGTAGTCGCCGTCGAGCGCCTGGACCTGCTCGATCACCTCGTCAGAGAGGGTCGAGGGGTGACCACCGACCTGCAACAGCGCGAGCACCAGCGAGGTGAACTCGTGACCCATGGGAATCCCGGCGAAGCGGACCGACACGTCGGTGCCGGCCCGGACGATGGCGAACGACGGGCGACGGTCGTCGTCGTCGGCCTCCACCACCGAGATGTCGTCGGAGAGATCAGCGATCTCGCCGAGGAGCTCCAGCAGTTCGGCCGACTTGGGGCTGTCGTCGGTCGAGGCGTGCAGCTCCACGGGACGGGTGATCTTCGCCAGGTGGGTCTTCAGCTGTTCGATGAGGTTGGTGTCGAGCATGTCCAGGCACTCCTTGTCGTGCTCGTTCAGGTGTGGGCGGTCGGCGGGATCAGATCTTGCCGACGAGGTCGAGCGACGGAGCCAGGGTGTCCTCGCCCTCTTCCCACTTGGCCGGGCAGACCTCGCCCGGGTGCGAGCGCACGTACTGGGCAGCCTTGACCTTGCGAACCAGCTCAGCGGCGTTGCGGCCGACACCCTCGGGGGTGACCTCGACGTACTGGATGACGCCGTCGGGGTCGACGAGGAAGGTGGCGCGGTCGGCGAGGCCCATGCCTTCGCGCATGACCCCGAAGTTGTTGGTGACGACGCCGTTGGGGTCGCCGATCATGAAGTACTGGATCTTGCCGATCGTGTCGGAGGCGTCGTGCCAGGCCTTGTGGGTGAAGTGGGTGTCGGTCGAGACCGAGTACACCTCGACCTCGAGGCCCTGGAGCTCGGTGTAGAAGTCGGCGAGGTCACCCAGCTCGGTGGGGCACACGAACGTGAAGTCGGCCGGGTAGAAGAAAAAGATCCCCCACTTGCCGCGCACGTCCTCGTCGGAAATCTCCACGAACTCTCCGTTGCGGAAGGCGGTGGCCTGGAAGGGCTTGATCTCGGTGTTGATGCCGGTCATCTCGAACGGTTCCTCCATCGGGGGATTGATTTGCGTATCGACACCATAGATGGCAAAGCGATAGCCCATCGGAGTTAGCGATCGATTGTTCCGATGATCTTGATAGGGGTTACCTATCGGCCGGGGTGGAAGGCCGTCAGCGGCGGTCAGCGACCGTCGAACGCCCCGCTGATCGTCGGCCGCGCCACCCCGACCTGGGTCCAGTAGCCGAAGGTCCCCGAGTCGCGCAGCTCGGTTGCGGCGTCGATCAGCCCCCCGAGCGCCGCATAGGCGAATGCTCCGCCCACCGAGATCCGTGCCACCCCGACCTCGCCGAGCATCTCCACCCGCGGACAGCCCGGCAAGGCGAGCACGTTCACCGGCCGGTCGAGCTCGGACACCAGGACCCGGATCTGGTCGAGGTCGATCACTCCGGGAGCGAAGAGCACGTCGGCCCCCGCCGCTTGGTAGGCCTGCAGGCGGGCGATGGTGTCGGCCAGGTCGTCTCGACCGTGCAGGTGGTTCTCGGCCCGGGCGGTGAGCACCAGGCGGTCGGTGCCGGTGTGGGCTGCGTCGGCAGCCGCTGCGATACGTTCGGCCGCCTGTCCGAGGTCGTAGATCGGATCGTCGTCGTGGCCCGTGTGGTCCTCGACCGAGCAACCGGCGAGACCCGCTGCCACCGCGAGCCGGACGGTCGTGGCGACACCCTCGGGGTCATCGGCGAACCCGTTCTCGGTGTCGGCGGACACCGGGATGCCGACCGCACCGGCCAGGCCACGGGCGTGCTCGATCGCCTCATCACGCGACACCCGGTAGTCGTTGCGTCCCAGAGTCGCGGCGAACCCGCTACTGGTCGTGGCGATCGCCTCGAAGCCCATCGCCTCGAGGATCCGGGCCGAACCGAGGTCCCACGCATTGGGCTGCAGCAACGGCTCGCCGGGTCGGTGAAGAGCCGAGAAGCGTTCCGCGAGCGTGCCGTGATCGTCCATGGCCGGACCCTAACGAGAGCGGGCGGCAGGCGTGACGGAGTTCTACGATCGAGGGGACCCCGGGGAGGATCCCGAGTGAAGTACCGCTTCGGCCGTCACACGCTCGACCTCGCCACCCACGAGCTGGCTCACGACGGCGAACGGGTGGAGATGGAGCCACGGTCCTTCGCCGTGCTCGTGCACCTGCTCGCCCACCGAGACCGCGTGGTCCCCAAGCACGAGCTCCTCGACGAGGTGTGGGGCGATCGCTTCGTCAGCGAGTCCGCCCTCACCACCCGGATAAAGGACTGCCGTCGCGCCCTCGGCGACGACGGGTCCACGCAGCGATTCATCAAGACGGTCCATCGGGTCGGCTACCGGTTCATCGCCGAGGTGACCGACTCGGACCGGGGCGCGACCTCGGACCGGGGACTCACGGTCACCTCGGACCAGCCCGTCGCCGTCTCCCCCGCGTGGGGCACCGGGAGGGCGGGTCGGATGTTCGGACGCGACGCATCGCTGGCCGAGCTGCGAGAGAGGATCCGGTCGAATCCGGTCGTCACGGTCACCGGACCGGGCGGAATCGGCAAGAGTCGCCTCTGCGCGGCACTCATCGAC
>SKKL01000245.1 GCA_007121465.1 Acidimicrobiales bacterium | reverse complement strand
TCTTGTAGAGGCCGATGGTGGACTCGGCGACGGCGTTGTCGATCGGGTCGCCAACCGATCCGATCGAGGGGGCTGCGCCGATCTCGGCGAGGCGTTCGGTGTATCGAATCGCGCAGTATTGGGACCCGGCGTCGGAGTGGCAGATCAGGCCATCGAGGCGGTCGTCGCGCGCCCAGATGGCGTGCTCGAGGGCGTCGAGGACCAGCTCGGTGCGCATTGAGGCAGCGACGCGCCAGCCCACCACCCGGCGGGAGTACACGTCGATCACGAACGCGACATAGGCCATCCCCGACCAGGTCGCGACATAGGTGAAGTCGGTGACCCACACCCGGTTGGGGTCGGTGACCACCCAGTTGCGGTCAACCAGGTCCGGGGCCCGTGTCGCGGCGGGATCTGAACGGGTGGTCCGCACCTTCCGGCCCCGGGTCATGCCTGCGATCCCGGCCTCGCGCATGAGCCGTGCAGCACGGTCCCGACCGATCGGGATCCCTTCGCGGTTGAGTTGCGCCCAGATCTTGCGGCGCCCATACACCCGGTAGTTCGACTCCCAGACCCGTTCGACCTCGGCGACCAGCTGAGCGTCTTGGACCGCGCGCTTCGATGGCGGGCGGGTCTTGGCTGCGTAGTACGTCGATGGGGCCATCTGCAGGGTCCTGCAGATGGGCTCGACCCCGAACTCGGTCCTGTGCTGGTCGATGTAGTCGACCATCACCTTCGTGGGCGGTCGAGCTCCGCCGCGAAGAAAGCCGACGCAGACCGCAAGATCGCGTTCGACCGCTCGAGCTCCCGAACCTTGGCTTCGAGCTCACCGATGCGACGCTGCTCTGCGGTCGTGGTTCCGGGCGCTTGCCCCGAATCGATCTGCCACTGCTTGAACCAACTTCGGAGCGATTCCGGGTGCACACCCAACTGCTCGGCGACCTCTTTGAACCCGCCGTTGCTGCGCTGGCGTTCACGACGCCAATCCACGACAAGCCGGCAAGCCCGATCCTTCATCTCCGGCGGGAACCTCTTCGGTGTAGACATCGACTTCCATCCTCTCAGGGATCAGAAGCCTCCATCACTCCCAGGCCGGTTCAAGATCGACGAAGAGCTGATCACCGGCCAGCGGCACCCGCTCGCGCCCCTGGGCCACCAGCTCGGCCGCCCGGATGCTCATCACGTTCAGCTGCCTCTCGGGTTCGGGGGAACCGTCGGGGGTGTGCCGGCTGCCGCGCTCACGCCAGTTGTCGCCGACGAGCCCGAGCTCGGTGTCGATGGTGGCGACCTCGAGGATCTGGCGCTCGCCGGCCGTGGGACGGGCCACGATCAGCTCGAGGGTTCCGTTCTCGGTCGGCGCGGCGCGCACTGCTCCGAGCCCGTCGTCGAGGGCGACGCTGTCGAGGTGCTCCATGCCCTCATCATCGCCGACGTGCCGGTGCCCTACCCGTGAGTTACCTACGATGGGCTGATGACCCCCTGGTCCCACCGCGTCGTCACCGATGCCGAGATCACCGACCCCGGGGTCCTCGACTGGTCCGACTGCACCTTCGAACGGTGCCGGTTCGTCCACGCCGACCTCGCTCAGCTCCGCACCCGCCGCTGCGTGTTCGTCGACTGCGACTTGTCCGGAGCCGATCTCGCGGGGTCCCGCCACGACGAGAGCTCGTTCGTGTCGTGCAGCCTGCGCGCCGCCGACCTGCGCTCGGCCGCCTTCTGGCGGTGCCGCATGACCGGGAGCGACTTCGTCGGGGCCACCCTCGAAGGCCTCCAGATCGCCGGTGGTGACTGGTCGTGGGTCAACTTTCCCGCCGCGCCGCTGGCCGGCCAGGACCTCCGTGAGGTGAAGCTCGAGGGCGCATACCTCGCCAACTCCGACCTGCGCGACGCCGATCTGCGACACGCCAACCTCGTCGGCGCCGTCCTGACCCGTGCTCAGATCACCGGAGCCGACCTGCGTGGGGCGCTCATCGAGGGAACCGAGCTCCACACCCTCCACCTCCGGGGGGTTCGCATCGATGCGCGCCAGCTGAGAGGTCTCGCCGACATGCTCGGCCTCGTCGTCGACTGAGTGCCCGACAGGGGCCGGTCAGCGAGAACCTCCTGACCCCGCCGCCAACCCGGATTGGCGCCGGGGCCCGGTACCGCTATGATGGCTCCTCCGTGTGCGGTGGCTGTTCGCAGTCGACCGCACGAGTCCGGAACACTGATCAATCGACGTCCGTGAAGGCCCACTTCCCGGGAACCCCACGGCACAACCCAACTGGCGCTCCGCCGGGTCCGCCCGGGCGGAGCGTTTGCGTGAAGAGCCGACGGCGCTGCCCGCAGTGGCATCCGTCGGGACAACCACAGAGAAGGACACTGCCGCAATGGCGAACAAGGCAATCGTCGGCGAAAAGGTCGGCATGACCCAGGTCTGGGACGACGAGCAACGAGTCGTCCCCGTCACCGTGGTCAAGGTCGCGCCCTGCCGCATCGTGCAGATCAAGCGCCCCGAAACCGACGGCTACAGCGCTTTGCAGGTCACCTTCGGTCACCGCGACGCCCGCAAGCTCAACTCGCCGATCACCGGGCACTACGACAAGGCGGGCGTCGATCCCGGCCAGCGCCTCGTCGAGCTCCGCCTCGACGATGTCAGCGAGTACCAGGTCGGCGAGGAGATCAGCGTCGACGTCCTCGCCAAGGGCGAGCTCATCGACGTCACCGCGGTCAGCAAAGGCAAGGGCTTCGCCGGTGTCATGAAGCGACACAACTTCGCCGGCCAGCGAGCCTCCCACGGTGCCCACCGCGTGCACCGCATGCCCGGTGCCGTCGGTGCCTGCGCCACCCCTGCCCGGGTGTTCAAGGGCAAGAAGATGGCCGGTCGCATGGGCGCCGAGAAGGTCACCACCCTCAACCTCACGGTGGTCGACTCCGACGCCGAGCGCGGTCTGCTGCTCGTCAAGGGTTCGGTTCCGGGCCCCCGTGGCGGGCTCGTCCTCATCCGCGACGCAGTGAAGGCTGGCAACTGATGGCAACGATCACCGTCAAGAACCCCAGCGGCAACACGTCCAGCGCCACCGCCGAGCTGGCCGACGACATCTTCGGCATCGAGCCGAACGTCCCGGTCATGCACCAGGTCGTCACCGCCCAGCTCGCCGCCCGTCGGGCCGGCACCCAGAGCACCAAGACCCGTGCCGAGGTCCGAGGTGGCGGCGCCAAGCCGTGGCGCCAGAAGGGAACCGGCCGGGCCCGTCAGGGTTCGATCCGGTCGCCGCAGTGGCGTGGAGGCGGTGTGGCCCTCGGGCCCAAGCCCCGCGACTACTCCCAGCGCACCCCCAAGAAGATGATCAAGCTCGCCCTGCGCTCGGCTCTGTCGGACCGGGCGGCCGAAGACAAGGTCGTCGTCGTCGACGACTGGGGCTTCGACGCCCCGAGCACCAAGGCCGCCCTCGCCGCGCTGGCCTCGCTCGAGCTCACCGGCAAGGTCCTCGTCGTGCTCGGTCCCGACGACGAGGCGGCGGCCCTCAGCTTCCGCAACCTCCCCGACATCCAGCTCATCGAGGCCCGCGAGCTCAACGCCTACGACGTGCTCTGCAACGACTGGGTGGTTTTCACCACCGCGACCCTGCCGACGGGCAGCGCCGCTGAGACCCCGAGCGAGGACGACAAGTGAAAGACCCCCGAGACGTCGTCATCGAGCCGGTCGTGAGCGAGAAGTCGTACACGCTGCTCGAGAACAACGTGTACACCTTCAAGGTGCATCCCGAGGCCACCAAGCCCGAGATCCGCTCCGCCATCGAGGCCATCTTCGACGTGAAGGTGACCCGGGTGAACACCCTCAACCGCAAGGGCAAGCGCCAGCGCAACCGGCGCAACTTCACCTTCGGAAGCCGACCCGACACCAAGCGGGCGATCGTCACCCTGGCCGAGGGTGACGCCATCGACCTGTTCGAGCAGTAGGACACAGCCATGGCACTCCGCAAGCGCAAGCCGACGAGCCCCGGCCGCCGGTTCCAGACCACCTCGGACTTCTCCGAGGTCACCCGGACCGAGCCCGAGAAGTCCCTCGTCAACCCCAAGCCCCGCACCGGTGGCCGCAACAGCTACGGCCGCAAGACCGCCCGCCACAAGGGCGGCGGTCACAAGCGCCAGTACCGCGTCATCGACTTCAAGCGGAACAAGGACGGCGTTCCCGCCAAGGTGGCGTCGATCGAGTACGACCCGAACCGCACCTGTCGGATCGCCCTGCTCCACTACCTCGACGGCGAGAAGCGCTACATCCTCGCCCCCCGGGGAGTGAACGTCGGCGACACCCTCCAGAACGGTCAGGGCTCCGAGATCCGTTCCGGCAACGCCCTGCCGATGCGCTACATCCCCGTCGGCACCACCGTGCACAACGTGGAGCTCAAGCCGGGCCAGGGTGGTCGCCTCGCCCGTAGCGCCGGAGCCAGTGTCCAGCTCGTGGCCAAGGAGGGCGACTTCGCCACCCTGCGCCTGCCGAGCACCGAGATGCGCCGGGTTCCGATCGACTGCCGGGCCACCATCGGCGAGGTCGGCAACGCCGAGCACGAGCTCATCAAGATCGGCAAGGCCGGCCGCAACCGCTGGAAGGGCGTTCGCCCCCAGACCCGCGGTGTGGCCATGAACCCCGTCGACCACCCCCACGGTGGTGGTGAGGGCAAGACCTCGGGCGGACGCCACCCGGTGTCGCCCTGGGGCAAGCCCGAGGGCCGTACCCGCGACAACAACAAGCCGTCCCAGAAGCTCATCGTCCGCCGCCGGCGCACCCGCGGCTCCCGGAGGTAGTAGGTCATGCCGCGCAGCCTGAAGAAGGGCCCATTCGTCGACGACCATCTGTTGAAGAAGGTCGACGATCTCAACGAGAAGGGCGAGAAGAAGGTCATCAAGACCTGGTCCCGCCGTTCCACGATCCTTCCCGACATGGTCGGCCACACCATCGCGGTGCACGACGGGCGCAAGCACGTTCCCGTCTATGTCACCGAGTCGATGGTGGGCCACAAGCTCGGCGAGTTCGCGCCGACCCGGACCTTCAAGTTCCACGCCGGTCAGGAGCGAGGAGGTCGTCGATGAGTCCCACCACCGCCACCCGCAAGACCAACGAACGGCCCGGCACCCGGGCTCAGCACCGCTACGCCCGCCTGTCGGCCTCCAAGGTCCGTGTCGTTCTCGACCTGATCCGGGGCAAGACGATCGGTGAGGCCGACGAGATCCTCGCCTTCACCGAGCGCGGCGCGGCCAACGTGATCCGCAAGGTGCTCGACTCGGCCATCGCCAACGCCGAGCACAACGACGAGATCCCCGCCGACGAGCTCTTCGTCTCGGCCTGCTACGCCGACGAGGGGCCGACCCTCAAGCGGTGGCGGCCCCGTGCCCGTGGACGCGCCACCCGCATCCGCAAGCGCACCTGCCACATCACCGTCATCGTGAGCCGCCTCCCCGCCGACGAGCTCGCTCGCATGCGGGCCCAGGAAGAAGCCGTTCGCGAAGCTCGCAGCGGTCAGGGCTCGCGTGCCGCCGGAGCAGCCCAGGGCGCGGCCGAGGCACGTCGCCGCCGGGTCTCCAAGAGCCGCCAGGCCAAGGCCGAGCGTGAACACGATCACGACGAGGAGCTCGACGCCGATACCGACGTCGACGAGGTCGAGGCCGATCTCGAGGCCGAAGCGGCGCTCGAGGCCGAGGCCCCCGTCGCCGGAGAAGCCGAAGTCGAAGACGCCGAGATCGACGAGGTCGAAGACGCCGACACCGACGACGACGCTGCCGACACCGACACGAGCGCCAAGGCCAGCACCGACGAGGCCCCCGTCGACGAGGACGCCGACGAGGCCGAGGAGAAGAGCGAGTAATGGGCCAGAAAGTCAACCCCTACGGCTTCCGCCTGGGCGTCACCACCGACTGGAAGTCGCGTTGGTTCGCCAACCGCGACGAGTACGCCGACTTCTTGATCGAGGACTGGAAGATTCGGGACTACCTGATGACCCAGCTCCCCCACGCCGCCATCAGCCGCATCGAGATCGAGCGGACCCGGGACAAGCTGCGCGTCGACGTGCACACCGCTCGCCCCGGCATCGTCATCGGCCGCCGCGGGAGCGAAGCCGACCGCCTCCGGGCGGGGCTGACCAAGATCACCGGCAACAACAAGATCCAGCTCAACATCCAGGAGATCAAGCAGCCCGAGCTCGACGCTGCCCTGATCGCCCAGGGTGTCGCCGATCAGCTCGCCGGCCGTGTGGCGTTCCGCCGGGCCATGAAGCGTGCGGTCCAGAACGCCCAGAAGGCCGGCGCCCTCGGCATCCGTGTCCAGTGCTCGGGTCGCCTCGGCGGCTCGGAGATGGCCCGTACCGAGTGGTACCGCGAAGGCCGGGTCCCGCTGCACACCCTGCGGGCCGACATCGACTACGGCTTCCGTGAGGCCCGCACCACCGCCGGCCGAATCGGTGTGAAGGTCTGGATCTACAAGGGCGACATCCTGCCCTACAAGACCACCACCGAGGACAAGATCGCCAAGGAAGCGGCCATGGCCGTCGGCGACACCGCTGGCGATCCTCGCCCCCGCAAGGTCGTGTCCTCCGCCGCCGCCCGCCGCAAGGGCGCCGACGAGACCGCGGCCCCCGCCGAGGAGACCCCCGAGGTCGAAGAGCCGGCTCCGCTCGTCAAGGAAGCCGACCCCGACTTCGAACGCCTCCTCGCCGAGGAAGAAGCGATCGAGCGTTCGGTGCGCGAGCACCACGAGACCCCCCACTTCCGTCCCGGGGATGGTGACTGACATGTTGATGCCGAAGAAGGTCAAGCACCGCAAGCACCACCGCGGTCGCACGAAGGGCAACGCCAAGGGAGCCACCAGTGTCGCCTTCGGCGACTACGGGATCCAGGCTCTCGAGCCGGGGTGGATCACCGCCCGTCAGATCGAGGCTGCCCGTATCGCCATGACCCGCCACATCAAGCGTGGCGGCAAGGTGTGGATCAACATCTTCCCCGACAAGCCCGTCACCGAGAAGCCGGCCGAGACCCGTATGGGATCGGGCAAGGGCAACCCGGAGCGCTGGGTCGCGGTCGTCAAGCCCGGACGCATCATGTTCGAGCTCAGCTACCACGACCCCGAGGTCGCCCGAGCCGCCATCGACCGCGCGATCCAGAAGCTGCCGATCAAGGCCCGCTTCGTGGAACGCCAGGAAGGATTCTGATGGCCAGCAAGTCCAACCTCGCCGATCTGTCCGACCGTGACCTGCTCGAGCAGCTGTCTGAACACAAGCAGGAGCTGTTCAACCTGCGCTTCCAGAACGTCACCGGACAGCTCGACAACTACTCCCGCCTCAAGCAGGTCAAGCGGGAGGTCGCCCGGGTCAACACCGAGCTGCGTGCTCGTGAGATCGTCGCCGCCGAGGCGCTCGTCCAGGAGGAGAACGCCTGATGGCTGACACCACCCCCACCCCCGAGGCCACCGACCGCCCGAACCGCCGCAAGGTGCGTGAAGGCCTCGTGACCTCCAACGCCATGGACAAGACCGCTGTCGTCTCGGTCCTCGACCGTGTGCGTCACCGCCGGTACGGCAAGACCGTCCAGCGCAACACCAAGCTGTACGTCCACGACGAGACCAACGACCTCAACGTCGGCGACCGGGTCCGGATCCAAGAGACCCGACCCCTGTCGAAGAGCAAGCGTTGGCGGGTCGTCGAAGTGTTGGAGCGTGCCAAGTGATCCAGCAGGAGAGTCGACTTCGCGTCGCCGACAACAGCGGTGCCAAGGAGGTGCTGTGCATCAAGGTGCTCGGCGGCTCCCGGCGTCGCTACGCAGGGATCGGCGACGTCTTCGTCGCCACCGTCAAAGACGCCCTGCCCGGTGCCGCGGTCAAGAAGGGCGACGTCGTCAAGTGCGTCGTCGTGCGCACCAAGAAGGAGCGCCGTCGTCCCGATGGTTCCTACATCCGCTTCGACGAGAACGCCGCGGTGCTGATCAACGACGCCATGCAGCCACGGGGGACCCGCATCTTCGGCCCCGTCGGTCGCGAGTTGCGTGACAAGAAGTTCATGCGCATCGTCTCGCTGGCTCCGGAGGTGATCTGAATGGCCGGAATGAAGATCCGAAAGGGCGACCGCGTCGTCGTGCTCACCGGCAAGGACCGCGGCAAGGAAGGCGTCGTCTCCCGGGCCATCCCCTCTGAGGGCAAGGTCATCGTCGACGGCGTCAACGTGGCCAAGAAGCACCAGAAGCCCACCCGATCCACCATGCAGGGCGGGATCATCGACAAGGACATGCCGATCCCGGCGTCCAACGTCGCGATCATCAGCCCCAAGGACGGCAAGGCCACCCGCGTCGGCTTCACGTTCGACGACAAGGGAAACAAGATCCGAATCTGCAAGCGAACG
Source organism: Acidimicrobiales bacterium (assembly GCA_007121465.1). GTDB lineage: Bacteria > Actinomycetota > Acidimicrobiia > Acidimicrobiales > SKKL01 > SKKL01. The sequence goes on along the minus strand of SKKL01000245.1, from coordinate 5,090 downwards.
GGGGCTGAGCTCTGATGGCCACCGCCACCACCAACATCCCTCGGATGAAGGCCCGCTACAACGACACGATCCGCGATCAGCTCAAGGCTGATCTCGAGCTCGGCAACGTGATGCAGGTCCCGCGCCTCGAGAAGATCTCGCTCAACATGGGAGTCGGCGACGCCGTCAACCAGGCGAAGCTGCTCGACGGTGCGGTCGAGGACCTCACCATCATCGCCGGTCAGAAGCCGATCGTGACCCGGGCCAAGAAGTCCATCGCCGGTTTCAAGCTCCGTGAGGGCAACGCCATCGGCACCAAGGTCACCCTTCGGGGCGATCGCATGTGGGAGTTCTTCGACCGCCTGGTCAGCATCTCGATCCCCCGCATCCGTGACTTCCGGGGTCTGTCGCCCAAGTCCTTCGACGGGCACGGCAACTACACCTTCGGCGTCACCGAACAGCTGATCTTCCCCGAGATCGACTACGACCGCGTCGATGTCACCCGCGGCATGGACATCACGATCGTCACCACCGCCACCACCGATGCCGAGGGCCGCGCCCTGCTAGTCGCTCTCGGCTTCCCGTTCCGAACCGAGGGGCAGCAGTAATGGCCAAGAAGGCGCTGATCAACAAGGCGAACAAGACGCCGAAGTTCAAGGTGCGGGGCTACACCCGCTGCCGGCGTTGTGGCCGCCCCCACTCGGTGTACCGCAAGTTCGGTCTGTGTCGTATCTGTCTCCGGGAGCTCGCCCATGCCGGCGAGATCCCGGGGCTCAAGAAGGCCAGCTGGTGAGGAGGTACGACTCATGACCATGACTGACCCCATCGCCGACATGCTGACCCGCCTGCGCAACGCCAACACGGCGATGCACGACGACGTCTCCATGCCCTCCTCCAAGGTGAAGGAAGCCCTCGCCGACCTCCTGAAGAAGGAGGGCTACATCGAGAGCTTCTCCGTCGCCGACAACACCGACCGCCCGGGCCGGACCCTCACGGTGATCATGAAGTACTCGCCGGAGCGGGCCCGCATCATCTCGGGCATCAAGCGGGTGTCCAAGCCGGGCGTGCGTGTCTACACCAAGTCAGACAGCATCCCCCGCGTCCTCGGCGGCCTCGGTGTCGCCGTCGTCTCGACGAGCCAGGGGCTCATGACCGACCGTGAGGCGCGCAAGCGTCACATGGGCGGCGAGATCCTCTGCTTCGTCTGGTAACGGAGCTTCTCATGTCCCGAGTTGGAACATTCCCGATCCCGGTCCCGAGCGGCGTCGACGTCACCGTCGACGGCACCTCGGTCACCGTCAAGGGTCCCAAGGGGACCCTCACCCACGAGCTCCCCGAGTCGATCACCCTCCGCGAGGAGGAGGGGTCGCTGCTCGTCGAGCGCACCGACGAGGAGCGCCGCACCCGTGCCCTGCACGGGCTCAGCCGTGCCCTCGTCTCGAACATGGTCACCGGCGTGACCGAGGGTTTCCGCAAGGACCTCGAGATCGTTGGCGTCGGGTACCGAGCCATCGCCAAGGGCCCGAACACCCTCGAGCTCGCCCTGGGGTTCAGCCACCCCGTGACCATCGAAGCACCCGACGGGGTGACCTTCGACGTACCGAGCCCCACCAGCGTCGGGGTCATCGGCATCGACAAGCAGGCCGTCGGTCAGGTCGCCGCCAACATCCGCGCCGTTCGCAAGCCTGAGCCCTACAAGGGCAAGGGTGTGCGGTACGCGGGTGAGCGGGTCCTCCGCAAGGCCGGCAAGACCGCCAAGTAGCGCGTCGGACGAACAGAGAAGAACGAATATGAGCGACAGCGCCAAGCAGAAGCGAGAGGCCAGGATCCGCCGACACCGTCGGGTCCGCAAGAAGGTCCTCGGCACCCCCGAACGTCCCCGCCTCGCGGTGTTCCGGTCCAACCGGCACATGGTGGCCCAGGTGATCGACGATCGGTCCGGCCGTACCCTCGCCGCCGCATCCACCCACGAACCCGACCTGGGGTCCGACTCGTCGGGCACCGTCGAGGCCGCCGCCAAGGTCGGCACCCTCGTCGCCGAGCGAGCCAAGGCCGCCGGTGTCGAACAGGTCGTGTTCGACCGAGGCGGGTTCATGTACCACGGGCGCATCGCCGCCCTCGCCGATGCCGCACGCGACGGCGGACTGGAGTTCTGATGAACAACCCTCGTACTGCACCGAGCGATTCGGGCCTCCGCGAGTCCCGGGTCATCGACATCAACCGGGTGGCCAAGGTCGTCCAGGGTGGTCGGCGTTTCTCCTTCACCGCCCTGGTGGTGATCGGCGACGGTGCCGGCCGTGTCGGACTCGGCTACGGCAAGGCGAAGGAGGTGCCCCTCGCCATCCAGAAGGGCACCGAGGAGGCCCGCAAGAACCTCTTCACCGTGCCCCTCGCCGGGACCACCATCACCCACCCCGTGCTCGGCCGCCTCGGCGCCGGTCGCGTGATGATCAAGCCCGCCGCCCCCGGTACCGGGGTCATCGCCGGTGGCGCTGCTCGTGCCATCCTCGAAGAGGCCGGCATCGAAGACGTGCTGTGCAAGTCCCTCGGTTCGTCGAACCACATCAACGTGGCCCGGGCGACCATCGCCGGCCTCCAGGACCTCAAGCGTCCCGACGAGGTGGCCCGCATGCGTGGGCTCGACCCCGAGGAGTTCGTCCCCGCCGGCTTGCTCCGCGCCTACCGCGAGAGCGAGCGCGGCCCGGATTCTGAGCCCAACGAGGTCGCCTGATGACCGAGCTCGTCGTCACCCAGACCCGTTCGGCCATCGGCGCCAAGCCCAAGCAACGCGGTACCCTCCGCGCTCTCGGGTTGGGCCGGATCGGCAAGACCAACACCCTGCCCGACCGTCCCGAGATCCGCGGCATGATCGCTCGTGTCCCGCACCTCGTGACTGTCGAGGAGACGGAGTAGAGCCATGAAGATCCACGACCTCAAGCCCCCCGAGGGCTCCAACCGCCGCCGCAAGCGTGTCGGCCGCGGCATCGCCGGCAAGGGCGGCAAGACCGCCGGCCGGGGCACCAAGGGCCAGAAGGCCCGCGGCACGATTCCCGCCGGTTTCGAAGGCGGTCAGAACCCGCTGCACATGCGGATGCCGAAGCTCAAGGGCTTCAACAACCCGTTCCGTGTCGAGTACCAGCCGATCAACCTCGACACCATCGAGGAGTCGGGTCTCGACGAGATCAGCCCCGAGACGCTGCGCTCCAAGGGCCTCGTCGGCAAGAAGGCCCTCGTCAAGGTCCTCGGTCGAGGCGAGCTCACCCGAGCCGTCACGGTCAGGGCTCACGCCGTGTCCAAGTCGGCCGAGCAAGCCATCACCTCCGCGGGGGGTACCGTTGAGCTGCTGCCGATGCCGTTCGGGAACGGTCGTCCGCCGGCCAAGGGCAACGCACTCACCAACCGTTGATCCCTGATCACCTGCTGACCGACCCGTCCGTCGTCGTTTCGTCCGCCTTTCGCTGAGCTCAGTCCGAGGAACCCGAGGTACCGCCCGTGCTCTCGACCATGAGGAACATGTTCAAGGTCCCCGACCTTCGCAACAAGATCCTCTTCACGCTGATGATCATCGCGATCTACCGGTTCGGGGCCCACGTTCCGGTTCCGGGGATCGATCTCGACCAGCTCCAGCTCCTGCGGGAGCAGGCGCGGGGCGGCGGCGTGATCCAGCTGCTCGGCCTGTTCTCGGGCGGGGCGCTCACCAACTTCGCGGTGTTCGCCCTCGGGATCATGCCCTACATCACGGCGTCGATCATCATGCAGGTCCTCACCGTGGTGATCCCCCGCCTCGAGCAGTGGCAGCAACAGGGTGCGATCGGCCAGCGCAAGATCACCCAGTGGACCCGATACCTCACCATCGGCATCGCGGTCCTGCAGGCCACGAGCTTCACGTTCATCTTCTCGAGCGGCGGTGGCGGATTCGTCCCTGGCGACGACCTCAACCTGCTGCCCAACTGGAGCATCCCCCGTGTGATGCTCATCGTGTTCACGATGACCGCCGGCACCGCCCTCATCATGTGGATGGGCGAGAACATCTCCCAGCGGGGAATCGGCAACGGCATGTCGCTCATCATCTTCGCGTCGGTCGTGAGCTCCTTCCCCGCCCAGGGTGACCAGATCCGCCTCGAGGCCGGCTGGGGAATGCTGGCGGTGGTGGTCGTGATCCTCATCGGGATCCTCGCTGCCATCGTGTTCGTCGAACAGGGCCAGCGACGCATCCCGGTGCAGTTCGCGAAGAGAGTCGTGGGTCGACGCCAGTACGGCGGCCAGAACACCTACATCCCGCTGAAGCTGAACCAGTCGGGTGTGATCCCGGTCATCTTCGCCAGCTCGGTGCTCTACCTGCCGATCATGGGCGCCCAGGTGCTCCCGGCGTCGGGCTGGGGCGAGTCGGTGCAGCGCTGGATCGAGAACAACCTCATCCAGCCCGACAACATCTTCTACGTGGTCGTCTTCGGCCTGATGATCATCGGCTTCGCCTACTTCTACACGTCGATCACCTTCGACCCGGCCAAGCAGGCCGACACGCTGCGCAAGCAGGGTGGCTTCATCCCGGGCATCCGACCCGGACCCCAGACCGAGCGGCACCTCGCCAAGATCCTTTCCCGGATCGTGCTGCCCGGCGCCCTGTTCATCGCCGTCGTGGCCCTCGTGCCCGACATCCTGCTCGCCAACATCCTCCCCGGTGACCAGGCCCAGTTCGCCTTTGGCGGTATCTCCCTGCTCATCGCGGTGGGTGTGTCGCTCGAAACGATGAAGCAGATCGACAGCCAGCTGATGATGCGCAACTACGAAGGGTTCCTGAAGACGTGAGCGGAGTTCGACTGGTCCTGTTGGGGCGCCAAGGCGCAGGGAAGGGCACCCAGGCGGTGCGCCTTGCCGAGCACTACGGCGCCCCGCACATCTCCACCGGCGACATGCTGCGTGCTGCGGTGGCCGAAGGCACCGAGTTCGGTCGCAAGGCCAAGGAGATCATGGATCGCGGCGACCTCGTCCCCGACGACGTCATCGTCGGTGTGGTCGAAGAGCGCCTCTCCAAGGACGATGCCCGCACCGGCGGGTTCCTCCTCGACGGGTTTCCCCGCACCGTCTCCCAGGCCGAGTCCCTCGAGGGG
>SKKL01000159.1 GCA_007121465.1 Acidimicrobiales bacterium | reverse complement strand
GTCGCGGTCGATCCGCCACCCGTGGGCCGGGTGCCGAGCCAGCGATCGCCGTCGGCCCGGTCGAGCTCGTCGGCGAGGCCAGCGGCCGCCCGTTCGAGCCGGGCCAACTCGGTGGGGAGGCTCCCGGAGTGTGGCGGCGGTTCCTCAGAGGGCGTCGGGTCGATGAGTGCGTCCTCGATCCGGCGGTCGGGGCTGACCAGCGCGGCGCGCAGCTCGGGCGTCACGGCCTCGAGCCGGGCGGTCGCCCCGGCGATGTGGTGCAGTGCCGACCAGCCGTCGGAGCCGGTACGGGCGGCGAACTCGTCGATCTCGCTCTGATCGGGATCGTCGTCGTCGATGGCGGCCGCGGCGGCGCGAGAGGCATCGTCGAACCGCCGGGGAAACGACCGGAGGGCCACGACGGCGTCGGTGGGGGACAGCGACGAGAACGGTGAGGAGGCCATGGTCGCACCGTAGCGTCGTCGCCCCCGCCACTGGGGGCGGTTCGCCGGTCTCGCCGAGCGCGCTGGTACCCTTCAACCGACCCCAACCCCGGGACAGGAGTCGTCCATGTTCGATGGACACTGGCGGACCAACATCGAAGCAGGCCTGAGGCCCATCGGCACCGGCCTTCGTCGTACCGGCCTGAAGGCCGACCATCTCACCGCCCTCGGCATCGTCATGGCGGTCGGCACCGCCGTGGCCATCGCCACCGGGCACTTCCGCCTCGGCGTCGTCCTGCTCCTGTTCACCGGGCTCTGCGACTTCCTCGACGGGGCCCTGGCCAAGGCCGCGGGCATCACCAACTCTCGTCGCGGGGCGTTCTTCGACTCGGTCACCGACCGGCTCACCGATGCCCTGCTGTTCGGTGGCGTCGCCTGGTACTTCGCCGCCAACCGTCCCGGTCTGCTCGTCATGTTGCCCATGGCCCTGCTCGGCGCGGCGTCGCTGGTGTCCTACCAGCGAGCCAAGGCCGAGTCGCTCGGCTTCGACGCCCGCGGCGGCCTCATGGAGCGGGCCGAACGCTTCATCATGCTCGGCTTCGGCCTCCTGTTCTTCGAGATCCTCGTCGGCGTGCTGTGGGTGATGCTCGCGCTCACCGCGATCACCGCTGTCCAGCGTTTCGTCAAGGTGTGGCGCCAGGCCGAGCGCCCCGTGCCGGTTCCGCTCCCGGACCGGCGCTCGCGCAGCAGCTACCGGCGGAGGGCCGCTCGACCGCTGAGTCAGACCTGGCGCGAACGGCCCCGCTCCCGCCGCTAGCGCGTGGGGCTCCCCGCCGACCCGGTCACCGGGCTCTATCAGCTCGGGTCCCACATCGCCCGGGGACTTCCCGATGCGTTCATCGAGCCAGCATCCAACCTGGCGGGTCGGGTCGCCGCCCGTCTCCTCGTCGAGCGGCGGGAGATGTTGTCGCGCCACCTGCGGCGTGTCCGACCCGAGCTCACCGGAGCGGACCTCGACGCCACCATCGATGCCGCCTTCGCGTCCTACGCCCGGTACTGGATCGAGTCGTTCCGCCTGCCGGTCCTCGAACCTGACACCGTCGACACCCGATTCTCCTACGAGGGCTACGGGCACCTCGTCGATGCACTCGAAAGGGGCGATGGGGCGATCATCGCCCTTCCCCACCTCGGGGGGTGGGAGTGGGCTGCGTTCTGGCTCGCGGCGATCGAACAGGTGTCGGTCACCGCGGTGGTCGAGGCCATCGAGCCACCGGAGCTGTTCGAGTGGTTCGCCGACCTCCGCCGCTCCCTCGGGATGACGGTCGTGCCCCTGGGGGCGCGGGCCGGATCGGAGTCACTTCGTGCCCTGCGATCGGGGGAGGTGCTCTGTCTGGTGTGCGACCGGGACATCGGCGGCCACGGTGTCGAGGTCGACTTCTTCGGGGAGCGAACGACCCTGCCAGCCGGCCCGGCCACCCTGGCCATCCGCACCGGAGCCCCCATCCTTCCCACCGCCGTCTACTTCGAGGGGTCGAGCCACCACACCCGGGTCGGCCCGCCGCTGGCGATCGAGCGACGAGGCTCCCTTCGCGACGACGTGTCCCGGGCCACCCAGGACCTGGCTCACGCACTGGAGGAGTTGGTGTCGGCCGCTCCGGAGCAGTGGCACCTCATGCAGCCCAACTGGCCGAGCGACCACGATCTCCCGAGCTGATCGCTGCGGGGGTTTGCCTTCCGGCCCCTGGTGGTAGTGAGCAGGGGGAAGACATCTGACCAAGGGGGCGGGTATGGACGTCAACCGGTCGCGTGTGGGCTCGCTGTGTGTGGGCCTCCTGATCGCTTCCGTGCTGGTGACGGCACCGGCAGCCGACGCGTCAGCATCGGTTTCTCCAGCGGCGTGGGAGCGCGTCGACCTGGCGGTCACACCGAGCGGTGACGGTGCCTGGGTCCTCGCGGCGGACGGCCGGGTGACCACACGTGGTGCAGCATCTCATCATGGCGACGCCGCAGGCCGAACGAGTCGGCCTGTCGTCGGGATCGCCGGGCACCCGAGCGGTGCCGGGTACTGGCTGGTGGACGACCGGGGAGGCATCGACGCGTTCGGTGCCGCTGGGGTCCACGGCCAGGTCGGCATCGCCCTCAATCAGCCCATCGTGGGGATCGCCGCTACCGAGAGCGGCAACGGCTACTGGCTGGCCGCCCGCGACGGCGGCGTGTTCGCGTTCGGTGACGCCCGGTTCCTCGGAGGGATGGGCGGGGTCAGGCTGAACCAGCCGGTGGTCGGCATCGCCTCCGCCCGTGGCCATGACGGCTACTGGCTCGTCGCCCGCGACGGCGGCGTGTTCACGTTCGGCTCCCAGCAGTTCCACGGCTCGACCGGCCACATCCGTCTCAACCAGCCGATCGTCGCCATGAGCTCCACCAACAGCGGACGGGGCTACTGGCTGCTCGGAGGGGACGGCGGGGTGTTCAGCTTCGGTGACGCACCGTTCCTCGGATCGGCCCACACTGTCCCCGACCCTCGACCATCGGGCAATCGGTTCGTGGGCATCGAAACCTCGTGGTCGCACCAGGGCTACTACGCAGTCGACTCGCGGGGCTACACCCTCAGTTTCGGGCACGCTTCACTCCCCGTCGCGCCGCCGGCGACGCCCGGGGTCGTCGACCCGATCGGCGAGTTCGGGACCCATCCCCGGCAGAGCCCCGGCTTCTTGCGCGGCGGCGAGGTGGCCCATCTGACCAACGTGCGGTCGGGGAGGCACCCGGGGTTCGACCGCATCGTGCTGGAGTTCGGCAACGGCGATCTCGACCATCGGGTTCGCTACGTCGACCAGCCCCCGGTCGATCCGAGAGGGGTGCCGACCACCGTGGCGGGCTCCGCCATGCTCGAGATCCACCTGAGCAGCGCCACCGGATGGGATTTCAGCGCCTCCCGTCCGACCTACGCCGGACCGCACCGCTTCGCTCCCGGAGGGGCGGTCGTTCGTGAGCTGGCTCGTTCCCAGGACTTCGAGGCGAACCTGGTGTGGGTGGCCGGCCTCGATCACCGAGCGCCGTTCGCGGTCGGGATCCTGCATGACCCGATGCGGCTCGTGATCGATGTGCGTACCGGCTGAGACCGGCCGTCCCACGGGCGCCGGCGCGAAGTGGTGGCGCCGTCGACATCGGCCTCCTAGGTTGGTCCGGTGCGTATCGGACTGATCTGCCCCTACAGCCTCACCGTTCCGGGCGGGGTCCAGTACCAGGTGCTTGGCTTGGCGCGCGCGCTGCGCGGCCTGGGTCACGAGGCCCGAGTCCTCGCCCCCTGCGATGGGCCGCCACCCGACGCCGGCGTCACTCCGCTCGGCATGTCGGTCCCCACCGCGGCCAACGGGTCGGT
>SKKL01000193.1 GCA_007121465.1 Acidimicrobiales bacterium | reverse complement strand
GTTGCGATCCTGTGGTTGGACTGGTCGCTCCCCACCCTGCTCCTCGCGCTCGCGCTCGTCGCGGTCACGTGGAGCGCGCCCCTCGTTCTCGACCACCGACCGACCCCAGCCGACCCGTGACGGCGTCGGGGAACAGCGTCCACCGCGCCACGATGATCCCGACGCTCGGGCGTGAAGTCGCCCCTACATCTCGCCGCGAGTGATCAGTGGTGCCGGTCAGTGCTCGGTCGACGTTGGCTGCGCGAGGCTTCCTGCACGCTCAGGTGCAACTGCTGAGCGGACCGGGTCTGGGAGACCATCCCGGTGACGGAGACGATGAGGTAGATCGCATACCACCACCAGTCGAACTCGATCCTGGTCACGACGTCGGCTGAAGACAGGTCGTCACCGTCGACCGCTCCTGCGAAGAGCATGAGTCCCACCGTGACCGCGGCTGCCCCGCCGAGGGCGGTCACCAGCGTGAGCATCACCCTCGGGAGGTCGACGACGACGGCGACGAACGCGAGCGCAATGCCCGCCGTCACCGCGACGGGCCCGACGAGCCAGGTCCAGGCGACATCGAGCGCCACCATGAGCGCCGCACCAATGAGGAACCCAGCCGACCCCATGATCACGACGACCGACACCGCGTAGTACAGGTAAGCGAGCCCGGCGAGGACGACAGCGAAGGCGAAGCCGACGAGCCATCCGGTGACCGAGGCGAGAAAGCCTCCGCCCACGATCGAGGCGACGAGGCCAGCGCCGACGGTGAAACCGGTGAAGGCACCCCAGATCGGGATCAGGAGCCGCATCCCCATGTAGCCGCGGTAGCAGAACGGTGCGCCGGCCAAGACCGCAAATGCTCCCAACATCACGTCGCTCATGCCGTACTCCTCCCGTTGTCAGTCGGCCTGGAGTAGGTCCCGCCAGATGCGGGCCGAGTCGGACCTGGCGCTCAGGTGACGGACCCCAGCCCTCGTGACACGAGCAGCGCGCCGAACACCACGTACAGGACTGCAACCAGCGAACCGTTGTGCAGGGCCAGCCAGGCCTTGGCCTCCTCGAGTCGCTGACGCACCCCAGCCACGCCCGACGAGGCGTACCCCACCGCCACGATCACCGCGGCGCTTCCCACGAGGACGAAGACGACGATGGCGGCTCCGGCCTGGCGGGCGGGCACGGCGAGCTGCGCCAGGCTCGTCCCGGCGCCAAAGGACAGAGCGAGGTTCTTCGGGTTCGAGGCCAGCAACAGTCCCAGACCGAGCGCCCGTACCGGGGAGATCCCTTCGATGCGCGTCATCCAGGCCGGGAGCGACGGCTCCTCCCCCGGTCCCGGGCGATGCCGCCACTTCTTCGCCGCAGCGATCAACAGCACCGTGCCGAGCAGAACCCGCAACCAGGCGATGCCGTCGTCGACTGTGTCGTCTGTCCCCGCGTCGAGCTGGCTGGCCGTCAGGTGGACGACCGTCACGAGAGCTGCCAGCCCGGTGGCCCAGCCAGCGAGGAACATGGGCCCGTTGATCCTCGCCCGGGCGGAGAACAGCACGAGGACGACAGTGATGATGGGGATCGGGCTCAGACCCACGCCGGCGGCGTAGGGGAAGACCCCCGCGACCGCTTCGGCCAGCGTTGCACTCAGCACGCTCAGGCAATGACCTTGGCCTTCATCGTGGCGTACTCAGCGTCGTCGAGGACGCCACGCGACCTGAGATCCGCCAGCCGGCTGAGCTCCTCGGTCGGGCTCGTGCCATTGCCTGCGACCGAGCGGATGTACTGGCGTGCCGCCTCCTCTTGGGCCGCGAACGCCTCCATCTCCCGCTGAGCCATCTTGGGTCCCCGCGCGATCAGGTAGGCGAGCACCCCGAGGAACGGGAGCACGATCACGAAGACGACCCAGAAGGCTTTCGCCACTCCACCCATCTCGCTTCGGAAGACGTCGGCGAACACCCGGAACAGCAGCATCAGCCAGACGACGAAGAGGAAGAACCACAGCATCGTCAGGAACACGTTCAGTAGAGGGAAGTTCGTTGTGGCGAGGACCATGACCCGCTCCTTCGTACGAGCGCCTGGACCGCGTTCGTCCGGGCCAGGCGCAGCTTGTCGTTGACGGCAACTATCCAGGACCGAACCTCTTGCGGGATCACCCACGCGGGGTGATTTCGCACTCGGCTCAACAGCGTTTCAGGGGGTGACGATGGCGAAGTCGGGGTCCACCGGGGCCAGCACCTCCGTCAGGCGACCGAGCTCGTTCGGGTCGCCGTCGACGGCGATGATCTCGTCGGTGATCGCCGATGCCAGGTCGAGCTGCCCGGTGAGCAGCCCGATGAGGGCCCTGCGGGTCAGGGTGAAGATGGTCGAGCCATCGGTGGGGTGGTCGGCGGGCCCGTGGGCCAGTACGCCGTTCCGCAGCTCGCATTCGTACACGGTGCCCTCGTCGGTGATGACGAACGACACCCTGAGGCGCTCGTGCCAGGCTCGGGGACCATCCACCCGGACAGCCACCGAGGAGAAGATCTGGTCGACGGTGAGGGCACCGAGCAGATCGGGCGACCCGGACGAGACGGGTGTGCCGAACACCCCGTGGCGCAGCTCATGGGCACCCGAGAGAAACGCGTTGCGCCAGGTGCCGTTCTCCGAGCCGAAACCGAGCTGCTCGAACACCGCGGCTTGCAGGGTCCGGGCGTCGGGGTGTCGTTCATCGGCGAACAGCACGTGGTCGAGCACTTCGGCGGCCCAGCGCAGGTCACCGGCATCGACGGCTCGGCGGGCCTCGTCGACTGCGGCATCGGCACCGCCCATGGCGCGCACGTAGCGGATGGCGGCGGCCTCCGGCGGATGGGTCCACAACCGGGCGGGGTTGCCCTCGTACCAGCCCATGTAGCGCTGGTACACCGCCTTCACGTTGTGGCTGACCGAGCCGTAGTAACCGTGGACGTGCCAGATCTCCTCGAGCGCCGGCGGCAACTCGATCAGCTCGGCGATCTCTCGACCGACATGGCCCTGATTGAGCAGGCGAAGCGTCTGGTCGTGCAGGTAGGCGTACATGTCACGCTGCACCGACAGGAACTCGACGGCCCGCTCGCGACCCCACGTGGGCCAGTGGTGGGAGGCGAAGACCAGATCGAGCTCGTCGCCCCACATCCGAATGGTCTCGGTGAGATACGCGGACCACCCCTGGGCGTCGCGCACCTGGGCGCCTCTGATCGTCAAGATGTTGTGGAGGGTGTGCGAGGTGTTCTCGGCCGTGCACAACGCCCGCTGGTCCGGGAAGTAGAAGTTCATCTCGGCCGGTGCCTCGGTGCCGGGAGTGAGCTGGAACACCATGCGGACCCCGTCGACCACCAGCTCCTGACCGGTGTGGGTGATCTCCACGGTCGGTGCGATCAGCGTGGGTTCACCGGTCGAGGTGGTCTGTCCGAGCCCGGCGCCGATCTGCCCGGACGGGCCCTTGTCGAGGGCCGCACCGTACATGTAGGCCGCCCGGCGGGCCATGGCCGTGCCGGCGAAGACGTTCTCGGCGACGGCGTGCTCCAAGAATCCCTGGGGGGCGATGACGGGCACCCGGCCCGCAACGACGTCCGCTTCGTCGAGCACACCCTTGACCCCACCGAAGTGATCGATGTGGGAGTGGGTGTAGATCATGCCGGTCACCGGGCGCGGCCCCCGAACCTGTTGGTAGAGGGCGAAGGCCGCAGCGGCGGTCTCCCGAGAGATCAGCGGGTCGATCACGATCACGCCGGAGTCGCCCTCGATGAGGCTCATCACCGACAGGTCATAGCCCCGAACCTGGTAGATGCGGTCGGTCACCTCGAACAGGCCGTCCTCGACGAGCAGCTTGCCCTGTCGCCACAGGCTCGGGTGGGCGGTCGGCGGGCACGGCCCGTCGAGGAACCCGTAGGCGTCGAGATCCCACACCACCCGTCCGTCGGCGGCGCGAACCTGACGCTCGTCGCTGCGGGCCACGAACCCCCGGACGACGTCGTCGAAGTCGTCGTCGTCGTCGAACGGCAACCGCAGGGCTCGCTCGTCGATCGACTGTCGTGTGGTCGCGAGCACAGTGTGGTCGTTCTGTATCGCCATGGAACTCTCCTCCTCACCCGACCGCGGCGCGATCGTGCCCCGATGCTCCGGCCCCCCGGGCACCGATGTCATCACCCGACGCGGGGTGATCGTCCGGCTTATGGCGGATCGCCCCTTGTAGGCTGGGCGCGTGGCCGACATCGAGGAGGGCGTCTCAACACGCCGTCGGCCTGCCCGCTTCGCCCTCTCCAAGTTCGTCGTTCCGGTACCCGTGTCGCCGGAGGTTCTCCGTCCCGACCTGGTCGAGCGTCTCGAGGGCGCAGGGTCGACAGCGTTGCGCCTGGTGGTCGCGCCCGCCGGGTCGGGGAAGACCACGATCCTCCGGCAGTGGGTCAGCCAGCGCCCTGCCGGGACGACGTGCTGGATGCAGGCCGACCGTGCCGACGCCGACTCCGTCCGCGCCTGGCAGGCGATCATTCACGCCGTGCGGTCGGTTGTCCCGGGGTTTGCTCAGGAGGCGCTCGACCTCATCGTGCTCGACGACGATGTGGCTCCCGACGCGCTCGAAGCGCTGCTCGCGGCCGCGGCGGCCCTGCCCGACATCGTCTTGGTCATCGACGATGTCCACCTGCTCGGCCCCGAGGTGCACGAGCAGCTCAGCTTCGTACTCGCTCGCGCACTCGGGAACCTTCATCTGGCGCTCGGCAGCCGGACCGATCCTCCGCTCGGCCTCGACCGGCTCCGTGCCGCCGACCGGTTGTGCGAACTCCGCGATCACGATCTTCGCCTGAGCCGGCGAGAAGGCAACCAGTTGCTCGCCGCCTTCGGGGTCTCCGTCGCGCCGGGGGTGGCCGACTCGCTGGCGGAGACGACCGAAGGGTGGGCCGCCGGTCTGCATCTCACTGCCCTCGCGCTGGCGAGCGGCGATCCCCAGGCGCTGGTCGACGGGCTGGTCCACTCTCCCCACTCCGTCGCGCAGTACTTGCTGAGCGAGATGCTCCAGGTTCAGCCAGAGGCGCTGCAGAGGTTCCTCCTCCACACCTCGGTGATCGACGAGATCACTCCGGAGCTCGCGGTTGCGCTCCACCAGGGCAACGATGTCGGGCTGTCGGACCTCGAGCGGGCCAACCTGCTCGCCACTCGCGTCGACCCCAGTGGCCGGGTGATCCGCCACCATCCACTCGTCCTCGAGACTCTGAGGGCCGAGCTCCACCGACGCGATCCCGAGCTCGAGCGCCAGCTCCACGCACGCGCCGCTGACCACTTCGAAGCAGTTGGCGACCTCCCCCGGGCGTTCCGCCATCGCTGGCTGGCTGGTCGCCCGGCCGAGGCGGCGGACATCATCGGCGGGATCGTCTTCGACACCTACCTGGCCAACCGGCTGCCTGAGCTCGACCCTGCCGCCCACGGCTTCGCCGACCACGACCTTCGCACCGCCCCTGGGGCGTGCATCGGCTACTCCGTCGCCTTGGTGCTGGCCGGTCATCCCGTGGAAGCCGAGCGCCTGGTCGACCGCATCGCCAACCTCGTCGGAGCTGAGCTCGGTGACTCAGAACGTCGGCAGCTTCTCGGTGCTCGAGTCGTGATCGAAGGGTCGCTGTGCGACTTCGACGCCGTTGTCGCCCACGGACACGAGCTGCTCGCCGCTGCGACCGCCTCCGAGAGCGATCCGCGTCTCGACCAATGGATCAAGGTCTGCACCGCGATGACGGTGCGAGCGCTGATCTGGACCGGTCAGTGTCACCGGGCCGCATCGCTATCCGAAGCGCTCCAGCCCTACGGCGGTGGGAGCATCGAACGAATCGAGCACGCCGGCGCCCTGGCTCAGCTCCGTCTCGAACAGGGACAACCCGCCGAGGCACTGAAGCTGGCGGACGCCGCCCTTGCGGCGATCTCCGACGCTGATCTGAGCCGGACCTGGGAAGACGTGGCCCCGCGAGCGGTTCGCGGTGGAGCGCTGCTCGAACTCGGCGAGATCGACGCCGCTCGCCGTGAACTGGAGCGGGTGGTGGCCACCGGTGCCCGCAGTCGGGTGGCGGTGGGCGTGCTCGCCCGACTGGAGCTGGCTCGGCTGTGTCGTTCCGAGGGCAGCTCCGAGGCCGCGCTGACCATCCTTCACGATGCTCGTTTGCTGGTGAGACGCCCGGCACCCGGAAACGCCGTGCTCCAACGGATTCGCACTCGCGAGGCCGCCATCCTCATCGACCTCGGAGAGTTCCACCGGGCCAACGAGCTTCTCGACGAGCTGTCCCCCGGGCTGGCCCGCGCCATGCTTCACGCCCGTCTCCACCTGGCGACCGGACGAACCGATCTGGCCACGATCGAGCTCGACCGGATCGGCGGTGATCGAATGACGCTGCCCCAGGCTCTGGATCTGGCTGCCCTACGCCTCCGTGTCTCGCATGCAGAGGGGGAGGACCGCGAGGATCTCGCCGAGGCTGCGATCGATCTTGCCGACGAGGGCCAACTCGCGTTCCAACTCGCCGAGGCGAGCGCAGAAGCCTTCGCCGTCGTGTGTCGAGCAGCCCGTCGCCGGTCACTGACACCGTTCCTCGAAGGGATCCTCAAGACACCGCCGCACACCCCACCAACCGCACTTGCCCGGCCGGAATGGCCGACAGAGGCGCTCACCGAGCGGGAGCGAACCGTTCTCCGCTACGCGGCCACGTCGATGTCATACAACGAGATCGCCGCCGAGCTACACATCTCGGTGAACACGGTGAAGACGCACGTGAAGTCCATCATCAGCAAGCTCCACGCGTCCTCCCGCGCCGAGGCCATCGAGCGAGCGAGGACACTTCGGTACCTCTAGCAGGGCCGGCAGGCACCCCAGGACGACGAGCTCGCTGGCCCTCCGCCAGGCGGCGTGCCAGGCCCCCAGAACGACGAAACCCCTGGTCGTGCACCATGGAGGGCGCTCACCAGGGGCTTCTCACGTGGTACCCCCAACGGGATTCGAACCCGTGCCGCCACCTTGAGAGGGTGGTGTCCTAGGCCGCTAGACGATGGGGGCCGGTTGTCGCACCAACGTGGAACCGCATGACTCTAGCAAGCGATGCCGGTGTTGCGTAAAGCTCGGGGGGGAGGACTCGAACCCCCAACGACTGGACCAGAACCAGCTGTGTTACCAATTACACCACCCCCGATCGGGTGAGCGATCACCTTACCCGAGAGCATCGAGGCGTCGAAAACCCACCAATCGTCCTGCCCCCACCGCCAGAGTCTCACGTACCAACGATCGCACCCCGTAGCTGGTGTCGGTCGGCGACACCCGGGCCTCGATCCCGAGCTCGTCGGCGATCCCGAGCAGCCGCTTGGAGTGATACCCGTCCGACACCAGCAACACCGAGCTCAGCCCCCGGTCCTCGAGAATGCGGGCGGTGGCGGCGAGCTCGCTGTAGGTGCTGGTCCCGTCCACCTCGAGCAGCAGCACCTCGTCGGGGATCCCCCGGTCACGCAGGTAGCGGTAGCCGGCGGCCGCCTGGGTGAATCGGTCGCCCTCCTGACTTCCCCCGGTGACCACGACATAGCGGGCATGCCCCGCCTCGTAGAGCTCGACGGCGTGGTCGAGACGGGACGCCAGCACCGGCGACGGAGCGCCGTCGTACTGGGCGGCACCCAACACCACGATGGCGTCGGCCGGCCCGGCCTGGTCGAGGCGAGCGTCGCTCCACACCTGCACGAAGGTGACGGCGAGGTAGAGCCCGCCGAGGACGACGACCCCGAGACCGGCGATGACCAGCCGTCGCACCCAGCGGCCCCGGGTGCGCATCGATCAGACCCGGGATCGGGCGGCGCGCAGGCGTCGCACCGTCTCGTCGTGGCCCAACAGCTCGAGCGATTCGAACAGCGGGAGACCCTTCGACCGGCCGAGGGTGGCGACCCGCACGGGGGCCTGGGCCTTCGCGAGCTGCGGATTGCCCTCGGCACCGACGAGGCCGGCATCGTGGGCAGCCTTTTCGACCAGGGCACGGACGGCGTCGGCGGTCCACTCCCCCGCCGCCTCCGCGCCGGCGATCGCACTGTCGAGCACCGCAGAGGCATGGGGCTTACCCATCTCTTTGTCCCAGCTCGCCTGGTCCTCGGGCGGATCAGCCAGGAACAGCCAGTCGACCAGTTCGGGAACCTCGTCGAGGGTCTTGGTGCGCTCCTGGACGAGCGGGGCGAGGCGACCGAACGCGTCGCGGTCGAACTGGTCCGGTGACCACGGTGCGTCCGGACCGCCGATCCACGGCTCGACCCGCTCGACGAACTCGTCGACCGGCAGCGCCCGGAGGTACTCGCCGTTGAAATGGCTGAGCTTCTTCAGGTCGAACGCGGCGGGACTCTTGCCGATGTCGGTCAGCTCGAACAGCTGGACGATCTCGGCCATCGGTCTCAGCTCGACGCCGTCGGGGGCGCCCCACCCCAGCGTGGCGAGGTAGTTCAGCATCGCCTCGGGGAGGAAACCACGGTCGAGGTAATCACCGATGTTGACGTCGTCGCGACGCTTGGACAGCTTCTTGCGGGCCTCGTTGACGATGAGGGGCAGGTGCGCGTACACCGGTGGTTCGTCGTCACCGAGAGCCTGGCGTAGCAACAGGACCTTCGGCGTGGTGTTGACCAGGTCCTCGCCCCGGATGACGTGGGTGATGCCCATGTCGACGTCGTCGATGGCGTTGGCCAGCAGGAACATCGGCACGCCGTTCGAGCGGACGATGACGAAGTCCTCGAGGTGGCGGTTCTCGAACTCCACCCGGTCACGGATCACGTCGTCCCAGCCGGTGGTGCCCTCGTCAGGGGTCCGGAACCGCACGACCACTCCGTCGCCCGGCTGCACGTTCCGATCACGGCAGTGTCCGTCGTAGCCGGGCGGGCCACCAGCGGCCTCGTTACGGGCCTTGACGTCGTCCTGGGAGCAGTCGCACCGGTAGGCGAGCCCCTCGTCGAGGAACCGCTCGGCAGCGACACGGTAGAGATCGAAACGGTCGGACTGGTGGTGGGTCTCGTCCCAATCGAGCCCGAGGCGTCGAAGGGTGTCGAGAACCGCCTCGGTGAGCTCGGGTTGGCTGCGAGCGGTGTCGGTGTCCTCGACCCGCACGATGAAGGTCCCGCCGGTGTGGCGGGCATAGAGCCAGTTGAACAACGCCGAGCGCGCGCTGCCGACGTGGAGATATCCGGTGGGAGCTGGTGAGAATCGGACCCGCGGGGAGGCGACCACCACGATCAGTGGTGCTCGGGGAGTTCGAGCATCCCGCCGGGACTCGCCTCGGACTCGGCGACGATGGCCGTATGGGGCCGCATCAGGGTCTCGTCCGGGACCAGATCGACGATGCGACGCCGCTCGGCCCAATGGTGATGGGACCCCACCTCGGCGAAGAGCGGATGACGCCGAGCGATGAAGTCGGTGGGCGCGACGTGGAAGAAGCCGAAGAGCGCGAAGGCCACGGTGAGGTCGTGAGAGACCGGCGCCCGACCGAACAGGGCGCTGCGCTTCATCGCCACCGCGGTGCACCCGGCGATGACGTCGTCGAGGTGCTCGCTGTCGGCGAGGACGAGCCTGTCGGCCATCTGGTTGGCCAGCTTCAGTGCGTAGCCGAGGTCGGGGCCCTGCGAACCGAGCATGGGACCGCTCGGCTGGCCGGGGCCGACGAGCTCGCCAGGACGGGTCGCCGTCCAGGACTCCTCGAGTCGGGCCGGCGAACCGTAGGTCCGGGACACGGCGCCGGGTTCGGGGGTGGTGAGAGGGACGTATTCGGGTGCAGCCACGGCGGAATCCTACTCCCGCGGGTGCATCAACCCGAAGACGAGTGAGTCGAGGAGGGCCTGCCACGACGCCTCGATGATGTTCTCCGACACCCCGATGGTCGACCAGGTGCGCTCCCCGTCGGTGGAGTCGAGCAGGACCCGGGTGACCGCCCCGGTGCCCGCCCCCGTGTCGAGGACCCGAACCTTGAAGTCGACCAGGTGGAGCTCGGCCAAGTCGGGGAAGCGCGGCTCGATCGCAGCCCGCAGAGCGGCGTCGAGTGCGTTGACCGGGCCGTTTCCCTCGCCGGTGGCGATGATCCGGTCGCCGTTCACCCTCACCTTCACCGTCGCCTCGGTGTCGACAGCACCCCCCGCCTGGTGGTCGACGATGACCCGGAACGACTCGAGCTCGAAGAACGGCTGGCGCCAACCGGTGGCTTCGCGCATGAGCAGTTCGAGCGAGCCGTCGGCCACCTCGAAGTGGTAGCCCCGGTGCTCGAGCTCCTTCAGCTGGGCGACGACCTCTCCGAGCTGGGACGGGTCGAGCTCGATGCCGAGCTGGTCGGCCTTGAGCTCGACGGTGGCCCGGCCCGACAGGTCCGATACGAGGAACCGGGTGGAGTTGCCAACCGCTTCGGGGTCGATGTGCTCGTAGCTGTCGGGGCTGCGGACGATGGCGCTGGTGTGCAGACCCGCCTTGTGGGCGAACGCCGACGTTCCCACATACGGCGCCTGGTTGAGCAGGGGCATGTTGACCAGCTCGGCCACGTGGTGCGACACCGAGGTGAGCGCGGCGATGCGGTCGGCGGGAAGGGTGGCGATCCCCATCTTCAGGGTGAGGTTGGGGACGAGTTGGGTGAGGTCGCAGTTGCCGGTTCGCTCGCCGTAGCCGTTGATCGTGCCCTGCACGTGGGTCGCCCCGGCGACGACCCCGGCGAGGGCGTTGGCGGTGGCGCACCCGGTGTCGTTCTGGGTGTGCATGCCCACGGTGACCTCGGGGAAGTGACCGACGACGTCGGCGACGATCGGCTCGACCTCGTGGGGGAGGGACCCTCCGTTGGTGTCGCACAGCACCAGGGCGTCGACGCCGGCGATGGCCGCCGCCTCGAGCACCCGGAGGGAGAACTCGGGGTTGCGCTTGTAGCCGTCGAAGAAGTGCTCGGCGTCGAAGAACACCCGCAGCCCTTCGGCCTTCAAGAAGCGCACCGAGTCGCCCACCATGGCGACCGCTTCGTCGAGGGTGGTGCGCAGCGCTTCGGTGACGTGGTAATCCCAGGACTTGCCGACGATGCAGGCGGTCGACGTTCCGGCCTCGACGAGGGTGCGCAGCGTCGGGTCGTCGTCGACCTTGCCTCGGGGCCGGCGGGTGGAGCCGAAGGCCACGAGCGTGGAGGTGGTGAGGGACAGCTCGTTGGCGGCGCGCCGGAAGAACTCGGCGTCTTTGGGATTGGCACCGGGGTAGCCGCCCTCGATCCAGTGGACGCCGAGACGGTCGAGCTGTTCGACGATGCGGAGCTTGTCCTCGACGGTGACCGAGATCCCCTCGAACTGCACGCCATCCCGGAGCGTGGTGTCGAAGATCTCGACCGCCTCGGGCCAGCGCGGGTCGCGGACCGGCGGGCGCCGGGCCGCGGTGGGTTCGCCGGGCTCAGTCCCGGACATGGGTCAACCAGTCCTTGTAGCGGTCGTCTCGCCCCTCGACCGCGGCGAAGTACGTCTCCTGGATCTGGCGGGTGATCGGACCCGGCTCGCCGATCTCGCGATCGTCGACCGAGCGGACCGGCACGACCTCGGCCGCGGTGCCCGACAGGAACGCCTCGTCGGCGGTGTAGAGGTCAGAGCGCAGGATGTTCCCGATCTCATAGGGGATGCCGAGGTCATCGGCGATCCGGTGCACGGAGTCCTGGGTGATGCCCTCGAGAGCACCCGCGCTGACCGGTGGCGTGATGATGCGGCCACGCTTGACGATGAAGATGTTCTCGCCGGTGCACTCGCTCACATAGCCCTGGGTGGAGAGCATGATCGCCTCGTCGTAACCCGCCTTGATCGCCTCGACCTTGGCCTGGGACGAGTTGATGTACATGCCGGTGCCCTTGGCGGCCGGCGGCATGATGTTGGGGTCGTGGCGCTTCCACGAACTGATCTTCATGCGCACGCCGTTGCGGATGCCGTCGTCGCCGAGGTAGCTGCCCCACGGCCAGATGGCGATCGAGACGTTGACTGGACACGGCATGGGGTTGAGACCCATCTCGCCGTAGCCGAGGTAGACGATCGGTCGGATGTAGCAGCTCTCGACGTTGTTGACCCGAACGGTCTCGACGGTCGCCTCGACGAGCTGGTCGAACGTGAAGGGCATGTCGATCTGGAAGATCTTGGCCGAGTCGAAGAGCCGCTGGATGTGCTCGTCGAGACGGAAGATCGCCGGGCCCCGGTCGGTGGCGTAGGCGCGGATGCCCTCGAACACACCGGTGCCGTAGTGCAGCGTGTGGGTGAGGATGTGGACCTTGGCGTCGGCCCAGTCGACGAGCTCGCCGTCCATCCAGATCTTCTCAACGGTGTCGAGTGGCATTCAGTCCCCCTGGACCCGGGCGGCGATCGTGTCGCCGATCTCTGTGGTGGAGCCGGTTGGCGCGTCGGCGCAGGCCCGGCGGATTCGGTCCGCGGCGTCGGTCTCGCCGAGGAAGTCGAGCATCATCGCCCCCGAGAGGATGGCGGCGGTGGGGTTGGCCTTGTTCTGGCCGGCGATGTCGGGCGCCGAGCCGTGCACCGGCTCGAACATGGACGGACCGGTGCGGCTCGGGTTCAGATTGGCCGACGAGGCCACACCGATGCCGCCTGAGATCGCGCCACCGAGGTCGGTGAGGATGTCGCCGAAGAGGTTGTCGGTGACGATGACGTCGTAGCGGCCGGGATCGTCGACGAAGTAGATGCAGGCGGCGTCGACGTGGTGGTAGGCGGTGGCGACGTCGGGGTGGTCGGCCGCCACCTCGTTGAACGTCCGCTCCCACAGGTCGCCGGCAAAGGTCAACACGTTGGTCTTGTGCACGAGGGTGAGGTGCTTGGCGGGGCGGCTGGCGGCCAGCTCGAAGGCATAGCGCACGCAGCGCTCGACGCCCATGCGGGTGTTGACCGAGCCCTGGGTAGCGATCTCGTGAGGGGTTCCCTTGCGCAGGAACCCGCCCTCGCCGGCGTAGGTGCCCTCGGTGTTCTCGCGGATGACGATCATGTCGACGTCGGGTGGGAGGAGGAACGGCCGCTGATTGGCGTAGAGGTCGAGGTCGAAGCGCATCTTGAGCAGCAGACCCCGCTCGATGATCCCGGGCGGGACGTCGGGGGTCCCGACGGCGCCGAGGTAGATGGCGTCGAGTTCGCGCCACTCGTCGAGGATCTCGTCGGGGAGGATCGTGCCGTCCCGCAGGTATCGGGCTCCACCGAGGTCGTAGTCGACGGTGTCGAGCTCCACCCCGGCCGCGGCGATGACCTTGAGACCCTCGGCGATCACGTCGGGACCGATGCCGTCACCTCCGACGATGCCGATGCGGTGCTTGCCCTGCTCAGTCACTCCACGATCCCTTTCTCTGCGGACGTCTCCAGCTGTGCCTCGGAACGAAAAACCGCCCACCACAGGTGGACGGTGAGCACGCGCACGTCGATATCGACGTGCGCTACCGAATGGGGGCTACAGCGGAGAACAGACCGGTCACAGGCCAACAAGTGTCGGCCAGGGCCTCCACGGCGTCAAACGCGACTCGGGTCGAGGAACGGCCGTTACCCTGGTGGGGTGGCACAGACCCATCACCTCTCCCAAACGGCCTACGACCGACTGAAGGCCGAGTACGACGACCTGACCACCCGTGGCCGGATCGAGATCGCCCGCAAGATCGAGACCGCCCGCGAGCTCGGCGATCTCTCCGAGAACGGCGACTATCACGCCGCCAAGGAGGAGCAGGGCCACATGGAGGGCCGTATCGCCCACCTCGGAGCCATGATCGAGAATGCAGAGATCGTCGAGGCCCCCGAGGGTTCCGAGGTCGTTCATCCGGGGTCGATCGTCCAGATCGTGTACGAGGACGACGACGCACCCGAGCGGTTCCTCGTCGGCTCGATCGAAGAACGCCACGATGACCTGCAGGTCGTGTCGCTGACCTCTCCCCTCGGCGAGGCACTCCTCGGGTCCTCGGCCGGCGACGAAGTCAGCTACGACGCACCCACCGGTGTGACCCTCACCGTGACGATCGTCGAGATCGAAAGCTGAGGGGGCTGCTGGTGCACGGTGCGTGAGCCCCGGCTGCCTCCCGGGCGGCCCCTCGACCTCCCTGGGCGGGGGACGACCTTCGTACGGGAGATGGACGGTCCCGCCGATGCCCCGACGCTGCTGCTGCTGCATGGGTGGATGGCCAGCAGCGACCTGAATTGGTTCGCGCTCTTCCCCGAGCTGGCGGGACGCTACCGGGTGGTCGCCATGGATCACCGAGGTCACGGGCGGGGGATCCGCAGCCGGCGCCGGTTCCGCCTCGACGACTGCGCCGACGACGCAGCTGCAGTGCTGCGCGAGCTCGACTGCGGCCCCGTGGTGGCGGTCGGCTACTCCATGGGAGGACCGGTCGCTCAGCTCCTCTGGCGACGACACCGAGAGTTGGTCGACGGGTTGGTGTTGTGCGCGACCAGCCGCAACTTCGCCGGGAGTCCCATGGCGAGGGCCAGCTTCACGGTGTTCCCCACCATCGCCCTGGCCGGGCGGCTCACCCCCGCCACCGTGCGCCAACGTGCCCTCGAGAGGATGATGGTGCGTCGCAGCGGTGGCGACAGCGGCTGGTTCCACACCGAGTCGTTGCGCCACGATCCGGTGGCCCTCGCCGAGGCCGGCGGCGCGATCGGCCGGTTCAGCTCCCACACGTGGATCGGCGAGGTGGACGTTCCGACCGCCGTCGTGATCACCGAGACCGACACGGTCATCCCGCCGCACCGTCAGGAGAAGCTGGCCGCAGCGATCCCGGGTTCGACCATCCATCGGGTACCCGGCGACCACACCGTCGTGGCAACCGACCCGCACCTCTTCGCCCCGGTTTTTCGCGACGCCGCCTCGTCGGTGACCGCCCGGGCCCAGATCCGCGCCGGGCGAGACGGGGCCCTCGGCCCTCTCGGTTCCTGATCAGCCCGCCAGCTGTTCTCGTAGCAGGGTCACCTCGTCGTCGGTGGCGCCGCTGGTGCGCACCTGCTCGACGACAGAGGCGGCACGCCGCCGCAGGAGCTCGGCTCGGTCGGAGCGTCCCGACTCGTCGGCCACTTCGATGAGGTCGTCGAGCACCGACAGCGTGTAGCGGGCCGTCAGCGGATCGGACACCCGGCCGAGATCCTCGAACGCCTCCTGGACGAAGTGGGCGAAGTCGGGCTCGGCACCCCTGACCAGGCACTGTCCGTCGGTCCCCGTGAGGACTCGAGCTGGGCCATCCCAGGCGATGATGGGGCGCATCAGCGCTCCGAGGTGGGCCACGGCCTCGCGCCCCGTCGTCCGATCGGTTCCGTCGATCAGTGAGCCGAGGGCGACATCGACGAGGTTGCGCAGGGCGAGAGCGAGATCGGCGTGTGGGTCCCGCGAGTCGACGACGTCGAACGCCTGCTCGATGACACCAGGATCGAGGTCATCGGCTCCGTCGAGGTGACACAGAGCTGTCGCCGGCGACACGAAGGCACCCACGCGGGACTCGAGCCAGCACGTCGATCCGTCTGGCAGCTCCTGGAGGAGGCGACCTTCATCGATCGCTCGCACCCACCCGATCTCGGTGGAGCGCACGACCCGTGCCCGCGACCTGTCGATCGGGGGAGGATCGCCAACCCTGTCGGGGCCGTCCTCGTGTTCGGGGTAGTCACGCTCGATCACCTCGAACGCCGATTCGAGCACCCGGCGCAGCAGTCGCTCCTCGTGCATCGCCCGTACTCCC
Organism: Acidimicrobiales bacterium; assembly: GCA_007121465.1. Taxonomy (GTDB): domain Bacteria; phylum Actinomycetota; class Acidimicrobiia; order Acidimicrobiales; family SKKL01; genus SKKL01. Next base: position 19,937 of record SKKL01000193.1, on the reverse strand, counting down.
GAGTCGATCGACTGGACGATGATCAGGAGTGCACCGACCGACAGGATCGCTGCGACGACCACGACCAGACCACCGGCGGCATCGGCCTCCGCCTCGGCTCCGCCCACCGACAGCGCCACCATCCCCACTGCGGAGAAGGTGAACGCACCCACCATCGTTCCCATCACCCACTGCTGGTAGCGGTCGGCGAGGTAGTCGCTCAAGATCCGGTTCGGTACCCGACCGGCGTGGGTCGAGACGATGAGGCCGCGCACCCAGAACACGACGATGGTGGCGGTGACCATGGTGCCGGCGATCGCCCCCAGGAAGGTCCGCGAGGCCTCGGGCGACATCGCCACGAGAGTGTCGGCACCGGTGGCGGTCTCGATCCATCGCACGACGGACGCCGCCACGCACGCGACGACCGCGAGCACCAGGGGCCGGACGAACGCTCGTCGATCAACCGGAGCGGCGAGTCGGCCCACGACCACCCGAGGGGGAAACGCTGACATGGGTGCCGCGATACCCCGGCACCGCAGTCCCCAATCCCCCCGCCGGTCGGCGCCGATTCGGCGCCGATTCGGCGCCGAGTGGTCAGGCTTGGAGGGTGGCGCCGATTCGGGCAGCGGCGTCACGCACGGCGTCGGCGTGGTCACGGCCCGGAGACGCCCCCATTCGATCGATCGGTCCCGAGACGCTGACGGCGGCGACAACGGCGCTCTCCCCGGCGCGAACGGCGGCACTGACCGACGCCACGCCGGGCTCCCGCTCCTCGACCGTCTGACACCACCCCGCGGCCACCGCCTCCGGGTCGCCGCCGAGGAGCCGACCCGCCGATCCTGCCGGCAACAGGAACGCCGCGCCGAGGGGAACGATCGTGCGCAACCCGTGCGGGGACTCCAACGAAACGACACAGACCCGCCGGTCGCCATCGCGGACATAGAGCTGGACGCTCTCGCCGGTGCGATCACGCAACTCGACGAGCGCAGGACGGGCGAGCTCGGGGAGGGCCAGCGCACTCCGGGCCGCTCGACCGAGGGCGATGAGGCGCAGCCCGGGGGCGAAGCGGCCTCGGTCGTCACGCCGCACGAGGCCATGGGCCTCCAGCGCGGTGGCCAGCCGATGGGCGGTCGCACGGGGCATACCGGTGGCCTCCACCAGGCCGGCCAGGTCGAGGGGTCGTTCCTCGAGGGCGTCGAGCACGCGCACCGCCTTGTCGAGCACGCCGACACCCGATATCGTCTGTTCCACGAAGCAGGAGTGTAGTCCCATATATTGGGATGAGCAAGACGCCTGGGCAAGAACGCAGCAGTGGACAACGCAGCAGTGGACGAGGAGAGCTGATGAACGACCGGCCCCGCACGATGGCCGAAAAGATCTGGGATCGACACCTGGTCCATCAGGGCGAGGGCGAACCCGATCTGCTCTACATCGACCTACATCTGGTCCACGAGGTCACCTCGCCTCAGGCCTTCGACGGCATCCGCCTCGCCGGGCGAACCGTCCGCCGTCCCGACCTCACCGTGGCCACCGAAGACCACAACGTGCCCACGGCCGACCTCGACCAGCCGATCGCCGACCCGATCTCCCGCAAGCAGGTGGAGACGCTCCGGGCCAACTGCGAGGAGTTCGGCATCACCCTCCACCCGATGGGCACACCGGGACAGGGCATCGTCCACGTCATCGGACCCGAGCAAGGGCTCACCCAGCCGGGCATGACCATCGTGTGCGGCGACAGCCACACCTCCACCCACGGGGCCTTCGGCGCGTTGGCCTTCGGCATCGGCACCAGCGAGGTCGAGCACGTCCTCGCCACCCAGACCCTGCCCCAACAGCGGCCGGGCACGATGGCGGTCACCATCGAGGGCACCGCGCCCGAGGGCACCACGGCGAAGGACATCATCCTGGCGGTGATCGGCCGGATCGGAACCGGTGGCGGCATCGGCTCGATCATCGAGTACCGGGGGCAGGCCATCCGGGATCTCTCGATGGAGGGCCGGATGACGGTCTGCAACATGTCGATCGAGGCCGGCGCCAAGGCTGGACTGATCGCCCCCGACGAGACCACCTTCGATTACCTGGCCGGTCGACCCCACGCCCCGACCGGCGACGCCTGGGACACCGCAGTCGCCGACTGGCGATCGCTGGTCACCGACGAGGGTGCCACCTTCGACAAAGAGGTCGTGCTCGACGCCTCCGAGATCGCCCCTCACGTGTCATGGGGAACCAATCCCTCCCAGGTCGCCCCGCTCTCCGGAGCGGTCCCCGACCCGAACTCCTTCGCCGAGTCCAGCTCCCGTGACGCCGCCCGTCGGGCCCTCGACTACATGGGTCTCGAGGCGGGCACCCCGTTCCGCGAGGTGCCCGTCGACACGGTGTTCATCGGGTCGTGCACCAACAGCCGCATCGAAGACCTCCGAGCCGCTGCCTCGGTGGCCGAAGGACGCACGGTCGCCGACGGGGTGCGGACCCTGGTGGTGCCCGGATCCTTCGCAGTGAAGGACCAGGCCGAGGCCGAAGGCCTCCACGAGGTCTTCCTCGCCGCCGGGTTCGACTGGCGTGAGCCCGGTTGCTCCATGTGCCTGGCCATGAACCCCGACAAGCTCGCCCCCGGCGAGCGTTGTGCCTCGACCAGCAACCGCAATTTCGAGGGCCGCCAGGGCCGAGGGGGCCGCACCCACCTCGTCTCCCCCGCCGTCGCCGCCGCCACCGCCATCGCCGGGCATTTCGCCACCCCGGCCGACCTCGCCTGACCGCCCCGGAGGACACACCACTCATGGAACCCGTACGCATCGTCACCGGAACAGCGGTGCCCCTCGACCGGTCCGACGTCGACACCGACCAGATCATCCCGTCGGACTGGCTCAAGCGAGTGGAGCGCACCGGCTTCGGCGCCGGCCTCTTCTCGGAGTGGCGCGACGACCGTGACTTCGTGCTCAACCAACCCGAGTACGCCGGAGCACGGATCCTCGTCGCCGGCTCGAACTTCGGCACCGGCTCATCCCGGGAGCATGCGGTGTGGGCGATCATGGACTACGGCTTCGCCGCGGTGGTCTCCCCCCGTTTCGGCGACATCTTCCGCAACAACTCCACCAAGAACGGGCTCGTCCCCGTCCAGGTCGACGAGGCCACCGGCGAGGCACTCCTCCGAGCCATCGAGGCCGACCCCGAGCTCGAGATCACCATCGACGTCGAGCGACGCACGCTCAGCGCTCCGAAGGCCGGCATCGAGGTGTCCTTCCCCCTCGACGGGTCGACCCAGGAACGCTTCCTCGAAGGCCTCGACGACATCGGGATCACCCTCCGCTACGCCGACGACATCGACCGCTTCGAGGAGTCCCGCCCCGCCTGGGCACCCACCCTCGGCTGACATCTCCGCCGACCGGGAACCGCCGCCGGGTCCGCATCGTCACACCTCCCAGACACGACACACGGAGGCTGGGACATGGGGCAACAGCAGCGGGGACCAGCACGGGCGATGGTGGTGGCGTTGACAGTGACCGTGGCGCTGATCGCCGGCTGTAGCTCCCCAGGCGAGGAGGGCCGCGCCGCGGATGCTCGCGACACCGTCGAGCTCGGCGGTCCCGGCGACGGCATCGAGCTGATCGCGTCGCTCGCTCGCTACGACTCCTGCGACGCCTTCCTCGACGACGTCAAAGCCGAGGCCCTCGAACGTGTGGGGCCCTACGGGCTGGGCGGGCTCCCCTTTTTCGGCGGGCGGTTCGGCCGGGCGATGGACGGTGCCGAGATGGCTGACGACGCCGACGCTCCCTCCGGGTTCTCGGGCACGGGCCCCGGCTCCGACGACCCGGGCTTCTCGGGCACGAACCTCCAGGAGGCCGGCGTCGACGAGCCCGACCGGGTCAAGACCGACGGGTCGCTGCTCGCCACCGTCGGCGGCGACCACCTGCACCTGCTCGACGTGAGCGATCCCACCGACCCCCAACTGCTGTCCTCGACCCCCCTTGCCGGGCACGGAGCCGAGCTGCTGTTGCACGGTGACCGCCTCGTGGTCCTCCAGCACTCCGGCCAGTACTGGGGTCCGCCCCAGCGACCGCTCGAAGGCGACGCGATCGGCGCCCCCGCCCGCTCCGACGACGACTCTGCCCGAGACGATGCCGAGTCGGACTCCATGGAGTGGCACGAGTCCGGCCCCTACGTCCCGTCCCCGGAGGTGACCACCGTCGCCCTCGTCGACATCTCGGACCCGAGCGCGCCCCGAGCTGAGCGAACCTGGACCGTCGAGGGCGGCTACGTCAGCGCCCGCGTGGTCGACGGCACGGCCAGGATCATCGCGCGCAGCGACCCCAGCGCCGACCTTCCGTTCGTGTACCCGAGCGGTCCCAACGCCGAGGACGCCGCTACCGAGGCCAACCGGGCCGTGATCACGGCATCGACCATCGAGGACTGGGTCCCCTCGCTCACCCTGACCGATTCCGACGGGACGGTCGTCTCCGAGACCCAGGTGGCCCCGTGCGACCAGCTCCACCGTCCGTCGGTGTTCTCGGGGTTCGGGATGGTGTCGGTCCTCACCGCCGACCTCGACGGTGACGGCATCGAGGCCGACGACGGCATCGCCCTCCTCTCCAGCGGTGAGACCGTCTATGCGTCGCCCACCAGTCTGTTCGTGGCGACCCACCAGTGGATCGAGCCCGACTCCGATGCGTCCTCTGAGCCCGCGGCGAGGTCGACGTGGCGGCCGGCGCCCGGCCACCAGCGGACCGACGTCCACCAGTTCGCCATCGACGACGCCGGCCCCGCTCGCTACGTGGCCTCGGGATCGGTCGACGGGCAGGTCCTGAACCAGTTCTCGATGTCCGAGCACGAAGGAGACCTGCGGATCGCCGTCACCGAGGACCAGTGGAGTCCCGACTCGGTCAGCTCGGTCGTGGTGCTGGCCCGAAGCGGCGAGTCGCTCGAGGAGATCGGTCGGGTCGGCGACCTGGGCATCACCGAACAGATCTACGCCGTTCGGTTCATGGGCGACCGCGCCTATGTGGTCACGTTCCGTCAGATCGACCCCTTCTACACGATCGATCTCTCCGACCCGACGGCGCCACAGATGCTCGGCGAGCTCAAGATCCCCGGGTTCTCGTCATACCTGCATCCGGTCGGTCCCGACCTCATCATGGGCATCGGCCAAGACGCCACCGACGAGGGGATGGCCGTCGGTGGCCAAGTGTCGTTGTTCGACGTCTCCGACGCCTCCGATCCCCGGCGGGTCGCCCAACTCGATCTCGGCGAGTGGACGCACTCCGAGGTCGAGCACGACCACCGAGCGTTCCTCTTCTGGGACGGGCTGGCGGTGCTGCCCTTCACGACCCACCGATGGGACACCGAGGAGGGCGCGATGACCACCGGTGCCGTCGCCGTCGAGGTCGATGCCGCCGGCCGTTCGGTGACCGAACGGGGACGCGTCGGTCACGCCGACCAGCCGAGCGGAGCGATCGGAGAGCCGTCCGGGCGCCCGGCGCCGGACTGGGAGCGAGAGCACCGGGGCCAGGTCCGGCGTTCGCTGGTCATCGGCGACACACTGCTGACGGTGTCGGACAGGGGCGTGCTCGCCTCGGACCTCGACACCCTCGAGACCTCGGGCTGGGCCCATCTCGGGGGCTGATCTCTACCCGGATGTCCGGGTCGACACGACCGCCTGGGTCAGCGGGCGGCGGCGTGCACCGAGAGGATGCCACCGGCGGAGCGGAGCTCCTCGACCACCTCGACCGGAGTGGGCTGGCTGGTGGCGATCACCATCAACGCCGAGTCGCCCCCTTCGGTCTGGCCCACCGCCATGTCGGCGATGTTCACCTCGGCCTGACCGAGGATCGTGCCGACCGAGCCGATGATGCCCGGGCGGTCGTCGTTGCGGACGAACAGCATGTTGGCCGCCGGTGGCACGTCGATGGCGTGGTCATCGACCATGACGATCCGCGCCTCTCCCCGAAGACCCGCCAAGGTGCCGGCGATCGAGTGCCCCCCACCGGACAGGGTGATGAGGTTGACGAACTCCTGGGTGGCTTCGGTCTTGATCTCCCGGAGCGACACCCCGCGCGACTCGGCCAACTGAGGTGCGTTGACGTAGGTGACCGGGTCGTCGGTGACCGTGCCGAGCAGTCCCCGCAGCACCGACAGGGTGAGGATCCGGGTGTCGTACTCGGCGAGGTGGCCCTGGTACTCGATCTCGAGGGTGTCGGGCATCCCGTCGGACAGCCCGACGAACAGTTGGCCCAGGCGCTCGGCAAGGGGGAGGAAGGGCTGGATCTCCTCGGCCGCCTCGCTGGCGGCGATGTTGACCGCGAAGGGCACGAAGTCGCCGGCGAGGGCGAGAACGATCTGCTCGGCGACGATCACCCCGGCCTTGTCCTGAGCCTCGGCGGTGCTCGCTCCGAGGTGCGGGGTGGCGACCACCTGGGGGTGGGCGAACAGGGGCGAATCGGTGCAGGGCTCCGAGGCGAACACGTCGATGGCCGCTCCGGCCACCACGCCCGAGGTGAGCGCCCGGTCGAGGGCGGCCTCGTCGATGATGCCGCCGCGGGCGCAGTTGACGATGCGGATCCCGGGCTTGGCCTTGGCCAGCAGGTCGTCGTTGATCAGCCCGACGCTGTCGGGGGTCTTCAGGAGGTGGATGGTGAGGAAGTCGGCCTGGGCCATCACCTGATCGAGCTCGAGCAGCTCGATGCCGAGTTGGCGTCCGCGTTCGGCGGACACCCACGGGTCCCACGCCACGAGACGCATGCCGAACGCCAGGCATCGCTGGGCGACGAGCGTGCCGATCCGTCCGAGGCCGAGGACTCCGAGGGTCTTGCCGTAGAGCTCGGTGCCCTCCCACCTCGACTTCTCCCAGCGGCCCTCTCGCAGCGCGCCGTGGGCCTGGGGCACGTTGCGCGCCTGGCTGAGCAGCAGCGCCATGGTGTGTTCGGCAGTCGAGAGGCTGTTGGATCCGGGGGCGTTGGCGACCATCACACCCCGGGTCGTGGCGGCTTCCACGTCGACGTTGTCGACGCCGAGACCAGCCCGGCCGACCACGACGAGGTCGCTCCCCGCGTCGAGTACGTCGGCGGTGACCTGGGTCGAGGACCGGATCACCAGCGCCGAGGCCCCCTTGACCCGGTCGAGGAGATCCTCGGGGCTGGGGTTGAGGGAGACGTCGACCTCGTGTCCTGCTTCGCGCAGACGGTCGAGGCCTCGTTCGGCGAGGGGTTCGGTGACGAGGATCCGGGCCATGGTGCCAATCATGGGGCCTGGCCGCGAGACTCGCCAAGCCCGTTGCTCAGCGGGTGACGAGGGGCACTGGCTCGATCGGGTCCGCCGGCTCGAAGCCGAGCACGTGACCGTAGAACCACAGTTCGCCTTCGAGTGCGCGGATGATGTGGGGGGCCTGACGGAACCCGTGCTGTTCGCCTTCGAAGAGCACGTAGCCGACCTCCACACCGCGTTCGAGCAGCGCCGAGACGATCGCTTCGGCCTGGTTGGGCGGGACGATGGCGTCCTCGGAGCCCTGGAAAACCACGAGTGGGCGGTCGAAGCCGTCGAGGTGGTGGATCGGAGATCGATCCCGGTAGAGCTGCTCGCTCTCGGGGAGGGGGCCGACGAGGCCGTCGAGGTATCGCGACTCGAACTTGTGGGTGTCGGCGGCGAGAGCGAGGAGGTCAGCGACGCCGTAGTGGCTGGCCCCGGCGGCGAACACGTCGCCGAAGGCGAGAGCGGCGAGGGTGGTGAATCCTCCGGCCGAGCCACCTCGGATGAGGAGCTGGTCGGGATCGGCCTTCCCCTGGTCGGCCAGGTGTCGGGCGCCGGAGATGCAGTCCTCGACGTCGACCATGCCCCACTGCCCGTCGAGGAGTCGGCGATAGGCGCGGCCGTAGCCGGTCGAACCGCCGTAGTTCACGTCGAGGACCGCGAAGCCGCGACTCGTCCAGAACTGGGTGGCGAGGTTGAGCTGGGGCCGAGCGGCTCCGGTCGGTCCGCCGTGGATCATCACGATGAGCGGCGGAGGTTCGGCGTCGTCCACGTCGATGTCGGGGTTGGTCGGCGGGTAATGCAGCGCGTGGGCGGTCCGGTCCCCGCTCGGGAACGCGACGGGTTCGGGGATGCTGAACCACGAGGGGTCGAGACCCAGGTCTCGGGGCCCCCGGAGAACGTCGATGTCGGCGGTCGTGCCGTCGATGGTGATCCGGACCACCGCCGGCTCAGTGGTTGGTGAGGCGGCGATGCACACCACCCCGCCGGGAGCAGCCCGGAGCGAGCTGATGGCGGTGTAGGGCACCTCGACGCGACGGAGCATCCCGTCGACGAGCACCGCCAGTCCGTCGGTGCCATCCGAACTGAGCGCCATGACGGTCCGACCGTCGGTGAGCTCAGTGAAGCGGGACTGACCGAAGACCCAGGGAGGTGTGGCGACTTCGGCATCGACCGGTGCCAACGGCTCGAGGGTCCCCGTCGGGTCGACCCGGTAGAGGTTCCACCAGTCGGAGCGGTCCGACACGACCAGCAGCTCCCCGTCAGAGCCCCACTCGGGCTGCACGAGGGACTCGTCGGGACCCCCGGCCAGGAACCGGGGGTCGGTGAGGTGAGGAAGCGGGCCTCCGAGTTCGAGTTCACCGACCCACAGCTCGGTGCCGTCCCAGGGCATGCGCGGGTGGTCCCACACCAGCCACGCCACGTCCTGGCCGGTCGGGGAGAACCGCGGGGAGGACACGAAGTCCGAGCCGCTCACGATCACGGTCGGCTCCGATGAGCCGTCGGCGGGTAGCACCACGATCTCGTTGCGAGCCTCGTCGAGCGGGGTGCCGTCGGCGAGGACGTGGGACTCGCGCACGCAGGCGATCCACCTCCCGTCGGGGCTGACGTCGCCGTCGGAATAGCGCCAGCCGTGCTCGGAGGGTGGCGCGGGGGTGATCGGTCGGGGGGTGGAGTCGCCGGCGGGCAGCACCCAGAGGCGCTGGTCGGACCAGTCCACGTACCAGAGCGAGCCTGACGCGACCCACCACGCCCGCCCGCCGTACTCGTGGACGCGGGTGCGGACCGAGACGGTGTCGGGGAGTGGTTCGGACACGCTGCCGTCGGGGTCGAGTCGCACCAGCGCGATGCGGCCCTTCTCCTCGGGGCGGCTCTCGGCCCACCAGACAGCGCCGTCGGCAGGGTCGATCTGGACGTCGGAGAGCCCCGCAGCCGCCCGGACGACCAGACCAGCGGTGATCGGCGACGACCAGGTACCGGGGCGCGAGCTCGAGTCGGGTCGGGTCACCCGGCGAGGATCGACGCAATGCGGCCGATCCCCTCCTCGAGGTCGTCGTCGCCGAGGGCGAAGGACAAGCGGGCATAGCCCGGCGACCCGAAGGCCTCGCCGGGGACGATGGCGACCTTGGCTTCGTCGAGGAGGACGTCAGCGAGCTCGAGAGTGGTCTCGGGGCGACGTCCGCCGATCTCGCGCCCGAGGACGCCTTCGAACGACGGGAAGGCGTAGAACGCACCCTGGGGGTCGAGAACGGTGACGCCGTCGATGGCCGAGAGCAACTCGACCATGCGGCGTCCCCGGCGTTCGAACGCCGCGCGCATCTCGTGAACGGCGTCGAGCGGGCCGCTCACCGCCGCCAGCGCTGCTCGCTGCGCAACGTTGGCGACGTTGGACGTCTGGTGGGACTGAAGGTTGCCGGCCGCCTTGGCAACGTCGGCGGGAGCGATCATCCAACCGACCCGCCAGCCGGTCATGGCATAGGTCTTGGCGACTCCGTTGAGGACCACACAGCGGTCGGCCAGGTCGGGGACGAGCGCAGGCATGGAGCTGAAGGTGTGCTCGCCATAGGTGAGGTGCTCGTAGATCTCGTCGGTGATGACCCAGATCTCGTGCTCGGCGGCCCAACGCCCGATGGCCTCGACCTCCTCGGCCGGATAGACCGCCCCCGACGGGTTCGACGGGGATACGAACACGAGGGCCTTGGTCCGGTCGGTGCGGGCGGCTTCGAGCTGGTCGACGGTCACCCGGAAGCCGGATTCGGCATCGGTGGGGAGGACGACGCTGCGGGCCCCGGCAAGGCCGATCGGCTCGGGATAGGTCGTCCAGAACGGGGCGGGGAGGAGGACCTCGTCGCCATCGTCGAGGACGGTGAGAAAGGTGTTGTAGACGGCGTGCTTGCCTCCGTTGGTGACGATGACCTGGGAGCTGTCGACCTCGTAGCCGGAGTCACGTGCCGTCTTGGCGGCGATGGCCTCACGCAGCTCGGGAAGCCCGGGGGCGGGGCTGTAGCGGTGGTTGACCGGGTCGGTGCACGCGGCGACGGCGGCCTCGACGATGTAGTCGGGGGTAGCGAAGTCGGGTTCCCCGGCACCGAACCCGATGACGGGCTCTCCGGCTGCCTTGAGGGCCTTCGCCTTGGAGTCGACCGCAAGTGTGGCCGAGGGACTGATCGCCGCTACGCGGCTCGAAACGCGGGGCATGGACATTTCTGATTCGCTCCTGTGATCGTCGCCCGCGATAGTGGCACGCGTGAGCGACGCGATCCCCACCATTGAGATCCCCGACTCCCTGAAGCCCGTCGATGGCCGGTTCGGTTCGGGCCCGTCGTTGGTCCGACCCGAGGCCGTGGAGGCGCTGGCCGCAGCGGCACCGACCTACCTCGGCACCTCTCATCGACAAGAGCCCGTGAAGCGGGTCGTGGGGAGTCTTCGGACCGGACTGTCCGAGCTGTTCGCGCTCCCCGACGACTATGAGATCCTGCTCGGCAACGGCGGGACCACGGGGTTCTGGGACGCCGCGGTGTTCGGCCTGATCGACCACAAGAGCCAGCATCTGTCCTTCGGCGAGTTCTCCTCGAAGTTCGCTGCTGCGGTGGAGGGTGCCCCTCACCTCGACGCGCCCACGGTGATCCGTACGGATCCCGGCACCCACCCCGATGCGGTGGCCGAGGCGGGAGTGGACCTCTACGCCTTCACCCACAACGAGACGTCGACCGGCGTGATGATGCCGTTGACTCGACCCGCTACGGAGGGTCTCGTCGCGGTGGATGCCACCTCGGGGGCCGGCGGCCTTCGCTTCGACCCGACCGAGGTCGACGTCTACTACTTCGCCCCGCAGAAGGCTCTGGCATCTGATGGCGGGCTCTGGCTGGCGGCGTGCTCACCGGCCGCCATCGAGCGCATCGAGTCGGTGGCGGCGTCGGACCGCTGGATCCCAGCATCTCTCGACCTGAAGACGGCGTTGGACAACAGCCGCAAGGACCAGACCTACAACACCCCGGCGCTGGCGACGATCTTCCTGGCCGATCATCAGGTCTGTTGGTTCAACGACAATGGCGGCATGGAGTTCTCCGCCGGACGGTGTGACCGATCCGCCGAGACCATCTACGGCTGGGCGGAGGCCTCGGCGGTGGCCACGCCATTCGTCACTGACCCGTCCCGCCGATCCCGGACGGTTGCCACCATCGACCTGGCGGGGTCGATCGATGCGACCACGGTCTCTGCGGTCCTGCGAGCCAACGGGATCCTCGACACGGACTCGTACCGGAAGCTGGGCCGGAACCAGCTGCGGGTCGCGCTCTACCCGGCGATCGACCCCGACGACGTCGCTGCCCTCTGCGCCTGCCTCGACTTCGTCATCGACCGCCTCGCCTGACCCCACCTCACCACCAATCCCCCACTCGGGGCCGATTCGGTGCCGATTCGGCGCCGAGTGATGCGGGGTTGGATGGGGGGTGGGTGTCACACCCGTGGGGCAGGCTGTTCCCATCGGCACCGATGAGGTGCCCTCCCGCAGACGCGACTGCCGGAGGCGACAGCGTGAACAGCTCCCACCATCCACCCCGACGCAGCCTGCCCGGCGGCCCCTACCTCGCGCCGAACCGGCGACGCTCGGGCCTGCGCCAACCGACCCGAATCGCCTTGCACATCCGTCGCGACCACCTGCTGGCCGAGCTCGCCGAGCTCGACGACGACCTCGTCGGCCTGACCGACAAGCGGCGCGATCTGCTCGACGAGCTCCACCAGCTCCGAGCCACGCTGTGGCCCGTCGAGCCGACCCGGAAGGGCCGCCGACCCACCGCAGTCGACTACGTGCCACTCAGCCCCACTGCCGCCGATCCGCTCCCTCTGTGGGGCCCCAAGCTCCGACGCACCTGTCGGGCCGTCCTGAGGCGCCACGGTGCGTTGACCTTGGGAGACCTCCACGACCTGCTGCACCGCTACGGCTATGTCGTGGTGGGACGCGACCCGGTGAAGACCCTCGGAGACGCCCTCGGCTACGAGCACGACCAAGGTCGGCTGGAGCGACCATCACGGGGTGTCTATCGGATCCCGGGCAGCGCCGGACCAGGACGCGGCCGCCACCGCGATGACCCGCTACCGCCCGAACCATCGCTCCTCAGCGACGGATCAGCGAGCTCCCGGGTCGTCGACCCCGATGTGATCGACGACCCGGACGAACCTCCGACGTCAGCCCGCCGCCGCGGCGAACCCACCCTCGAGGTCGGCGATGATGTCATCGATCGACTCGAGCCCGACCGACAGGCGCACCAGGCCGGGCTCCACACCGGACTGGCGCTGCTCGTCCTCGGTCAGCTGGCTGTGGGTCGTCGTCGACGGCTGGATGACGAGGCTTCGGGTATCCCCGATGTTGGCCACGTGATAGTGCAGCTCGAGCGCCTCGACGAAGCGTCGACCAGCGTCCTGGCCGCCCTTGATGACGAAGGCCGGAACGGCCCCGGCACCCTTCGGGGCGTACTTCTTGGCCCGTTCGTGCCAAGGGCTCGACGCGAGCCCGGCATAGGCCACCGACTCGACCTGGTCGTGGCCCTCGAGGAACTCGGCGACGGCCTGGGCGTTGGCCACGTGACGCTCCATGCGGAGGCTGAGCGTCTCGAGCCCCTGCAAGAAGTTGAAGGAGTTCTGGGGAGCGATCGCCGCGCCGATGTCGCGCAGGAGCTGGACCCGGGCCTTGGCGATGAAGGCCCCGTGGCCGAGCATCGGGAAGTACTGCAGACCGTGGTAGCTCGGGTCGGGCTCGGTGAAGTTCGGGAATCGACCACTGGCGGCGTAGTCGAAGGTCCCACCGTCCACGATGACGCCACCGACCGAGGTGCCGTGCCCGCCGATGAACTTGGTCGCCGAGTGCACGACGATGTCCGCGCCCCACTCGAGAGGCCGGATGAGGTACGGCGTCGCCACCGTGTTGTCGATCATGAGGGGGATGCCGTTCTCATGGGCGATCGCCGACACGCCTTCGATGTCGAAGATGTCGTTGCGGGGGTTGCCGATCGACTCGCCGTAGAAGGCCTTGGTGTTGTCCTTCACCGCCGCCCGCCAGGCGTCGAGGTCGTCGGGGTCCTCGACGAAGGAGACCTCGATGCCCATCTTCGGCAGCGTGTAGTGGAACAGGTTGTAGGTTCCGCCATAGAGCGACGCGGAGGAAACGATGTGGCTCCCCGACTCCGCCAGGTTCAACAGAGCCAGCGTCTCGGCCGCCTGGCCACTCGAGGTGGCGAGCGCCCCCGGCACCCCCGCCGCCGTCTCGGCGATACCCCCCTCGAGGCTCGCCATCCGGGTCTCGAACACCACCTGGGTGGGATTCATGATCCGGGTGTAGATGTTGCCCGGCTGAGCGAGCGCGAAGAGATTCGCCGCGTGCTCGGCGCTCTCGAACTGGTACGAGGTGGTCTGGTAGATCGGAACGGCCACCGCACCGGTGGTCGGGTCGGCCTGCTGGCCGGCATGGATCTGGCGGGTCTCGAAACCCAGCTCGCGGTCGGTCATCGGTCCTCCTGTAACGGGTCGGCCGCAGCCTAGACCCCTAAATCCCGACCTGGCGAGTCGGAATTAGCGATGACCGCCGCGAACCAACGACTCAGCCCTGACCGCCCGAGGCGTCCTGGACACGGGTCTTGCCCTCGGAGATCCACGGCATCATGGCCCGCAGCTCCGCACCCACCTTCTCGATCGGGTGATCGTGACCGGCGGCCTCGAGCTCGAGGAACCGGGCCCGTCCCGACCGAGATTCAGCAATCCACTCCTCGGCGAAGGCGCCGGAGCGGATCTCCTCGAGGATCACCTTCATCTCGGCCTTCACCGCGTCGTTGATGAGGCGCGGCCCCCGGGTGAGGTCGCCGTACTCGGCGGTGTCGGACACCGAGTAGCGCATGCCCCCGATCCCCTGCTCGTACATCAGGTCGACGATGAGCTTCAGCTCGTGGAGGCACTCGAAATAGGCCGACTCGGGCTGGTAGCCCGCGTCGACGAGCGTCTCGAACCCCGCCTGCACGAGAGCGGTCACCCCGCCACACAGCACCACCTGCTCACCGAACAGGTCGGTCTCGGTCTCCTCCTCGAAAGTCGTCTCGAGAACGCCGGCGCGGGTCCCGCCGATGGCGTCGGCGTAGGCCAGGGCCAGCTCACGGGCCGAGCCCGAGGCGTCCTGGGACACCGCGATCAGACACGGCACTCCCCCACCCTCGGTGTAGGTGCGCCGCACCAGGTGACCGGGACCCTTCGGTGCGACCATGGCGGAGTCGATGCCCGCCGACGGCACGATCTGCCCGAAACGGATGTTGAACCCGTGGGCGAAGAAGATGGCGTCACCCTCGGACAGGTTCGGAGCGATCGACTCCTCGTAGACCGCCTGCTGCTCGGTGTCGGGCAGCAGGATCATGATGAGGTCGGCCTCGGCGGATGCCTCGGCGACCGAGAGCACCCGCAGCCCGGCCTCGGAGGCCTTGGCGACCGACGACGAACCCTCGCGCAGTCCGACACGCACGTCGACACCGGACTCCTTCAGGTTCAGGGCGTGGGCGTGGCCCTGGGACCCGTAGCCGATGACCGCCACCTTGCGGTTGGCGATGAGCGAGCGGTCGGCATCATTTTCGTACAACACGTTGGCCACTGAGGGTCTCCTGTTCAGAGGTTTCGATCGAGCTTGGGAAGAGCGACCCGGCCGGTTCGCTGGAGCTCGAGGATCCCATAGGGTCGCAGGAGCTCCTCGAAGTCGTCCACCTTGACGGGACTGCCCTCGAGCGAAACGGTGATCGCGGTGTGGCCGACGTTGAGGATCTTCGCCTCGAAGATCTGGACGAGCTCGAGCACACGGGCTCGAACCTCTCCATCGGCCTTCACGGTGGCCAACAGCAGTTCCCGCTCCACCGAGTCACGGGGGTGCAGCTCGCTGATCGACACCACGTTGATGAGCTTGAACAACTGCTTGACGATCTGGTCGAGCGGAGCAGACTCCACGTCGACGACGATGGTGATGCGGCTCAGGCTCTCGTCGTCGGTCGGCGCCACCGCCAACGAGTCGATGTTGTATCCCCGGCGGGCGAAAAGCCCCGCGACCCGAGCGAGCACACCCGCCTTGTTCTGGACCAGGACGGTGAGGGTGCGGTGACGTGGCTCGCTCATCGAGCCAGGTCCTGTTGCGACGGAGGCACGACGACCTGGGAGTTGGTGGCACCGGACGGAACCATCGGGAACACCTTCTCGCGTGCGTCGGTCCGGAAGTCGATGACCACCGGGCGGTCGGTGATCGAGTTCGCCTTCTCGATGGCCGCCGGCACCTCCTCGGGCGACTCGACCCGCATGCCGACGCACCCCATCGCCTCGGCCCACATCTTGTAGTCGGGCAGATCGGGAGACAGGTAGACCTCGGAGTAACGCTCCTCGTAGAACATCTCCTGCCACTGGCGGACCATGCCGAGATAGGCGTTGTTCAAGATGGCGACCTTGACCGGGATCCGCTCGGCGGCCGCGGTGACCAGCTCCTGGGCGGTCATCTGGAAACAGCCGTCACCGTCGATGGCCCACACGGTGCGGTCGGGCTTGCCGACCTTGGCCCCGATGGCGGCCGGGACCGAGAAGCCCATGGTGCCGAGTCCACCAGAGTTCACCCAGGTGTAGGGGTGGTCGAAACCCCAGTACTGGCTGGTCCACATCTGGTGCTGCCCGACACCCGACACGACGATCGTGTCGTCGGGCGTGCTCGGCGCATCCCGCAGCTGCTCGAGGACGTACTGGGGCTTGAGCAGCTCGCCGGGATCCGACGGCTCGTAGGTGAGGGGGAACCGCTCCTGCCAGCCGCTGATGCGGGACTTCCACTCACCACGCTCGGCCTGGGAGTCGGGCCCGCCCCGCTCCTTCAGGACCTCGACCAGATCCTCGATGACGAGGCGACAGTCGCCGACGATGCCGACATCGGGTCGGCGGACCTTGCCGATCTCGGCGGGATCGATGTCGGCGTGGATGATCTTGGCATCGGGCGCGAATCCGTCGAGCTTGCCGGTGACCCGGTCGTCGAAGCGGCTCCCGAGCGCCACCAACAGGTCGGCCTCCTGCATCGAGGTGATGGCGGTGTAGGTGCCATGCATCCCGGGCATGCCGAGCGCGAGCGGATGGCTGTCGGGGAACGCCCCCCGGGCCATGAGGGTGGTGACGACATGGATGCCGGTGAGCTCGGCCAGCTCTCGCAACGCCTCGGCGCCACGGGCTTTGAGGACGCCGCCACCGACGTAGAGGACCGGCCGCCTGGCTTCACAGATGAGGTCGGCGGCAGCTCGAATGGCCGCAGGGTCCCCGCGGGTCTCGGGCCGGTAGCCGGGCAGGTCGACCGACTCCGGCCAGTACCACTCCATCGCCGACCGCGGGTTCTGGGGATCGACGATGTCTTTCGGGATGTCGACCAGGACCGGTCCCGGACGTCCGGTGGTGGCGATGTGGAACGCCTCGCGGATGACCCGGGGGATGTCGGCGGCTTCGGTGACCAGTTCGTTGTGCTTGGTGACCGACCGGGTGATGCCGACGGTGTCGCACTCCTGGAAGGCATCGGTGCCGATCGAGCTGCTGGCGACCTGTCCGGTGATGACCACCATCGGCACCGAATCCATGTAGGCGTCGCACAGCGGGGTCACGATGTTGGTGGCCGCCGGACCGGAGGTCACCATCGCCACCCCGGGACGACCCGTGGCGTGTGCGTACCCCTCGGCCATGTGCCCCGCTCCCTGTTCATGACGCACGAGGATGTGACGGATCGGCGAGTCGATGATGGGGTCGTACACCGGGAGGATGGCCCCGCCGGGCAATCCGAAGATCACCTCGACGCCTTCCATCTCGAGACTCTTGATCAGTGCCTGTCCACCATTGGTCAACATGGGGTTCCTCGGATGCTTCGGACGGTGTGCGTCGGGGCCGGTGTTCGTTAGAACGTGGATGGGTCAGAAAAAGCAAACGACCTCCCATGGGGGAGGCCGGAAAGCGCACGCGGGCAGGAGGCGACGGCGTGCGCTAGGTCACTACTACGAGGAGCTCGGTCGGAGTTCTCACGGGCTCTAGTGTGCCAGCACGTCGCGCCGAACCGCAAACGACCGGCCGATCGTGGGATGAAGCAGGTAGCTCAGGCCTCGGTGACCGCCCCCCGCTCGGCGCCCTGGACGAGGCGGGCGAACTTGGCCAGCACCCCGGTGGTGTAGCGAGGTTCGGGCAGCTTCCACTTGGTGCGGCGCTCGGCGAGGGTGGCCTCGTCGACGAGCAGGTCGATGCGGTGCTCGTTCACGTCGACGACGATGCGGTCGCCTTCCTCGACGAAGGCGATGGGCCCACCGTCGACCGCCTCGGGAGCGACGTGACCGATGCAGAAGCCGTGGGTGCCACCGGAGAACCGGCCGTCGGTGAGGAGCGCGGCGTCGGCACCGCGACCGACACCCTTCATCGCCCCGGTGATGGCCAGCATCTCGCGCATGCCCGGACCGCCCTTGGGTCCCTCGTAGCGGATCACGACGATGTCGCCCGCTTCGATCCGCCCGGCGAGCACCGCTTCTCTCGCCGCGTCCTCGCCGTCGAAGACCCGGGCCCGCCCCTCGAAGTGGTCGAAGTCGATGCCGGCGACCTTGAGGACCGCACCCTCGGGGGCGAGCGAACCTCGCAGCACGGCGATGCCGCCGATCTCGTGGATCGGGTTGTCGAAGGTGCGGACCACCTCGCCGTCGGGAGCGGGCGGATCGATCATCTCGAGGTTCTCGGCCATGGTCTTGCCGGTGACGGTCATCGTGTCGCCGTGCAGGAGCCCCTCGTCGAGCAGCATCTTGAGCACCACCGGCACCCCACCGATGCGGTCGATGTCCCACATGTGGTACTTGCCGTGGGGCTTGGTGTCGGCGAGGTGGGGGACCCGGGCAGCGACGGCGTTGAAGTCCTCCAGCGTGAGGTCGACCCGAGCCTCGTAGGCGATGGCGAGCAGGTGGAGAACAGCATTGGTCGACCCACCGAGGGCCATGACCACCGCGATGGCGTTCTCGAACGCCTCCTTGGTGAGGATGTCGCGGGGCCGAATGCCGAGACGCAGCAGGTTCACGACCGCAGCGCCACTGGCGATGGCGTACTCCTCACGCCGCCGGTCGACCGCGGCCGCCGACGCCGAGCCCGGCAGGGACATGCCGAGCGCCTCGGCCACCGAGGCCATCGTGTTGGCGGTGAACATGCCGGCGCAGGACCCGATCGTCGGGCACGCCTCACGTTCGATGGCGTCGAGCTCGGCGTCGTCGATGGTGCCGGCCGCCCGAGCCCCGACTGCCTCGAAGACGCTGGTGATGTCGAGGACCCGGCCGTTGTGGTTGCCGGGCAGGATGGAGCCGCCGTAGAGGAACACCGACGGCAGGTTGATCCGCGCCGCGGCCATGAGCATGCCGGGGAGGGACTTGTCGCACCCGGCGAGGGTGACCATGGCATCGAAGCGCTCGGCGTGCATCATCGTCTCGACCGAGTCGGCGATCACCTCCCGGGACACCAGCGACGCCCGCATGCCCTCGTGGCCCATCGAGATGCCGTCGCTCACTGCGATGGTGGTGAACTCGATGGGATAGCCGCCGGCGTCGTGCACCCCGGACTTGGACCGCTTGGCGAGGGTGTCGAGGGGCAGGTTGCAGGGCGTCACCTCGTTCCACGACGAGGCGATCGCGACCTGCGGCTTGTCCCAGTCGGCGTCGGTCATTCCCACCGCCCGCAGCATCGCCCGAGCCGGGGCTCGCTCGTAGCCGCTCGTAACCTCGTGGGATCGGGGCTTCATGGGATCGCTCATGGCGCCAGACTAGTGATCATCAGCACCTACGATGACCGTCGGTGACCACCCCGACCGCCCCACCCGTCGTCACGGCCGACCGCCTCGCCAAGTCGTGGGGGTCGACCGTCGTGTTCGAGGACGCCAGCTTCACCGTCGGTTCCGGCATCACCGGACTGCTCGGCTCCAACGGGTCGGGCAAGACCACTCTGCTCGGCATGATCCTCGGGTTGCACCGACCCGACGGCGGCGGGCTCGAGGTCTTCGGCGACGACCCCGCCCACGCCGGACCCGAGATCCGGGCTCGGGTCGGCTACTCACCCGAGCACCACACCATGCCCCCGGACCTGAGGGCCCACGACCTGGTGACCCTCGTGGCGCGGGTGCACGGGATCCCCCGACGGGCGGCCACGACTCGCGCCAGCGACGCCCTGTGGCTCGTCGGACTCGGCGAGGAGCGCTACCGCGGGATCGGCACGATGTCGACCGGCCAGCGTCAGCGGGTGAAGCTGGCCCAGGCCATCGCTCACGATCCCCGCCTGGTCCTGTTGGACGAGCCCACCGACGGCCTCGACCCGGTCCAGCGGGAGGAGA
This sequence comes from Acidimicrobiales bacterium, assembly GCA_007121465.1. Taxonomy (GTDB): domain Bacteria; phylum Actinomycetota; class Acidimicrobiia; order Acidimicrobiales; family SKKL01; genus SKKL01. Next base: position 346 of record SKKL01000193.1, on the reverse strand, counting down.
TCCTCTCCCTCATCGCGCGCATCGGCCGGGAGCTGTCGATCGACGTGATCGTCTCCTCCCACCTCCTCGACGAGGTCGAGCGCGTCTGCGACTCGGTCGTCATCCTCGGCGGAGGAAAGGTGGTCGCCTCCGGCCCCCTCGAGTCGGTCCTGGGCGACAGCTCGGGGGTGGTGGTCGAGCTCGACTCCGGTGCCGACGCGGTGGCCAGCGGGGTCCGCGATCGAGGTTTCGAGGTCGCCGTCGAACACGGCCGCCTGGTGCTCGAGGTCAACGCCGACGACCTCGACCGCGCCCTCGACGCAGTGCGCGACGCTGTTGCCGAGAACGGTGCGCCGCTGCGGTCGCT
>SKKL01000242.1 GCA_007121465.1 Acidimicrobiales bacterium | reverse complement strand
TGGCCTCGGCCTCGGGCGGCAGCTCGACGGTCTTGGCCCGCACGACACCCGAGCGCACGAGGTCGGTGAGCTCGGCGGCGGCGGCCTTGTGGTCGACCAGGGCGAGCAGGGTGGTGGCCCGGCGCATGAACAGGTGGGCGTCGTGCTCGAAGGTGATGGCGATGCCGCCGTGGATCTGAGTGCTGATGTTGGCGCAGAAGTCGGCGGTGGGGGCGGCGAGCGACCCGACGACGGCCGCAGCGTAGGAGAGCTGGTCACCGCCGGTCGAGGCGGCCCGGGCGGCGTCCCACACAGCGCTGGTCAGCAGCTCGGTGGCGACCGCCATGTTGGCGCAGTGGTGCTTCACACCCTGGAACATGGCGATGGGTCGACCAAACTGCTGGCGCTCCTTCGAGTAGGCCGCTGCGAGATCAGTGCACTCGCGCGACATGCCCATCGCTTCGGCGCCGAGGATGACCCGAGCCAGGTCGACGAGGACGGCCCGGGCGCCGGGGATCACCGTGGCCGGCGCACCGTCGAGGGTCACGCGGGCCGAGCGGCGGGTGGGGTCGAGGGCCGGCGCCTCGGTGAGGGTGACTCCGTCGCCCACCTCCACGACCACGACATCGTCGCCGGCGGGAACGAGCAGCACGTTGGCGAGCGGGGCGCCGAGCACGACGCCGGCCGAGCCGCTGGCGGTCGCCCCCGATACCGTCACCGACCCGCCGAGAGCAACCGCGCCGGTGTTCGAACCGTCGCCGAGCCCCGGCAGCAAGCGGGCCTTGAGGTCGTCGTCACCTGCCGCCGCGATGACCGCGCTGACGATGACGGTGGGTACGAACGGCCCCGGGGCGACCGAGCGCCCGAACTGCTCGACGACCACGACGAGCTCTTAGATCCCGTACCCCGAACCTCCGTGCTCCTCGGGGAGGTGGAGTCCGAGCCAGCCGACGTTGGCGATCTCGTCCCAGAAGGGCGGCATCGGCTCGTCGGAACTCTCAAGCAGGGAGCGGGCAGCGCCCCGGGCGTCTCGCCGACCGAGGAGGTCAGCGGCGGTGCTGGAAAGGGTTCGGTGGTCTTCGGTGATGGCGATCGACATAGAGGACACGTTTACCGGCGGTCGCTCGGTTCGCAAACCGAATGCCGGATGCAGCCTCCTCGACCAGCTCAGCCGGTGGAGCGAGTGCCCGGCCGGAACTCCACCGGGAGGTGACGGACCCCCGAGATGAACGTCGAGGCGAGCCAGTCGGGTTCACCTGCCAGCCGCAGTCCGTCGAGGCGGGTGAGCACCTCTCGGAGGAGGGCCTGGACCTCCGCCCGCCCGAGGCGGGCGCCGAGACAGAAGTGGGGACCGCCCCCGCCGAAGGCCACATGGTCGTTGGGCCGGCGGGTCACGTCGAACACGTCGGGGGCGTCGAACGCTCGCGGGTCGCGGTTCGCCGACCCGTAGTACATGACCACCTTGTCGCCCTCGGCGATATGGGTGTCCCCGATCTTCGCCGGTCGCAGCGCGGTGCGGCGCATGTAGACCACCGGGCTGACCCAGCGCAGAAGCTCCTCGACCATCGGGTTCAGGCGGGAGTCGAGGTCGTCGCACACGAAGGCGAGCTGGTCGGGGTGTTCGAGCAGCGCGTGCATGCCGGTGGCCACGAGGTTGCGGGTGGTGTCCCCGCCCGCGTCGACGAGCAACAAGAACCACATCCCGAAGTCGAGCTCGCTGAGCGGCTCACCGTCGACGGTCGCGTGGGCGAGGGTGGTCGACAGGTCGTCGCGGGGTGTGGCCCGCCGGTCCTCCCACACGCCGTGGGCGTACTGGAGCATCTCCATGACCGCTCGCATACCGGCGTCGGGATCGTCGGGGTCGCGGGTGCTGTGGATGGTCTCGGTGAGGTCGTAGAGGGCGACGCCGTCGGCGTGGGGGATGCCGAGCATCTCGGCGATGACATAGGACGGCATCAGGCCGGCGACGTCGGTGACGAGATCGCACTCCCCCCTCTCGATCACCCCGTCGACGATCTGGGTGGCGAGCTCGCTGATCTGGGGCACCATCTCCCGCACCGCGTTGGGCAAGAACTCGGGCACGACCAGTTGGCGGAACCCGGTGTGATCGGGCGGGTCCATCGTGATCATCATCCGCGGTGCCCCGCCCCCGAGCTGGCCGCCCGACCCGGGGATCATGATGCCGTAGGCCGAGGAGAACGTCTCGGCATCGCGCCCGACCGCTTTGACGTCGTCATAGCGGGTGACCGCCCAGAACCCCGGGCCGTCAGCCTCGTCGTGCCAGTGCACCGGGTCGTGGTCGCGGAGCCAGGCGAAGGTCTCGTGGGGCTGACCGCCGTCGAAGGCGGCAGCATCGAGCAGGTCGACCCGAGGCAGTGTGCTCATGGGCCCGACGGTAACCGACCGGCGGCCGCGATGTGTCCGATGACACAGTGCGCCGGGGGCGTCTACTCGTCGAGTTGGGAGCGAAGGGTGGCGAGCGCCTCGGAGACGACCTGGGCGAGCATGAGGTCGTCGGCCGAGTGGGCCGGACCGGTGCCCTCGGGGGTCAGGAACTCGAGTTGGCGTTCGGTGAGGTCGCCGTTGCGCAGAAGGCGCTCGAAGGTGTCGAGCAGGTGCATCAACAGGCGAGCGTCGTCACCGGGGAGGACGAGCACCCCATCGTCGGGGTCGAAGCGGTCCCACGGGTCGGGTAGATCACCGGAGGCGCTCACGGCGCCAGCTTATCGTCCTCTGCTCGGGACCGAGGACTCCGGGCCCAGACGCGAAACGGCGAGGAACTCCGGGCGAACCCAGTGTTCCTCGCCGATCCAACGCCGTGGGTTGAGTCAGACGACTCGGACGTTCTGGGCTTCTTCGCCCTTGCGACCAGGAGCAACGTCGAACTCGACCTGCTGACCCTCGTCGAGGCTCTTGTAGCCACTGCCCTGAATGTTGGAGTAATGGACGAACACGTCGTCCCCCCCGTCACGGGAGATGAAGCCGAAACCCTTCTCGGCGTTGAAAAACTTTACGGTACCTGTAGTCAACTAACTTCTCTTCTCTTCATGCGGCGATCCGCGTGACCGTCGCTCCACACATGGTACAGCCCTGGCGAGCCCTTCACCTCCCAGGGGTGCAGACACCGGCGCGAAACTCGCTCGCCTGCCGGATCCGGCGCCTCTACCGTTGCCTGTCATGAAGCTGTGAGCACCGGCACGCGATGCGTGCATCGGCGACGTCGAGGCGGTCGCGGGGATCAGTCCTCGGGATCAGAGCCCCGTCGCTGTTCCTCCCGGTGCTCGTCGCCGAGGACGGCCACGCCTGCGTGTGCCGTGCTCGGCGACGTCGCCGGCGACCGCCGATCGGGCGGGCGCCGGATGGTGCGCGTCCCGGTCCCGACCCAGCAGGAAGGGGATCACATGCCAACACCGAAAGACCGAGGACGCCGTCGCGGTTCCAGCCCCGGCAGGACCACCCCGAAGGGGACCCGACCCGAGGGCGTCTCCCGCCCGAGCCGCACGTCTCGCCCGTCCGGGCCGAGGCGTCCCTCCCCCCACCACCGGGAGAGCCGGCCGCCGCGGCAATCGCTGACCGCCGCCGGGGGTCGGCTCGGCCAACGGGACCGGGTCGACCCCCGACGCCGCGGTGGCGGTTCCTCCGCCTCCCGGCAGGATTGATGACGAGGGAAGGAGTCGTCATGGGACGATCACGAGGTTGGGTTCTGCTGCGCTGGTTGTTGGGGGGAGCGCTCCTCGGAGCAGGCACGGCGCATCTCACGACCCGACGCGAGGAGTTCCAGGCGCAGGTGCCGGACTGGTTCCCCCTCGACGAGGACCTCGTCGTGATCGGGTCGGGGGTGGTGGAGCTCGCACTCGGCGCGGCCCTGATCGGCTTGCCTCGCCACCGCGTGCTCGTCGGCACGATCGTCGCCGCCTTCTTCGTGGCCATCTTCCCGGGAAACATCGCCCAGTGGATGGAAGGGACCGACGCGTTCGGGCTCGACACCGACCGCAAGCGCTTCGTCCGCCTGTTCTTCCAGCCCGTGCTCGTCGCCTGGGCGCTCGGCTCGACCGGAGCGTGGGCGGCGTTCCGTTCCGGCACCTGGCCACATCCCGCTCCGGCCGAGCGAACGTGACGGTCTACCTCGCCTACAGCGCGGAGGGAATCGACCCTCTCGCCGACGGCCCGTGGGAGGAGATCGTCCCCCTGGACGAGTCGCTCGCATTCGTGGCCAGCCCTCACCAGCGATCGGCGGTGTATCACGCACTGAAGGACGCCCTACCGTCGGGCGCCGCCCTGTTCGTCGCCGAACTCGCCGAGGTCCCCAAGTTCAAGGGGATGGAGTCGGGCACTCTGGCGTGGGCCCGCCACGCCTTCGGGGACGGTTGACCGGGCTCTGCTCCCCCACCCGGTGCATCATGGCGGCATGAGCCTCGTTCGAGTCGAAGAGTCCGACAGCGTCACCCGGTTGGTCATGGATCGGCCGGACAAGCGCAATGCCCTGTCGTTGGAACTCATGGTCGAGCTCACCACCGCGCTGAGGTCGGCCCGAGGACCGGTCGTCGCGATCGCCGGTGAGGGCCCGTGCTTCTCCGCTGGGCACGATCTTGCCGAGGTGGTCGAGGGAAACACCGCCGACCACACTCGGATCTTCCAGGCCTGCGTCGACCTCATGGAGACGGTGCAGTCGATCGACCAGCCGGTCATCGCCCAGGTGCACGGGGTCGCCACCGCTGCGGGCTGTCAGCTCGTCGCTGCCTGCGACCTCGCCGTCGCCGAGTCCGGCGCCCGGTTCGGCACGCCGGGTGTGCGGATCGGCCTGTTCTGTTCGACCCCCATGGTCCCGCTGTCTCGTGCCATCGGACCCAAGCGCAGCATGCAGATGCTGCTCACCGGCGAGCTCATCGACGCCCCGACCGCGGCGGACTGGGGATTGGTGAACACCGTCGTGGACCCTGAGGAGCTGGGAGCCACCGTCGACGAGCTCGCCGCCAAGATCGCCTCGGCGAGCCCGCTCACCATCGCTTTCGGGAAGCGCACCTTCCACCGCCAGCTCGACCTCGATCAGCGCCAGGCCTACGACCTGGCTGCCGCCACGATGGTCGCCAACGCCTCGACCGCCGACGCGCGTGAGGGCATCGGCGCGTTCCTGGAGAAGCGCGACCCGCACTGGACCGGCACGTGAGAACGCTCGATACTCAACTTCCACCCAGGGCGCGGGTGAGGTCGTCGAGGCCTGTTCGGTCCCGGCGACCGTCGTAGTGTTGGGGGCATGAGCGCTCACGTCGATACCGCCCCTCCGACGATCCACCGGGGTGAGGACGACCTGCCCTTCGTCACCCTGCCCGACGGCACCGACCTCCAGCTCCTCCAGGTCGACCTGGCCCAGGGGGTGTGGACGGTCCGCACCCGGTTCCCGGCCGGGCTCGTGCTGCCCACCCACAAGCACACCGGGAACGTGTACGCGTTCACCACCCGCGGCCGGTGGCACTACCTCGAGAGCCCCGACGCGGAGAACACCGCCGGGTCCTACCTCTTCGAGCCGGCCGGGTCGACCCACACCCTCCACGTCCCGGTCGACAACGACGAGACGACCGAGGTGTTCTTCACGATCCACGGCGCCAACCTCGATCTGGACGCCGACGGCAACGTCGTCTCGGTCCTCGACGCCCACTCGCTGCTCCCGGCCTACCGGGCGCTGTGTGCCGCCCAGCACGGCCTCGACGACCCACCCGTGGTGGTCATCGACGCCGCCTGAGCCGCACGCGTCCTTCCGGACTTCACCTCAGGCAGGACCGCCGCCTGAGCCGGCCAGGAAGTACTCCGGCCGGCTGACGTGGGTCTCGCTGACGAACACGACGCCGTGTTGTTCGTCGAGCAGCCGGCGGATGCCAGCCACCACCGGCGCCACGCGATCGAAGGGCATGACGCTGATGAGCATGGCGAGACTGTCACGGTCGTTGAAGAGGAGGTGTCCGTGCCGCTCCCCGTGATGACCGAAGCCCGACACACCGCGGAAGGCGGTGTACCCCGTCGCTCCTGCTTCGAGGAGGAGGTCGCGCACGGTCGGCACGTGGGTTCCGTCCACGACGACCTCGATGCGGGCCATCGGGGTGAGCCCGCTCCAGTGTGATTCGGTGGTGGACGATTCGGTCATGTCAGCTCCAGGGCATCGAGTACCGGGTCGAGCAGCGGCTCGTCCGGGGATGGGGTGTGGGATGGGTCGGAGGAAGTCACGGGGGCGGGTGTGTCGGCGGGCAGACGGGGGCTCGTGACCCACGTGCCGTCGGGAGTGCGGACCGACCAGGCCTCGCCGGGATGCGAGCGCGCGGCGATCCGTAGCCACGATCCTGACACCAGCGTCTGCAGGATGCTGTGGCGCATGATGATCTCCTCGATGGAGGTCAGATCGGCCTGGATCACCGACAAGAGCCGCAACGGCTGATGCTGTCGACGACCGTCGACGTGGGTGCTCTGCAGCGGGAGCCCGACCCTCAGGTCCCCGCCGTCACCGGACACGACACCGATCGAGCCGATCGCATTGTGCATCAGCTTGTCCCCCGCTCCGAAGACCTCCGGGTCAACGGTCGAGAAGTAGTACTGGGCGGAGATCCAATGGGCGACCACCATCGGGGCGGTCATGATCGTCTCCAGGACCCTCCCGGTGGGATCGTGCTCGGCGTCGTAGCCGTGCAGGAACACCCGACCCCCGAGGTCGAGTCCGCGGGTGGCCGATCGTGGTCCGATCACGAACGCGGCCGCACCGGCGAGACCCCACTCGGGTCGCACCTGGGCCCAGTCCACGCCGCGGTCCCGGACTCGGGCATCGGGACCGGGCAGCTCGATCGCCCGGGTCGCCGCACGGGCTGCCCCCGCGCGCGCCAGGGCCGACTCCAGCTCGGCGACCGCGGCACGATGGGTCTCGGGGACCGTCGAGCGATCGAGGATCGTGACGTGGTCGCTGGCAGTGTCGTGGACCCCGGCCACGAACCAGGTGTCGTCGGGGATCTCGATGCCGCGCTGTAGCAGGCCATGGCGAACGTCGACGGAGTTGAGCAGGGCCGCGACGGCCAAGGCATTGTCGTCACCCGCGGCACCGCCGCACGCCCCACAGTCGAGGGCCGAGGCGTGGGGGTTGTTGACCGTTCGACTGGCGTGGCCGCACAGGAGTACGAGTGGCGCCATCCGCTCCACGAGGCCCATGGTGCGAAGCACGGCTTCGGCGGCGAAGACCCGCTGTTCGACCAGTACCGAGTCGTCGATGGTCACCCGAGTCGACCGCGGGGCCGGCGGCCGGACACGCGGGGGGTGGAGCGTTCGGATGCCGGCTGCGACACCGGTGAACCAGCCCAGGGCCTCGGCCAGGACGAAGGGAGCACCCGGCGCCGACTTGGCCGTGTCGTGGGCCGAACGCGCTCCGGCCCGACCGCACTCGTTGCCGAGCGCCAGGCTGACCGCCCCCAGCGCCTCGGGCCGCGGCTGCTCGCTGGCGGGCACCGACGGGGCGACGAGGACCGGGCACCGCGGCTCGGAGTGGTCCCAGCCGAGACGCCGGACGTCGAGAGCAACACCGAAGAAGCCGGCGAACCCCAGCGTCTCGATGCCCGGGGACTCCTCGAGGTGGCGCCTGAGCCCCTCGGACCTGACGTCGATGCAGAACACGGCCTGAGCGACCACGTGCTCGTCGCGATCAGCGACCGGAGCCTCGTCGAGCATTCCGAGCAGCTTCTCGTCGAACGCCCGCTCCTGCGCCCGCAGCCAGACCGCTGTTCGGGAGTCGGCGGGAACCTCGGCGAGGACGGACCGGACCGAGTCGAGATCGGCTGCGCCGCCGGAACAGCCCAACACGTCGGCCACCGTCCGCACCCGCTGCTCGAGCAGATCTGACTCGCGGACCCGCCCGGCGGTCGACGCCGCCACGTCATCCACCGAGGCCGGCTCGGGGGTGGCGTGCAGGACTGCCGCGTCGAGCGCCATCCTCACCGCGGCTATGTCGATGGGGGCGATCATCGGCCGTCGGTCCGTCGCCGGGGCCCACGCGGTCCGCCACTTCGCGAGACCGGCCCAACCGGCGAGGCGACTGAGTTGACCCCGGATCTCGTCGGTGCGGTCGGACGGATCGAGACCCATCGCCGCACAGGCTGCCCCGATGACGGCGGCAGGGTCGTCGTCGAGTTCAAGGATCCAGTCCATCCCCGCCCGTCCCACCACTGCGGCGAGCCGGGGGTCGCGAATCGCCGCGGCCCGCCGGAGCGAAGCGATCAGCCTCGGTCCGCTCTCGGCCCGAGCGAGATGGGCGGAGACCCACTCGGCGACGAGGTGGTCGATGACGATCGACACGGCTGGGTCCCCTCGCCGTTCCAGTTCGGTACGTGGACTCTGCGGTGTCGGGGCATCGGGGCCGTGCAGGAGGTCAGCCAGGATGACCTCGACGGGCTCCAGGAGACGGCCGCCGGCTCCCACGGGCGGGCGAGCGCAGACGGCCGCGAACTGTTCCCGAACCACGTATTCCAGGTCGGTCGCTCGGGTCAGACCGCGCGCGTGATCAGCCCGGAACTCCTCCAGTGGCAGGTGGGTGCGCGCCCTCCTCCACCGGCGAGCTTCGGCAGTCGCCCGGTCGAAGCCGAGCGGCTCGAGATCACCGAGCGGGTTCACCGCGACGAACGAGGAGAGCGGCCACATCGGGGCGACCACGTCGGTCGCCCTGGCGACGTCGACCCGGATCTCGGCGCGGGTCACCTCGTCAACGTCGACCATCAGGATCGGTGTGGTTGAGGCGGCCGGGCCCGACCGCAGCGACACAGGTTCACTCCAGCGGATCCGGACCCGCTCGGTCGCAGCCCGGATCCGATCGCCGAACCTCCCTGACGCGAGCGTCGCCGTTGCCAGGACGAGGCCGAGACCGGCGACGGTGAGCGCCAGGGGAACTGCGCCGACGGCGGTCACCGGCGAGTCGAGGGCTGGCTTCAGGAACCCCTCCACCGCGCGGAGCCCGGCCAGGTAGGTGAACACGGCAGCGACGGTGGAAGCCGATCCGATCAGGATGGTGGTCATCGTCGAGAAGGGATGCCGACGCAGCCAGCCGTTCAGCGCGGATGCTGCGGTGATCCACGCGAATACACCGATGAGGATGCGGCCCGGATCGTTGACGAGTGGTGGGATGAGCCACATCCCAGCGGTTACCGCCACCGTGCTGACGGCGGCGGTCACCATCAGCCGCACCGACACGGCCATCACTGGGCCGCCGGATGGACGGCGATGGGACCGGACCTCTGCGAGAACGGTGTCGCCAGCACCGAGGAACCGGGCTGCCTTGTACATCCCGTGACCCGCGATGTGGAAGACCGCGCTGCTGAAGGCGCCGACCGCGCACTGGACCACCATGAAGGACATCTGAGCGACCGTTGACCAAGCCAGGGAGCCCTTCACGTCGGGTCGAGCGATGCTCACCGCCGAGGCGAGGAGGACGGTGAGCATCGCGGCGGTGAAGGCGAGGAGGACCGCCGGGGCGGAGGCGACGAAGACGTCAGCGGATCGGATGAGCAGGATCCCTCCCCCGCTGACAAAGCCCGCGTGCACGACAGCCGATACTGGGGTCGGAGCGGTGATCGTCCCGACGAGCCAGCGGTGGAACGGGGTGATCGCCGAGCGTGAAAGAGCGGCGACGACGAGCAGAACGGCCACCACGTGCAACGCGGGGAGTCCCCCGAACGTGGCATCGCGGAGAGAATCGACGGCCTCCCGTTCGAGTGGCGAACCGCCGACGGAGACCCACGCGACGGCCAGAGCAGCGACCAAGGCGGTGTCACCCACCGCCAACGACGACGCGATCCGACGGCGCGCTCGGGCCGCGCCCGTGGAGCCGGAATCGAATCCGACGAGGTCGACGAGCGCCCAGCCGGCCACGATCCAGCCGACCACGAACGCAACAGGGTGGACGGCGAGGACGGCGAGCACGGTGCCGCTGACGAGGACGCCGATCGCCGCGAAGAAGCGGGCCGTACGAGCGTCGCGGTCGAGGCTCCGGGTGGCGAAACTCGAGACGACGGTCGCCGTCGCCAGGGTGACGAGGGCGAGCAATGCCGTCGCTCGGTCCGACCCCATCACCTCCGCGTCGACGATCCCATCGCTGGCGCTGGCAGTTGCGACCAGAAGGGCAGTCGACGCAATCGTCCCCGCTCCCAGTGAGATGGTCAGGAACCGTCCAGAGCGAGCCGGAGCCCGCCCCGCGGCCGCCGCGAGGGCGCCGATGACCGGAGCCGACACGGCGAGGAGAAGCGCCGACACCGCAATCATTGGTGACCCCCGAGCGTGGATTCGGTACATTCGATTTTCACGAGACGAATCATACGCAGTTTATTTCATGTGATGCAATCCCTAATTCGTTACGCGTGAATCAGCCAGCAGATAGCGTGGAGGTATGAGCGACGCTGACCGTCGGAGCTGGACGTTCCTCACCAACCACGCACACGTCTTGCTCGCCATCGCCCGCACCCCTGACCTGCGCTTGCGCGACATCGCTCTCCTGGTGGGGGTCACCGAGCGCACCGCAATGCAGATCGTCAGCGACCTCGAAGCGGCCGGGTACATCTCCCGCGAGCGGGCCGGCCGACGCAACCGCTACCGGGTAGACCTCGACCACCCGATGCGCCATCCGCTCGAGCGACACCACGACATCTCCGACCTCGTCGAGGCGATCGGACATCGAGACCCGCCAGACGACATCGTCCCGAGTGGCGAGTGACGGTCCTCTAGCCGCGCTGGACCCCAGCCTGACGAGCGGGGTAGCTCAGGGGACGAGCACGACCCGCCCGAAGGCCCGTCGCTCCTCCATGTAAGCGTGGGCGTCGGCTGCGTCGGCGAGGGGGAACGTCCGGTCGACCACCACCTCGAGGGCGCCACTCGCGACCTCGTCGAGGAGCCGGGCGATGTTGTCGTGCGCCCTCGGCCCGTGGGCGAGCTCAGCGCCGAGGAACACCCCGGTGATCGACTGGTTCTGGGCCCGGAGGGCACCGACGTCGGCGGGCACCTTGTCGCGGCCGGCGTCGCCCACATAGGAGATGCGGCCCCGATAGCCGAGCGCCTGGATGCTGCCGGCCAGGGTGGACCCCACCGAGTCGACGACGAGATCGACGCCGCGACCGTCAGTGAGGCGGCGAGCGTCGGCGACGAAGTCGCTCGAGACATAGTTGATGCCGTGGTCGAGCCCGAGCCGCTCGAGCCGCTCGAGCTTGTCGTCTGACGACGCCGTCGCGAGAACCGTGGCACCAGCCCGCTTGGCGAGCTGGATGGCGGCGATCCCCACTCCACCCGCGCCTGCTTGCACGAGCACCGTCTCCCCCGCGACGAGACGCCCGAACTCGAACAGACAGTCGTCGGCGGTGCCGAAAGCGATCGGCACACAAGCCGCCGGCACGATGTCGAGACCGTCGGGCACGAGCCACGTCGAGGTGGCGGGCACACCGACCAGCTCAGCGTGAGAGCCGTGGGGAACCGTCAGCACGACCTGCTGGCCGACCTCGCGGTCGGTCACCTCGGCTCCCACCTCCCGAATCGTGCCACCGCACTGGTACCCGACGATGTGCGGAGTGGCAGGCATCTCCCCACCCAGCCGGTTGAGAGTGTCGCCGCCCTCGATGCTGATCGCCTCGACCTCGACGATCACCCCTTTCGGATGCAGGGCGGGGTCGGGCACCTCTTCGTACCGGAACACGTCGGGCGAACCGGTCTCGTAGTAGACAGCTGCTCTCATGGGCGCAGCGTAGGCGCCATCACCCGTCGACGACGGCCGCGATCGCCTCGATCTCGACGAGCTGGTCGTGATAGCCGGGGACGGACTGCTCACCGGGCCCGTCATCGAAGACCTGAAGTATCGCCGAGCCGCTCGAGCACCCACCGACCGAAGCGCCCCGGCTGGGGAGGCTCGTAGTCGGCGGGCACGGCCTCGGAAACGTGGTCGGCTGCGAGTGACAGCACCGCGTGGACATCGGGGTTGACCACCGTGACGGGGCCGACGGCGACGGTCGGAACCGTCTCGTTGCCGTTGGCGGCGGCACGCACCACCTCGGCACCCGATGGGTCGTCCCAGATGTTCACGCGTCGGTGAGCGACGCCGCGTTTGTCGAGCTGTCGCAGGAGCGCTGCGCAGAAGAGGCATCCCGGTCGCCAGTAGACGACGATCTCATCGGCCACAACGGGGGAACCCGATGGCGACCAACGGTGTTGCGGAAGACTCCGCTGCTCCAGCGGGTTCTCGCCACTTCCCGGCTCGGTGGTCCCGTTCCGAGCGGAACGCCGACGACTCGCGATCGCCGCGGCGGCGCCCACCGCGGCGATGATCACGAGGGCGGTGACGAGGAACGATGTGGGATCGGCCGGCACGATCGTTCTCTGCAGCCACGACTGCACCGCCGACGCCCGGTCGACGATCGGGTCGCCGGTGGCTCCGCCCAGGACCCGGATCTCGTACCACCCGAAGTAGGCCACGTAGACACCGGCCACGACGAGGAGCCCGCCCGCGATGCGGTTCACCCGGGGGATCAGGCTGCGGACCCGTCTGACGGCACCTTCGCGAGCGAGCGCCACCGAGACGGTGAGGATGGTGATCACCACTCCCATGCCGAGGCCGTAGGCCACGAAGACCGTCATGCCCGACAGCCAGCTCTCGGCCCGGAACGTGGCGGTCGTGACCGCCAGGAACGGACCGATGGTGCACGACAGCGAGGCGACCGCGAACGACACACCGAACAGGAACATCGACGGCAGGGTCCCGTCGCGTCCACCGCGGGACAGGCGGGGAATCCGAAGGCTGATCTCGCGCCCGGACAGCAGGACGACCCCCAGCCCGACGAGTCCGACTCCGATCACGATCGTGACCCAGGGAAGGTGCTGCTCGATCTGAAGGGCGAAGGGGGTCACGACAGCGCCGAACGCCCCAAAGACCGCGACGAAACCAGCGGTGAGCACCGCCGATACCGCGAGCGCCCGGCCGATGGCGCGTGGAACTCCCCCACCCGAACCGTCGAGTCCGACGAACGCAGCGAGGTAGGCCGGCAGGAGGGCGAACCCGCACGGGTTGACCGTCGCCGCCATCCCGGCGGCGACCGCCAACGCCAGAGACTCGGTCACGACGACGACCTAGGTGCTGGCGAGCTCGGCGACGCGGTCCTCGAGAGCCGAACCGAGTGTGCCGACGAACACCTCGATACGCCCGTTCTCGTCGACGAAGGCGAAGGCGGGTTGTCCATAGACCTCGAACGCGGTCCAGATGCTGCCGTCGTCGTCGATGACGTGTTCGAGCGCGCCGGTTCCGGTGTCGTCGACGAACTGGTTCATGGCGGACACCTGGCCACGCCCGGGAACACCGACGATGCGAACCTGGTCCGCGTAGGCCTCGGCGACCTCGGCCACTCGGGGTCCTTCGGCTCGACAGCTCGTACACCACGGCGCCCAGAACCACAGCACGACCTTTCCCTGAGCCAGCTCTCCGCCGTCGAAGTCGACTCCGTCGAGGGTGGACGAACCGGCGAACACCGCCGCGAGGCTCTCCTCGAGGG
>SKKL01000147.1 GCA_007121465.1 Acidimicrobiales bacterium | reverse complement strand
GCACGGTCATCATCACCGCCGATGCCGGCTACCGGCGGGGCGCCCCCTCGATGCTCAAGCCCAACGTCGATCTCGCCGTGGCCAGCACCCCGTCGGTCGAGCACGTGGTGGTCGTCAACCGCTGTGACACCGAGGTTCACATGGAACCGGGCCGCGACCACTGGTGGCACGAGGTCATGGCCGACGCCGACCCCACCTGCCCGGCCGAACCGATGGACTCCGAGCAGCTCCTCTTCCTGCTCTACACCTCGGGCACCACCGCCAAGCCCAAGGGCATCATGCACACCACGGGTGGCTACCTCACCCAGGTCGCCTACACCCACAAGGTGGTGTTCGACCTGAAGCCCGACACCGACGTGTACTGGTGCGCGGCCGACATCGGGTGGGTCACCGGCCACAGCTACATCGTCTACGGACCCCTCGCCAACGGCGCCACCCAGGTCATGTACGAGGGAACCCCCGACACCCCCGGCCGCGACCGCCTGTGGGACATCGTCGAGCGCTACGGCGTCACTCAGCTCTACACCGCGCCCACCGCCATCCGCACCTTCATGAAGTGGGGGGTCGAGGAGCCCGAGAAGCACGACCTCTCGTCGCTGCGGCTGCTCGGCACCGTCGGTGAGCCCATCAATCCCGAGGCGTGGATGTGGTACCACGCCCACATCGGTGGCGAGCGGTGTCCCATCGTCGACACCTGGTGGCAGACCGAGACCGGCGGGCACATGATCACCCCGCTTCCCGGTGTCACCACCACCAAGCCCGGTTCGGCCACCTTCCCCATCCCCGGCATCGGCGTCGAGGTCGTCGACGACGCCGGCAATCCCATCGAACGGGGCGGTGGCTACCTCACCCTCACCCGTCCGTGGCCCGGCATGCTGCGGGGCATCTGGGGCGACCCCGAGCGCTACCACGACACCTACTGGTCTCGATTCGAGGGCCGCTACTTCGCCGGCGACGGCGCCAAGATCGACGACGACGGCTACCTGTGGCTGCTGGGCCGGGTCGACGACGTCATGAACATCTCCGGCCACCGCATCTCCACCGCCGAGGTCGAGTCGGCCCTGGTGTCGCACCCGTCGGTCGCCGAGGCCGCGGTGGTGGGCGCCAACGACCCCACCAGCGGCCAGGCGATCATCGCCTACGCCATCGCTCGCGGCGATGTCGAGGTCGGCCCCGAGCTGGGTGAGGAACTGCGCCAGCACGTCGCCACCCAGATCGGCGCCATCGCCCGGCCTCGCACGGTCATCCTGGTGCCCGACCTGCCCAAGACCCGCAGTGGCAAGATCATGCGCCGGCTCCTGCGAGATGTCGCCGAAGGGCGAGACCTGGGCGACACGACCACCCTCGCCGACCCGGGCGTGTTCGACGAGATCAGCGCCAAGGCGGCCGAGGGCTCGTCCGACGAGGACTGACGACCACATCGTGAGCGAGAACCCCCTCACCTGGAAGTGGCGCAGCGGCGCTGTCGATCCCGGGCCCGCCGTCGTGTTCGACATGGACGGCGTCCTGTCCGACGCCGCCAAGCGCCAGCACTACCTCGAGGCACCACGCCGCGACTGGGAGGGCTTTTTCGCCGCCTGTGGCGACGATGACCTGATCGACGAGGTCGCCCGCCTGCTCGACGTCATCGACGACGACCTCCGTGTGGTCCTGCTCACCGCTCGCCCCATCTCGGTGCAGCCACAGACCCTCGGGTGGCTCGACCGCTACAAGCTGCGCTGGGACCTGCTCATCATGCGGGAGTTCGGCGACTACCAGGCCTCGACCTTGTTCAAGCGCCGCAGCGTCACCGAGCTCCGGGCCTTCGGCTTCGACCTTCGGCTCGCCTTCGAGGACGATCGACGCAACGTCGACATGTTCCACGCCGAAGGCGTTCCCTGCGTCTACATCCACTCCGGCTACTACGACTGAGCGTCGCTGACCACCCGGGTGGCCCACACCGCCCAGAGCGGATCGCTCGCCGTGCCGTCGAGGAACTGCCGCCCAGTCGGAGCCGACCAGCCTCGGGACCGGCGGAAGTACTCGCCCACGATCTCCGGTCGCAGCTCCTCCGGTGCGTGGAGCCATCCCCGGATCGCCTTGGTGGGGAAGACCCGGTTCGAGAAGGTGCACACGAACTGACCGCCCGGTGCGAGTACCCGGACGATCTCGTCGAACACCTCGATCGGGCGAGTCAGATAGTCGACCGAGGCGCAGCACACGACGTGGTCGAACCGGCGGTCGGGGAACGGCAGAGCGGGGGAGCGGTTCAGGTCGTGAACCACCCGGTTGTCGGCCAGAGGGTTGTTCGCCAGTTCGACCTCGTTCATCCCCAGTACGGTCAGCTCGTCGGGCCGGTCGATGAAGTGCGACACCCACGATCCCATCAGGTCGAGCACCCGGCCATCGACTCCCAGCTCTCGGTAGATCTCCCCGACGGCCTCGATGGCGACGTCGTCGATGTGGGTGACCATCCGCGCCGGTGTGTAGAACACCTCGTCGTCGGACTCGTCGTCCCGGGCGAAGAACCCGGGAGGGAAACCCTCGTAGGGGTCGTCCACCGGCGGGTCAGTCCCGGAAGTTCTGGTACTGCAACGGGATGCCGAAGTCCTCGTCCTTGAGGGCGGCGATCACCGCCTGCAGATCGTCCCGCTTCTTGCCACTCACCCGTAGCTGCTCACCCTGGGTCTGGGATTGGACACCCTTCAACCCGAGCGCCTTGATGAACTTGTTGAGCTCCTTGGCCTTGTCCGAGGAGATGCCCGCGACGAGCTTCACCTCCTGGCGGACCGTCGCGCCCGAGGCCTCTTCGACCTTGCCGTAGTCGAGCACCTTGAGCGACACCTTGCGCTTCACCAGCTTCTCCTCGAGCACTTGGCGAAGGGCGATGAGGCGGTCCTCGGTGGAGCTGCGAAGGGTGATCGCCTCCTCCTCGAGCTCGACCGACGAGTTGGTGTTCTTGAAGTCGAACCGATTGGCGACCTCGCGACCGGCCTGGTCGACCGCGTTGCGGATCTCCTGCTGGTCGACCTCGGAGACGACGTCGAAGGTAGGCATGGTCGCCACGGTAGCGGCCCGGTTCGGTCCCGGGGGACGACGCTGGGCCGGTTTCGGCCCCCGGTGGGGGAACCGCTAGGCTCGGTGCTCCGTTGGGTCGGTGCCCGAGTGGCCAAAGGGAGCGGGCTGTAAACCCGTCGGCTCAGCCTACGGAGGTTCGAATCCTCCCCGGCCCACCAGCGAAGGGGCGGCACTCCGGTGCCGCCCCTCGTCGCGTCCGGACTCGACGGCCGTTCACAGCATGCGCTGCATGACCACCACGTCGAGCCAGCGCCCGAACTTGCGCCCGATCTCGCGCTCGGTGCCGACGGTCTCGAACCCGAGAGCAGCGTGGAGGCCGATCGAGGCGTCGTGCCCGGCGACGATCCGGGCCATCACGGTGTGGAAGCCGTGTGAGCCGGCGAGCGCCACGAGGTCGGCGAGCACCAGGCGCCCCACCCCTCGGCCCTGGTGATCACGGTGCACATAGACCGAGTCCTCGACGGTCGTGGAGTAGGCCGGTCGCTCGCGGTAGGGCGACAACGAGCCGAACCCGAGCACCGTGCCGTCGTCGTCGACGGCGACGAGCACCGCGTGGGCCCCCGATCGGGCCTCCTGCCAGGCCCGCTGGTCGGACGGGCTGCGCGGGACCAGATCGAAGGTGACCGTCGAGGACAGCACCTCGACGTTGTAGATCTCCCGGATCGCCTCCGCGTCGTCGGGTGTGGCCAGACGGGTGTGCACGCACCGACCCTAATGGGGGGTGGATCAGGCCGAGCGCGACACCGCCCCCGTCCCCACAGGTTCGGGGGAGGCAGGGGCGGTGTGCGAGCG
>SKKL01000282.1 GCA_007121465.1 Acidimicrobiales bacterium | reverse complement strand
GCCGGATGAACGGCTCCGCCCGGATCGCTGACCGGGGCTATCGCCGCTACGAGGGCCCCCGACTCGGCGTCGGCCACTCGATCCGCACGCTCGCCCTCCACAGCATCGCCCGAGTGCTCGGCATCCGCCGGGGCCCGGTGGCGAAGATCCTGCCGATCATCGTCATCGGCTTGTCGGTCCTCCCCGCGGCCACCTTCGTCGGGATGGCCGCCCTGCTCCCCCGCTCACTGGTCCAGGACGGCATCCTCCCTAGCTACGGGCAGTACTACGGCTACATCACCTCGGCGATCGTGATCTTCTCGGCGTTCGTCGCCCCGGAGCTGTTGTGCTCGGACCGCCGGACCCGCCTGCTCGGCGTGCTCCTCGCCTCGCCCCTCGACCGCCACACCTACCTCCTCGCCAAGGCAGTGGCCGTGGTGGCGTGCCTCGCCGTGGTGACGATCGGCCCTCCGCTCCTCATGCTTCTCGCCTTCACCCTCGAGGGCGCAGGACCCGGCTCGGTCCCCGGCTGGTTCGCCACGTTCGGTCGAATACTCCTGGCGGGCGCAGTCGTCGCCATGCTCCACACGACGCTCTCCCTCGCGGTGTCGAGCTTCACCGACCGTGTCGCTCTCGCCTCGGGCGGCGTACTCGTCGTCCTGCTCGGATCGAGCATCGTGACCTCGATCCTCATCGGAGCCGCCGACGCCCCCGTCGCGGTGGCGATGGTCGACGTGCTCGGTCTTCCCTTCGAGATGGTCACCCGGATCTATCCCGACGTCGATCCTGGCCGACCCGAGCTCGCCACCTCCCTCGTCGTGTTCGCCAACCTGGCCTGGACCGTTGCTCTCGCCGCGGTCGTCGTCATCCGCTACCGCCGCCTGACGGTGACCCGATGACCGTGACGACCCCCACCGTGAACGCCGCGACGATCCGGTTCGACGAGGTGTCCCGGCACTTCGGTGACGTGGTCGCCGTCTCCGAGCTCAGCTTCGAGATCGGGACGGGCGTCACCGCACTCCTCGGTCCCAACGGGGCCGGAAAGTCGACGGTGCTGCGACTCATGTGCGGGCTGATCGCCCCGACCAGCGGCCAGGTCTGCGTCGGTGATCGCAACCCCCGCACCGACGTCAGCGTCGCCCGCACGTGCGGTCTGGTCCCGCAACAGGACGGGGTCTTCGAGCGGATGGACGCCGCCCGATTCGTCGGGCTCGCCGCCCGCCTCCACCAGGTCCCCGAGCCCGACGCGGCCGCTCGGCGCGCGCTCGACATCGTCGAACTCGATCCGGATGATCCGCGGGGCCTCGACACCTATTCCAAGGGCATGCGCCAGCGGGTGAAGCTGGCACAGGCGCTCGTGCACGACCCCGAGGTGCTGGTGCTCGACGAGCCCTTGACCGGGCTCGACCCCCGCCAACGGGTGTCGATGATCGCGCTGTTCCACCGGCTCGGAGCGGAGGGCCGATGCGTGGTCGTATCGAGCCACGTGCTGGACGAGGTCGAGCGGATCGGTTCCCGCATCCTGGTCGTCGCCCAGGGACGACTCGCCGCCGAGGGCGACTTCCGCGACATCCGGGCGCTGATGGACGACCGTCCCCACCGGATCCGTGTCGCAGTCGACGATCCCCGGCGTCTCGGCGCCGCTCTGCTCACCCACGCCGCGGTGTCGGCTGTCCACCTCGACGCGAGCGGGCTCCTGGTGGAGACCTCCGAGGTCGCTGTCCTGCGCTCGACGATCGCTCCGCTGGCGCGAGACCTCGGGGTCCGGCTCCACGAGGTGTCCGCCCTCGACGACGATCTCGAGAGCGTCTTCCGCTACCTGGTGGGTCCGCGATGAGTTCCTTCGCAGGGTTCGGATCGCTCCTCGGCGCCTTCGTGTCGATCGTGGCGACCCGGGGACGCCTGATCGGCGCCCTCGCGCTCGGCGGAATCGCCGTGGCGGTCGCGATCTCCATCGGACTCGCCGGTCCGACCGACCCGACCGAGGCGGGGATCGAGCTGGTCAACCTCTACGGGCTCGGGATCCTCGCTCCCATCGTCACGTTGCTGGTGGCGTCGGCGACGATCGGCGACCCGGTCGAGGACTCCACGCTGGTCTACCTGTGGTTCCGACCGATCGGCCGTGGGGTGCTCGCCCTGGCCGCCGGTGCCGCCACCGCGCTGGTGACGATCCCGGTCGTGGTGGTCCCCCTCGCCATCGCCGCCGCGGCCTCGGGGGCGAGCGCTGCTGCCGTCACCGCCACGGTCGTCGCCGGCGTCTTGGCGGTCGTCGGCTACATCGGCCCCTTCGTGCTGCTCGGCGTGATCGCCAAGCGCGCTCTGGCGTGGGGCCTCCTCTACATCGTGATCTGGGAGGGGTTCATCGCCCGCGCCGGCACGGCGTCGAGCCAGCTCTCGGTGCAGTACTACGCCCGATCGGCGTTGGCGGAGATCTCCGGGGTGGACCTGCGCCTGAGCGGCGCCAGCTTCGGCGCGGCGATCGCGGTTCCCCTCATCGTGGCGGCGGTCGGCCTCGCTCTGGTCGGGGTGCGGCTCCGACGCATGTCGGTGGCCTAGCCACTCCGCCCATCTCAGGCGAGGGTGACGCCGCAGGTCACGGCGACGTGGCCGTCGATCCGCTCCATGGCCCCCTCGGCGGGCGCCTGGATCGATCCGAAGCGTTGCAGCAACCCGGGGTCTCCCTCGGCCGCGGTGAGGAAGGCGTCGAAGTCGTGACCGAACTCGCCGAGCAAGCCGTGGAGGCCGTCGAGGACTCCCACCATGTCGCGGTGATCGGTCCGGCGGTCGGTGCCCGACAGGTCGGCTGCCCGCTGGTGAAGCGCGGCCATGAACCGAAGGACCTCCGAGGTGCGCTCGGGCGGACCTGCGGTCAAGGCATCGTCGAGGGTGGCACCGATGCCTCCGTAGGTCTGCCACAACGCGCAGTAGTCGCCGACACCGACCAGAGCATCGGGGTCGAGCGGACCCGTCGGCGGCGGTGGTGGGGCGCCACCCCCGGGAGGAGCAGCCACTCCCTGGTCAGGAGGCGGTGCTGGCTCGACCGGCGGTCCTGGCTCATCGGGAGGGAGGTCGCGCTCCTCGTAGGGCGTCTCGTCGAGGTCGATATCGGGAGCCTCGTCGGTGGGCTCGTCCTCGGCCGGCGCCGCCACCTCGTCGCCCTCGGTCGGGGGCGGGTCCTCGTCCACCTGGTTGCCGGGCAGACGATCGAGCCCGGAGAGGGGTTCGATCTCGGTGTCGTCGCCACCGAGACATCCGGCGAGCAGCGAAGAGATCGCGACGAGCGCGACCAACATGGGCGTTCGGCGCAGGGGCGACACGGACACGACCTCCGAGAAGTGCGGACGAGAACGTGAGGTTACCGCAGGGTCACCTGTGTGTCATCAGCGAACTCATTCGGCACGTCGGTGTCAGCTAGCGAGTCGGGGCGAGAACCATGACAGCGACGAGCGCGAGGAGGCGGATGAGGGATCGTGGCACGAAGGGGCTCCTGGATGTCGAACGAGCCGGCGACGGCACCACGAGGTGGTCCGCCTCAGGCCTCGGCCTTCTGGCGCAACAGGGCGGTGACCGCCTTGCCGTCGGCCTGGCCCTTGGTGGCCTTCATGACCGCCCCGACGAAGAAGCCGGCCACCTTCTGGTTGCCGTCGCAGAAGCTCGCCCACTCGTCGGAGTGTTCGGCGATGAGCTCGTCGACGATGCCTTCCAGCGCGCCGGTGTCCATCGCCTCGAAGCCGCGCTCGGCGGCGATCTCCTCGGGGCTCCGGCCGGTCTCGACCATGTCGGCCAAGACAGTCTTGGCCTGGGTGGCGGTGAGCTCGCCGCCGGTCTCCATGCCGACGAGTCGGGCGAAGAGCGCAGGGGCGAGTCGGTCGGCGCCGTCGACAGCCAGGTTGTTGTCGATGTGGGTGAGGACACGATCGGGAGCCGCGCCGGCCTCGATGGCGACGAGGGCGAGGCCGTCGAGATCCCGCTCCACGCACATCGCCGCGGCTGCGGGCTCGACCCCGGCGGCATCGGCCAGGGCGCGGCGACGGTCGGCGGGCAACGGCGGGATCGACGCATCGATGGCCGCGACATCGGCCTCGGTGGGGTCGAGGGGGACCAGGTCGGGCTCGGCGAAGTAGCGGTAGTCCTCGGCCTCCTCCTTGGAGCGGAGGGTGTGGGTTCGGCCGTCGGCTTCGTCCCAGTGGCGGGTCTGCTGGATGATCCGCTCGCCCGCTTCGAGCAGGTCGATCTGGCGGCGGGCCTCGTAGTCGATCGCCCGTCCGAGCGAGCGCAGGGAGTTGAGGTTCTTGATCTCACAACGGGTGCCGAAGGGCTCGCCCGGTCGGCGGACCGACACGTTGGCGTCGACCCGCATCGATCCCTCTTCCATCTTGGCGTCGGACACGTCGACGGCGAGGATGATCGCGCGCAGCTCCGAGACGTACTGGCGGGCCGCCTCGGCGGTGCGCAGGTCGGGCTTGCCGACGATCTCGACGAGGGGAACGCCGGCCCGGTTGTAGTCGACGAGGGAGTAGCCGGCCTCGTGGATCCGGCCGCCGCCGCCGACGTGGGTGCTCTTGCCGGTGTCCTCTTCGATGTGGGCCCGCTCGATGCCCACCCGACTGCCGTCGGGCAGCTCGAGCCAGCCCTCGACGTTGGTGGGCAAGTCGTACTGGGAGACCTGGTAGTCCTTCGGCATGTCGGGATAGAAGTAGTTCTTGCGGGCGAACACCGACCGGTGAACGTCGCAGTGCAGGGCCCGACCGAGGCGCATGGCGTACTCCACCGCCGAGGCGTTCACGACGGGGAGGCTGCCGGGCAAGCCGAGACACACCGGGCACACGTTGGTGTTGGGCTCGTTGCCGAACTGGTTCGGGCACCCGCAGAAGAGCTTGGTGGCCGTCGACAGCTCGCAGTGGACCTCGAGGCCGATGACCATCTCCCAGCCATTGGGCAGGGTCGCGGCGCTGGTGTCGCTCATCGAGCCACCTCCCCGATCGGGGCCGCCGCTTCGAGGACGGCGGCCACCCGGAACATGTCGACCTCGCCGAAGGCGGGGGCCAGCACCTGCACCCCGACGGGAAGACCGTCGTCGCCGGTGCCGAAGGGGACCGACATCGCCGGATCCCCGGCGAGGTTGGACGGGATGGTGCACACGTCGTTGAGGTACATGGTGAGCGGGTCGGCGGTCTTGTCGCCGAGGGCGAACGCCGTGGTGGGCGATGTGGGCGACAACAAGACGTCGAACTGCTCGTAGGCGGCGGCGAAGTCGCGGATGATGAGGGTGCGGACCTTCTGGGCCTTGCCGTAGTAGGCGTCGTAGTAGCCCGCCGACAGGGCGTAGGTGCCGAGCATGATTCGGCGCTTCACCTCGTCGCCGAACCCTTCGGTGCGGGTGCGCAGGTTCATGTCGGGCGTGTTGGTCGCGTCGACCCTGAGGCCGTAGCGGACCCCGTCGTAGCGGGCGAGGTTGCTCGACGCCTCGGCGGGGGCGATGAGGTAGTAGGCGGACAGGCCGTAGATGGCGGCGGGCACCGACGCCTCCCCCACCTCGGCCCCCGCGGCGGCGAGCGCCTCGGCGGCCTCGCTCACCCGGCGGGCGACGTCGGGTGCGATGCCCTCGCCCGACAGCTCTGACACGATCCCCACCCGCAGCCCCGCGACGCCATCGTCGAGGTGCTCGCGGACCGGGGGCAACGCCTGGGGAATGGAGGTGGTGTCGGCCGGGTCGTGGCCGCCGATGACCTCGAGCACCAGGGCGGCGTCGGCGACGGTGCGAGCGAACGGTCCGATCTGGTCGAGCGAGGACGCGAACGCGATGAGGCCGTAGCGCGAGACCAGGCCGTAGGTGGGCTTCACCCCGACCACCCCGCACAGGGCGGCGGGCTGGCGGATGGAACCGCCGGTGTCGGAGCCGAGCGAGACCGGAGCGAAGCCGGCCGCGACCGAGGCGGCGGACCCTCCGCTCGACCCGCCGGGCACCTTGGAGGTGTCGTGGGGGTTGCGAGTGGGGCCGAAGGCCGAGTTCTCGGTGGAGCTGCCCATGGCGAACTCGTCGAGGTTGGTCTTGCCGACGGCGATCGCTCCGGCGGCAGCGAGACGCTGCACGACGGTGGCGTCGTAAGGCGGCTGCCAGCCGTCGAGGATCTTCGACGAGCAGGTGGTGGCGACGCCACGGGTGCAGAGGTTGTCCTTCAGCGCGATGGGCACCCCAGCGAGGGGGCCGGGGTCCTCCCCCGCCGCGACCCGGCGGTCGATCTCGTCGGCCGCGTCTCGGGCCACTTCTGACGTGACCAGGTTGAAGGCGTGGATCTCGGGCTCGCGCGCCTCGATGGCGGCGAGGTGGGCGTCGAGGATCTCTCGGGCCGACCGGTCGCCCGCCCGCACGGAGGCGGCGAGGTCGAGGGCGGTGTCGTCGATGGTCACGGCGCCTCCCCCAGCACCGGCGGGACGCGGAACATGCCGTCTTCGGAGGCGGGCGCCTGGGCCATCACCTCGTCGCGGTCGAGGGTGGGACGCACCTCGTCGGGCCGAAGAACGTTGGTGAGCTCGTAGGGGTGAGCAGTCGGCGGGACGTCGGAGGTGTCGAGCGCGGCGACGTCGCGGGCGTGTTCGAGTACGGCACCGAGCTGGTCGGTGAAGTGGTCGAGCTCGTCGTCGGTGAGCTGCAGGCGGGCCAGGTTCGCCACGTGGGCGACCTCGTCCCGGGAGATGGGGGCGGACATGGGCACAGATCCTACCGGCGGGCTGGGACACCCTCGGCGGGAGCGTCCGTCGAGGCGACCTCAGCCGGCCAGGTCGTAGGCCTCGCGCAGCAGGCCGCCATCACCGCGTCCCTAGGCCTCCGGTGGTTCGTCGTCGATGGTGATCCCCAGCTCGGCCAGGAGCGGCAGCGCCAGCGGAAGGATCTGGGTCGGGTCGATCGATGCCGACATGAGGTAGCGGACTCCTCGGATCCCGTCGAGGCGCGACCCCTGGAGGCGGAGATCGGCGAGCTTGGACTGTGACAGCTCGACCTCGGTGAGCTCGCAGTCGAGCAGCCACAGATGGGCGATCTCGGCGCCGTACAGGTCGGTGGATGCGAGGTTCGAGCTCTCGACAAGGACGCGCTGGCCTCGCGCCATGCGGAAGTTGGCCCCGTCGACGCGGCAGTTCTCGATCGTCACGTCCTCGAGTCGTGTCTCGGACAGGTCGCAGCCGGACAGGCGGCAGTTGCGGAACTCGACCCGGCGGAGGGTCGCACCGTGGAGGTCGGCGCCGGACAGGTCGCAGTTCGTGAAGGTGGTGCTGGTGATGTCGAGGTCGGCGGCGACGGCGCCGGTGAAGGTGCTGTGTTCGACGATGCAGCTGGTGATCTCGGCGGCGGACAGGTCGGCGCCGGCGAGGTCGGTGGTGACGGTGACCTCGAACCAGGGCTCGGATGCGCTCAGTGGTCCGCCGTCGAGGTGTTCGTTGACCAGTGGATCAGCCGCCTTGGGACGCATGGCAGCAGTATCCCGTATCGATGGGCGGGCTGCCCTCGCTCGGCTCTGAGGCTGCGTCGAGTTCCGCTCTATGACGAGGGCGCTGCTTCGTTCGGCTCGTGAAAGCGCAACCGGTTGCCGAACGGGTCGATCAGCTCGAGCCAGGTGCCGAGCTCGTCGGTCCCCACCTCGGGGTTGAGGTGAGGGTAGTCCCGTTCCGCCAACTCGTCGTGGAACTGGGTCAGCCCCGTCATGGCGACATACACCGTCGACCCAGGGGTGGCATCGCCATGGTGCTCGGACAGGTGAAGCACCAAGTCGCCGCGCGACACCTGGAGATAGAGAGGGAGGTGGGGTTCGAACCGGTGCTCCCAGTCCGCCGTCATGCCCAGGTAGTCGAGATAGAAGCCGCGTGCCTTCGTCTCGTCGAAACTGCGCAGGACCGGCACGACGGCGGTGATCTCCATGTGCACCCTCCCCTCTCCCGTCAGAGCCTACCGCCAGTGGCCAGCACCCTGATGGCCCATATCAAATATTTTCATGTTGTTCCCTTGCATCACACTACCGGTTGTGGGAACATGTGTTCGATGGCGGTGGAGATTTGTGACCCCGAGCTGAATGCCCTGGCCAGCGCTGTGGATGGGCTCTGCGCGACCGACGTCGCGGCGTTGACCGACGGCCAGCTGGCCGACCGGGTCCGAGGCGTGGAGCGGGCACAACGTGGTTGGGCGCGGCGATGGCGTCGACGTTGGCCGTTTTCGAGGGCCGTCAGGTGCAGGTCGCCGACGGGCAACGTTCTGTGGCGTCGTGGATGGCCAAGGAGTGCAACACCGACCGCAACCAGTCAGCCCGCGAGCTTCGACGTGCCCGGTCACTCCGCAAAATGCCGCTGGTGGCCGAGGCATACGGGTCGGGTGAGCTCACCGCGGCCCACGTCGACCTGCTCGGCCGCGCTCGGAAGGTCTCGCCCCCCGTGTTCGCCCGTGACGAGGAGCTCCTGGTCGGATATGCCATCGACCTCGAGTTCGCCGAGTTCCGTCGGGCGGTCGACTACTGGCGCCAACTCGCCGAGCCCGACGACGCCGAGGACCAGGCCACCCGCCTGCAGCAGCAACGCAACCTGCACGAGTCGACCACCGTCGATGGAGCGGTGGTCATCAACGGGATGCTCGACCCCGTCGCCGGGGCTGCGTTCGTCGCCGAGCTGGACCGTCTCGAGCGAGCGATGTTCGAACAGGACTGGACCGAGGCGAAGGAGCGCGTCGGCGATGCCGTGCGCACTCGCGATCTGGCCCGCACCGGCGCTCAACGACGCGCCGACGCCTTGGTCGAGATGGCACACCGGTCCTGCTCGGCCCCTCCCGGGTCACGCCGTCCGCGCCCCTTGGTCACCGTGCTGGTCGACTACCCCACCCTTGCCGGACGAGTGTGTGAGCTGTCGACCGGCACCGTCATCACCCCCGGCCAGCTACTCGGTGTGCTCGGCGAGGCCGACATCGAACGAGTCGTGTTCGACGGACCGTCACGCGTGATCGACGTCGGCGCCACGCAGCGGTTCTTCCGGGACGCCACTCGGCGGGTGGTGGAGGTCATCGACCAACACTGCACCGAGCGGGGCTGCGACGAACCGGCCGAGCGGTGCGACGTCGACCACGAGATTCCGTGGCCGGCCGGCCCCACCACCCAATCCAACGGTCGCCTCCGCTGCCCCGACCACCATCCCAACCGCCGCCGCCCTCCCTCGCCGCCCTCCGACGACGACCCGCCGTGAGGTGCAGGGCAGTCGAAAGCCGACCGACGCGGCGGCAGCTAGCTTCCGCTGGATGGAAGAGCTCGTCGAACGACACCTCGGTCCCGCCATCGGAGCGGTTCCGGGGATCACCGCGGCCGTGGTCCACCACGGCGACGAGCACGTGTTCGCCCTCGGGACGATGGCCGCCCGACGCCGGACGAGAGACGCCTGCTGGGAGATCGGTTCGATCACGAAGGTGTTCACCGGAATGCTCCTCGCCGAGATGTCGCTGCGAGGCGAGGTGCGACTCGACGATCCGATCGGCCTGCATCTACCCGCGGAGGTGGCCGATCGACTGCCCCTGGCCGACCTCCAGCCGACGCTGCAGGACCTGGCCACCCACCATGCAGGGTTCTCGTCCCTCCCGCTGTCGATGGGGGCGAAGGCGGTCGTGACACGCGACCGCGACCCCTACTCGCGACTGAGCGAGCGCCAGGTGTTCGACCATCTGGGCTCGAAGACCCGCCGTCCCAAGAAGCCGTCGTTCCGCTATTCCAACTTCGGCATGGGCCTGCTCGGGCATCTGCTCGGACGGGTCGCGGGCCAGCCCTACTCCACGTTGCTCCAGGAGCGTCTCCTCGACCCGCTGGGCCTCGACCACACCGGAGTCGGTGGTTGCGGCGGCGGCGAGCCCGTGCAGGGGCATCGCAAAGGCACGCCCACGCCGGCATGGACCTTCGGTGCGTTACCGGGGTGCGGTGCCCTGCGCTCGACGATGACCGATCTGGTCAGCTTCGCTCACTCGGTGCTCGAGCCGTCGTCGGGCCGGGTCGGCGAGGCACTCCGCCTGGCGCTCGAACCCCGGCGCGACGGGCCGGCGCGCGACATGAGCGTCGGCCTCGGATGGATGACGAGGACCACCGACCGTTCCGAGAGCCGGTGGCACAACGGTGGGACCTACGGCACGTCGAGCTTCCTCGCCGTCGACCAGGAGCGACAGGTCGCCGTCGTGGCCCTCGGAAACGCCGGCCCGCGGCTGGTCCCGCCGCTCGACGGTCCGTGCTGGGCGCTCCTCGACGAACTCAGCTCTGGGTGACCCGCTGGGCGAACTCGACGGCCCGCTCCTCGATCAGCGCCTTGTCGTAGTCGAGGGTCGCCACGTGATAGCTCCGGTCGAGACTCACGCGCTCGACGGGACCGGCGACCGAGGCGGCGATGTGCTCGCTGTGGGAGGGGTCGACCACGTGGTCCTGGGGGCTGTTCATCAACAGGACCGGGCACTTCACCGAGTCGAGCTGTCCGCCGAGCTCCTCGCCGTGGCTGAACAAGCTGATGAGCGGACGCACCGGGGACTGGGCGTAGGCGAGCTCGGTGCTGTCGGGATCGGCGATATCGCTCGCGATGCCGTCCATGGCGTCCACCCCGCTCTCGGCGAGTGCCTCGAGCCCGGTCAGCATCTCGGCGGTGGTTCCCGGCGGAGGGCAGGCCGGGTTCACCAGCACGATCCCCACGATCTCGGGGTGGCGCGAGGCCAGCCACAAGGTGAGGGTCCCGCCCATCGACAGCCCGGCGACCACCACCTGCTCGCAGCGTCCGGCCAGGTCGAAATAGGCCGCCTCGGCCGCGCCGGACCAGTCGTCCCATCCGGTGTCGAGCATGTCGTCGAGGGAGGTTCCGTGACCGGGGAGCAACGGCATCTCCACGCTGAAGCCGAGGTCGGCGAAGGCCTCGGCCAGACCCCGCATCGACTGGGGTGTCCCGGTGAAACCGTGGACGACCAGGACGCCGACGGGTCCGCCGTCGACCGACAACGGTTCGGCGCCGGGGAGGACCTCGGCTCGGGCTTCGCCAGCGGGACGGTCACCGGGTTCGACCGCGGGATCGGGCACAGGAGCCTCCTCGGGTGAGCGGGCCGGGTCGACGACTCGGCCTCGTGATGGAGGCGCCAGCCTACCGGTGTCGACCGGCCACTCGAAGGTGTCGCCGACCGGTAGCGTTCTGGGCGTGAGCGTCCACCGGTTCCTCAGCCCCGACTGGGTCGAAGCAGCACGTCAGATCCGCGCCGAGTTCGAAGACCGACTCCCGCCTGCGCCGATCCCCGTCAAAGCGAACGTGCTCGTCACCGAGACACCGTTCGACGACGGTTTGATCAAGGCCTTCATCGACACCTCCGAAGGAGCACTCGTGCTCGACCTCGGGCACCTCGACGACGCGGACATCAGCGTAGAGATCGACTATGCGACCGCCCGTCGAATCTTCGTCGGGCGTGACCCGTCGGCGGCCATGGAGGCCTTCATGACGGGTCGCCTCATCGTGGACGGCGACCTCACCCAGCTGTTCGCCCTCCAGACCCAGCAGGTCGATCCGGTGGCCGAGGAGATCGCGCAGCGGCTCGACTCGCTCACCGCTCCCGAGTGAGCTGATCCCGCCGGAGCCGGCCCGGGGGAGCGGGGCGGTTCAGTGGCCGGAGCGGCTCAGCCGCCCGATGCCCGGGACGATGCCGTCGCCGGCGCCGGCACCGCCGCGGGTTCACCGGACGTGGCGGGCACAGCGGCGGTCCCCCCGGAGTTGGCGAGGCGTTCGCTGATGGCGGCTTCGGATCGGGTTGATCGCACGAAGGCAGCCATGAGGACCCCGAGCAACGCCACCCCGGCACCGACGAGGTAGGCGTCGGAGTACGAGCCGACCAGACCCGACTCTTCGAGGCGGCTCGCCTGCACGGTCTGGAGGATCTGGATCCCGGCAACGACCGACACCTGGGTCATCATCTGCTGGGCTGCTCCCGCCACCCCGAGGTCGCGTTCGTCGACTGCATTGGCGATCGAGGCAGCCATGGCCGGCGACACCGCACCCATGCCGACGCCGGAGAGGCCGAGGGCGGCGACCACGAAGGGGTCGGGAGTGCCCGGTGCGACCTGGGCCAGGGCCACCATCGAGGCCACGACGCACATCGCCCCGAACAGGGCGGATTTCCGCTCCCCCACCCTGACCGCCAGATAGCCGGCGATCGGCCCCGCTATGGCGAAGAGCAAGGGCCGGGCGATCGAGAGGAGACCAGTGCGCGTCTCGCCGTAGCCGAGCACGTCCTGGAGCAGCAGCGGAGTCATGATGAACCCGCCCATGTAGGCGAAGTTGGTGACCATCAGCGCACCGATGGGGAGCGCGAAGTTCCGGCGTCGGAGGTACTCGAGCGGGATCAGCGGGTGCGAGAACGTCTTCTGGCGCCACAGGAAGAGCGCGATACCCACCGGCGCCCAGCCGAATCCGCCGACCACGAGCGGGTGACTCCACCCGATGAGGGGTCCTCGGTTGAGGGCGAGGACGGCGAAGGCCACGGTGCCGCCGAGCAGGGCCGACCCGATGATGTCGAAGGGCTGGCGGCCACCTCGGGTTCCGCCCGGAAGCATGAAGAACGCGACGACCAGTCCCACGAGCATCACGGGGAACTGCCCGATGAAGATCCAGCGCCAGCCGAACAGCTCCACGACCGGCCCGCCGACCACGACGCCGAGCACGGGACCCCCGGCCATCACCAGTGACCAGTAGCCCATGGCCTGCACGCGAGCCTGGCGGCTGAACAGCTTGTTGATCATCGCCATCGAGGCCGGGCCGCACGCCGCTCCCAAGGTCGCCCCGAGGATCCGAAACGCGAGCAGTGACTCTGCGTTCCACGACAGGGCGGTCGCTCCGGCGAACAGCGCGGCCCCCGAGAGCCCGATCAGGTACACCCGCCGGTGCCCGTAGGTGTCACCCAGCTTGCCCGCAGTGGGACCGAAGATGGCGAAGGCGAGCATCGGCCCGGTGATGACCCATGTCAGGGTGGCCTCGGTCGCTCCCAGGTCGCGCGACATGGCGGGTACCGCCACCGCGAGGATGGTGATGGTGAACCCGACGGTGAACAGACCGAACAAGGCGGTGGCGAGAACCACCCACGGATAGCGGTCCGACGACGCGTAGCGCGCCTCGAGTCGTTGACGCCACAGCAGCGGCCAGGGCACCACACCCACCGACGCGACACCGGGCGCGCCGCCGGCGAGGCTGGTGTAGTCGTCGCGGTCACCGCCCTCGGACCGGTGTTCGTCGGATTCGTCTGACACGCTGGCGGTCTCCCCCGTCCGTCGCCTCCGGGTGAGTCACCGGCAGCGAATCGAACGTTGGAAGGCTACCGACAGAAACGTGGCCGAGGCCCGGCTCCGATCGAGACATCAGTCACACCGGTGCCCGGCAACGCCGGGGAACTCTCGGACGAACCCTCGCCTCGGACCCGCACCGTCCGATCACTCCACCATGCTCGACCGCAAGCTAGGCCGCCGCCCTCGCCGAGCCCGCAAGGAGCAGCCCGTCGCCGCGTGGACCCTCGACGCGACGCCGACGCACCGCGTGCTCGACGAGGACCCGTCCGGCGCCGTCATCTACGTGGGCCGCATGCCGGTGTT
>SKKL01000292.1 GCA_007121465.1 Acidimicrobiales bacterium | reverse complement strand
GTCGATCGCGACGGGCGCGACGTGCCTCAGGGGGAACGCGGCGAGGTCATCTTCGGCACGCCCTACGCGATGAAGGGGTACTACCGCGACCCGGAACGCACGGCCGAGACCCTGATCGACGGGTGGGTCCACTCCGGGGACATCGCCGTGGTCGATGAGGACGGGTTCGTCTACATCGTGGATCGCAAGAAGGACCTCATCATCCGCGGGGGGTACAACATCTCCCCGACCGAGATCGAAGCGGTCCTTCATCGGCATCCCGAGGTGCTGGAGGTCGGGGTCATCGGCGTCCCCGACGAGGAGTGGGGGGAAGCCGTCCTGGCCGTCGTCGCGCTCGTCGACGGGGGGTCCACCTCCGAGGACCAACTGCTCGCCTGGTGTCGGGACGAGGGGAGCCTGCCGAGCGTGAAGCTGCCCGAACGGGTCGAGTTCGCGGGGTCGTTGCCGAAGAACGCGGTCGGCAAGATCGCGAAGAACGAGCTGCGCGACCGGTACTGGACCGGTTCCCGGCGGGTGTGAGCTCCGTGCGCACCTACGCCTCGCCCCCACCGGAACCGACCGGCGTGCAGGGCGTCGCCGTCGTCGGCGTCGGCACCACCGCCCAAGCGAAGGTCGCGGACCGTTCGACGCTGTCCCTGTGCCTCGAGGCCGCACGTCGTGCCCTCGCCGACGCGGGGCTCACCGTCGACGACGTCGATGGCCTCGCCGCCCGGTGGCCAGGCCCGGGCGGCACCGTGCTGCACCCCGGCTCGGTGGACTGGACGGGCCTGTTCGGACTGCCCGTCCGCTGGGTCCAGGACACCTATCCGCAGGGGATCCCGGCGGCACTGGATGCGGCCGCGGCGATCAAGGCCGGGCTGTGCCACACGGTGCTGGTGGTCGGCGGCCAGGCCGCCATCCGCTCGCAGGCAGCGGCGGTCGCGGACTACACGCGTCCGAGCAACGAGTTCGTCGAACCCTTCGGCGCCTTCACCCAGGCCCACTTCGCCCTGCTCGCACAGCGCTACCTGCACGAGTTCGGCGACGTCCGCGAGGACGTGGCGGCCGTGGCAGCGACGATCCGCAACCACGGCCACCGCAACCCGGATGCCGTGCTGTCGGGTCGTGGCCCGTACACGGCCGACGACATCCTGGCATCCGAACCGATCGCGGAACCCTTGCACCTGCTCGACGTGTGCCTGGCCACGGAAGGGGCGGCCGCGATGGTCCTGACCGGCACGGAGCGGGCGAGGGACACGCGCGCTCCGGTCTGGCTCCTCGCCGGGGGATGCGAGTGGTACCGGCAGCAGTACGTGGACCCACCTCGCTACGAGGAGGTCTGGAGGCTCGGTGCCGACGCCGGGCAGCGCAGCTTCGCGGCGGCGGGCCTGGCCCCGGGCGACGTTGATGTCGCCCAGCTGTACGACATCAACAGCTTCGAGGTGGTCCGTCAGCTGGAGGCACTCGGCTACGCCCCCCGGGGGGAGGGGGCGAGCTTCGCCCGGGCGGTTGGGTTGGATCTCGACGGCGGTCTGCCGACCAACACCGACGGCGGGCTGCTCTCCTACGCACATCTCGGCTGGGGTGGCCCGACCCTGAAGGTGGTGGAAGCTGTCCACCAGCTGCGTCACGAGGCGGTCGGGCGTCAGGTGACCGACGCCGAGGTCGCGCTCGTGACCGGTGCAGGAGCCGGTGCGCAGTACCACAACGTTCTGCTCCTCGGGGCCGACCGGTGACCGGTGCCGTCGGTTCGCTTCTCGTGGTTGCCCCAGCGGGTTGGCGCTGACTAGGCTGCGCCAACCAACCGGTCGTTAGACGACCGCGTTCGATGGTCTCGGGAGTGACTGCCGCTCGCGTCGCCGGAGGAGGGAGACGGACATGGCGCAGCATGGGCAGCGTGTCGCCGTGCTCGGGGCTGGGATCATGGGTGCTGGCATCGCCCAGCTCGCCGCTACGCATGGTCACGAGGTTCACCTGCGCGACATCGCGGACGAGGTGTTGAATCGAGCTCGCGCCACCATCGAACACAGTCTCGAGCGCCTGGTCCGCAAGGATCGCCTCGCTCAGGGTGACGTCGCACCGACGCTGGCTCGCCTGACCTTCACCACCGACCTCCGGGCAACGGTCCAGGCAGCGGACGTCATCGTCGAAGCCGTGCCGGAGGTGCTCAGCCTCAAGCAGCAGGTGCTCGCGGAAGCCGTCGACCTTGCGCCGGGCCACGCCTTGATCGGCACCAACACCTCCCAGCTCTCGATCACGTCGATCGGTGCCGCGCTCGGCGACGCTTCCGAGCGCTTGGTCGGGACACACTTCTTCAACCCCCCGGTTCTGATGCGCTTGTGTGAACTCGTTCGTGGCCTCCGGACGTCGACCGAGACCCTCGAGCGGGCCCGGGCGTTCGCCGACTCGTTGGACCGC
Source organism: Acidimicrobiales bacterium (assembly GCA_007121465.1). Lineage (GTDB taxonomy): Bacteria > Actinomycetota > Acidimicrobiia > Acidimicrobiales > SKKL01 > SKKL01. The sequence goes on along the minus strand of SKKL01000292.1, from coordinate 1,472 downwards.
ACGGTGGTCGTCTGCGAGAAGGACAGTCCCGGGTTCATCACCAGCCGGGCGTACGCCATGCTCCGCCTCGAGTGCCTCCGCATGCTGGAGGAGGGTGTTGCCAGCGCCGAGGACATCGACACCGCCATGAAACTGGGCTTCAACCTCCCGATGGGACCCCTGGAGCTCGGGGACATGAACGGACTCGACACCTACCTCCATGCCATCGAGGGGTTGGCCGACGCCTACGGGGAGCGCTTCCGACCGACCGTCGGATTGCGCAACATGGTTGCGGCAGGGCAGCTCGGTCGTAAGGCCGGGGCAGGGTTCTACGACTATGACGAGGACGGCCAGAGACGATGACCGAGGGCCGGATCGAGCTCACGGGCCTGCAGGCGACCCGCCTGGAGGTGGTGTCAGGCGTGGCGTGGCTCACCCTCGATCGCCCGGAAGCCGCCAACGCCCGGAACCAGCGGATGCGTCGGGAGCTCTCGGCGGCGTATCACGCGCTTGCGACCGATCCCGACGTCCGCGTGGTGGTATTGACCGGTGCAGGGGAACGCGCGTTCTGTGCCGGGATGGACCTCAAGGAAGCTGGTGAGCCGGAGACGCCCCTTGAACGCCGAGCACGGCTGAGAAGCTCCCGGGACATCGAGGAACTCGCGCGCCTACCCAAGCCCACGATCGCGGCGATCAACGGCGTTGCGCTCGGGGGCGGTATGGAGATGGCGCTCGCCTGCGATCTGCGGCTGATCGCCGCGGAGGCGAGTGTCGGCTTCCCCGAGATCGGCCACGGCCTGATGCCGGGAGGGGGGGCGACGCAACGCCTGCCGCGTCTGGTCGGACCTGAGATCACATTCGAGCTGCTGTACCTCGGGGAACCCGTCGACGGCGAGCGAGCGACCGAGATTGGTCTTGCATCACGTTGCGTGCCACGCGGCGAACTGCGGGAGTTGGCTGCCGAGATCGCGGCACGGATCGCTCGCTGTGATCCGGGGGCGTTGGCCCTGATCAAGGAGAACGTGCGCCGAGCGGCCGAGGTACCCATCAGCACCGGTGTGGCTGCCGAACTCGACGGGCTTCTGTCCCTGCTCGCGCACCGCCAGGTGGCCACTCTGCGGGGTCAGGGCAGTTCGGGGTCGGGTGGAGAGGCTGGTGGGTGCGGCTGAGTGCCGGCGTGTTGGCACACCAAACAAGCGTTTGTTAGTGTCCGTGATGGAGAGTCGCCAACAGCGGCTTGGGAGAGCGGGAGTCGGATGTCACTGTTCTTGACCTTCCTGTTTAACGGTATCGCGGTCGGAGCGATCTACGCGCTCGTTGCGCTCGGTTTCGTGCTCGTCTTCAAAGCGACATCGGTCCTGAACTTCGCGCATGGTTCGTTCCTGATGATGGGTGCCTACCTGGCGCTCACCCTGCTCGTCCGCATGGATCTGCCCTTCGTCGTCGGGTTGCTGATCGTCGCGGGCGTGATGGCGGTGCTCGGGGTGATCATC
>SKKL01000117.1 GCA_007121465.1 Acidimicrobiales bacterium | reverse complement strand
GTACTTGGCCGAGACGGACTCGAGGAAGTCGAAGACCTCGCTGTTGCCCTCGAGGGCGGCGAGGAGGTCGACCTTGCCGTTCTCCTTGGCCTGGATCAGGTGGTCGCAGTGCACCGTCGAGGGCACCTGCACCTCGGGCAGCCCCGCGGTCATGAACTGCAGTAGCGCCATCTGGGCGGTGGCGTCCTGCATGGCGACGCGGTCGGGGCGCAGATCGGTGTAGGACACGGCGCGGTCGAGCCCGCCGGTGTCGGGGTCGTCGAGGTGGTTGATCAGCACCTTCTCGGCGAGGGTGAGGTCGCGCCCGAGCCGCTGTCGGCCGGTGGCCAGGCGCTCGTCGAGGGTGGAGTACACCTGCTGGATCAGCTCGATGGGCGTATTGGCGGCGACAGCCATGTGCAGACCTCGTGGTCGGTTCGGTGGGCGGAGGGTGGCAGCAGGGGAGCGGCTTGCTCTCCCGGCGAAACGATACAAGTATAGGACAAGTGAGGACGATCCGCTATCGGGCCATCGCCGACGAACTCCGAGACCGCATCTCGGCCGGCGAGTTCGGCGCGGGCCGGCTCCTGCCCAGCGAAGCGGAGCTGTCCGGAGCATACGACGTCAGCCGGGTCACGATCCGCAAGGCCCTCGAGGTCCTTCGCTCGGAATCCCTCGTCGACTCCCGTCAGGGGTTCGGATGGTTCGTGGCCGTCGACCCGGTCAGCCAGAGCCTCGGCCGACTGGGAACCATCGAGAGCCAGCTAGCCGAGTCCGGTGCCGCTCCGGTGCGCAAGATCCTGGGGTTCGGTTTCGTGGCCGCGCCGGCGTCGGTCGCCGAGGTGTTCGGAGCGGGCACGGTCCTGCGGGTGCGTCGGGTCAACCTCGCCGACGGGGCACCCTTCGCCCGGGTCACGGTCTGGTGTCCCGAACACCTCGGAGCCGAACTGTCGCGCGCCGACGTCGCACGATCGTCGTTCTACGAGCTGTTGGACGTACCCCTCGGTGGGGCCACCCAGACGATCGGAGCGGCCGCGGCGGCCGACGACGACGCCGAGGTCCTCGACGTCCCTGCTGGCTCGCCGGTGCTGGTGTGCAATCGGGTCACCCGCGACGCCGAGGGCGCCGCGGTGCTCGTGAGCGAGCACGTCTTCCCCGCCCACCTCACCCAGTTCGTGGTCGACCTGCCCCACGTCGCGGGGTCGATCAGCCCGACCGGTCTGCGCCTCGTCGACTGAGGCACAGGCCGGCCGGAGCGATCCGCACCGGGTTCGTGACCCGGCTGGTTCAGACGTTCGCGACCCGGCCCGCGATGCCGGACGCGATCCGGCTGGTCCGATCGCGTGGGACGACGTGCCAGATCTGGTCCTCGGTGCGGTCCCAGTCCTCGAGTAGCTCGGCCGCCCGGGCCGAGCCGGTGAGCTCGGCATGGCGCTCGATCAACAACTTGGCATCGTCGAGGGCGAGCACGTCGGGTCGGATCGCCTCGACGAGGTCGGGGTTGAGACGGCGGATCAGGCGCTCGAGCTGGGGATCCCAGACGAAGGCCTGGCCGCCGGTCATCCCGGCACCGAAGTTGAAGCCCATCCGGCCGAGGACCACCACGGTGCCCCCGGTCATGTACTCACAGCCGTGGTCGCCGACGCCCTCGATGACCGCCACGGCCCCGGAGTTGCGGACCGCGAAGCGCTCTCCGGCTGCTCCGGCGACGTAGAGCTCGCCACCGGTGGCGCCATAGAGGCAGGTGTTGCCCACCAGCGAGGGCGTGTGGGCGACGTGGGTGCCGTTGGCGAGCGAGGCATCGTCGGCCGGTGGTCGCACGACGATGCGGCCCCCGGCCATGCCCTTACCGACGTAGTCGTTGGCTTCGCCGACGAGCTCGAGTTCGACTCCGGACCCGAGGAAGACGCCGAAGCTCTGTCCCGCCGAGCCGGTGAGGGCGACCCGGGCCTTGCCCCGGGGAGGAACCGACCCGAACTCGAGGGCGATCGCTCCCGCGATGGCCGCTCCGATGGAACGGTCCCGGTTGCGGATCTCATAGGCGAGGTCGATGTCGTCGCCGTCCCAGATCGGTCGGAACCCGTCGGCGAGGAGCTGGTCGCCGAGCGACGAGCGAGGGTCCTGGAGCTCCACCCGTTCGACGAAACGGCGAGGAGCGTCCGAGGAGCCCTCGGCGGCGTCACGCAGCAGCGGCGACAGGTCGACCGAGTCGGTGCGGGCATCGCCGGTGGGGCGCTGGCGGAGCAGGTCGACCCGGCCGATGGCCTCGTCGATGCTGCGCAGTCCGAGCTCGGCGAGGTAGCCCCGCACCTCCTCGGCGATGAACATGAAGTAGGTCGCCACCCCTTCGGGTGTGCCGACGAAGTTGGCCCGCAGGTGGGGGCGCTGGGTGGCGACCCCGGGCTTGCAGGTGTCGCGGTGACAGGCCCGCAACATGATGCAGCCCTCGGCGATCATCGCCGCCGTGCCGAAGGAGTACTCGTCGGCGCCGAGCAGCGCGGCGGTGATCACCTGGCGACCGTTCTTGAAGCCGCCGTCGACCCGCAGCTTGGTGCGGCTGCGCAGACCGTTCTCGACGAGGGACTGCTGGCAGTCGGCGAGCCCCAGCTCCCAGGGCATTCCGGCGTGCTTGATCGAGGACAAGGGGCTGGCGCCGGTGCCACCGTTGGCTCCGGAGAGGTGCACGACGTCGGCCAGGGCCTTGACCACACCGGCGGCGATGGTTCCCACGCCGTCCTCGGACACCAGCTTCACCGACACCTGGGCCGCGTTGACCTGCTTGAGGTCGAAGATGAGCTGGGCGAGGTCCTCGATGGAGTAGATGTCGTGGTGGGGCGGAGGAGAGATGAGTCCCACGCCTTCCTGGGTGTAGCGGAGACGGGCGATCTCGGCGGACACCTTGTGGCCGGGGAGCTGACCTCCCTCGCCGGGCTTGGAGCCCTGTGCCACCTTGATCTGGATCTCGTCGGCGAAGGCCAGGTACTCGGGGGTGACCCCGAAGCGACCCGACGCCACCTGCTTGATGCGCGAGTTCTTGTCGTCGCGACCGAGACCGCGGGTCCGGTACCGGTAGGGGTCCTCACCGCCCTCGCCGCAGTTGGCCTTCCCGCCGATGAGGTTCATGGCCTGGGCCAGGTTCTCGTGGGCTTCCTTCGAGAGGGCCCCGTGGGACATGGCGCCGGTGCTGAACCGCTTGGCGATCTCGGTAGCCGGCTCGACCTCCTCCAGGGGGATCGGGTCGCCGGCCGGTGCGAGCTCGAGCAGGTCGTGCAGCTCGGTGATCGGCCGCTCGTCGACGGTGCGGGAGAAGGCGTCGTACACCTCGCGAGACACCGAGTTGATGGCCCGCTGGAGCAGGTGCGCCTCGGCCATGTCGGCGAGCTGCTCGGGTGTGGCCGCCATGTCGGCCTCGACGGCGGCCGACCTGGCATCGGCCTGGGCTGCGTCCTCGGCGTCGGCGACCTCGGCATCGATCGGCTCGTCGGTGGCGGTCAACTCGGCATTGCGCTTGCCGCCCCGCGCCGAGCGGGCGGGAGCGGGCTGGGCCGCCCCCGTGACCTCGTGCATGGCGTCGACCATCTCCTTGGAGTTGGCGTGGTACTCGCCGCCCTTGCGGTCACGGACCCAACCGGGGGAGTCGAGGGTGGGATCGTCGTCCTCGTCGGGCCAGGCGGCCGCGTGGAGGCGAAGGGCGTCCTCGCCGAGGGCGTCCCACCCGATGCCGCCCACCATCGAGGTGGACCCGGTGAAGCAGATGTCGACCACCTCGTGGCCGAGCCCGATGACCTCGAAGATCTGGGCACCGCGGTAGCTGTCGACGGTGGAGATGCCCATCTTCGACAGGATCTTCAGCACGCCGGCCTCGACCGCGGCCTGGTAGTTGAACTGGGCCTCGGGGCTGACGTCGTCGCTGTCGTCGCTGTCGG
>SKKL01000187.1 GCA_007121465.1 Acidimicrobiales bacterium | reverse complement strand
CGGCTCCCACTTCGGAGGGTCGCCATCAGAGCCGGCCCGACTAGGGCCACGGGACCGATTCGCACACAGCTTGGCGAACAATGGTGACGTCCCCGCTGGGCTCGAGCGATGTGCGTACTGCCGACCAGACTGGAGAGGGCATGTCGAAGTACGCCCGGTCGGCGCTGATGGTGACGGTGGCACCGTCGGCGCTGAACGTGGCGTCAGCAGGTCCCACGTCCTGGAACACACCGGCCTGGTCGGTGACCAAGACCGACGCCTCGCTGACTGGAGGAGACCCGTCGTCGTCCCACCCGCGCGAGACACCCAATGTCGCAGCACCGTGGTCAGGGTCCACGATTCCGGCCCGGTAGAGCTCGAAACCGCCCGGGGTCGGTCCAGCCATGTCAGCGGGAACGTCGAAAGTGGCGAGGATCATGTCGCCGATGACGGTGAGTGTCACATCGGCGGGGGTGGATGGCTCGTTCACGGCTCCTGGCTCCTCGAGCGCGTCGGGATAGTCGAACGTGACACACGTAGCGCTTCCCTCCGCGAGAGCAACGTCGTCGGCGATCACGTCCGCAGGAGGGTCGTCGTTCGAGGCCTCGTCGGTGCTGGTCGGCGAGGGTGACCCGGCAGCGCTCGTGGTCGTCGTCACCGCCTCGTTGCCGGAGCCGTTGCCGCAACCGGCGGCGAGCACAGCGATGGACACGATTCCGGCGAGCGTCGATGCGAGGTGTCGGGGCATCCGTTCCTCATCGGTCGGGACATGCCCCGCTCAAGGACATGCCCCTCTCAGGACGACAGCTCGTGGCCCTCGAACTTGGCTCGGAGATCCTTCTTGGAGAACTTCCCGACCGAGGTCTTGGGGATCTCGTCGACGAAGCTCACCTCGTCGGGCAGCCACCACTTGGCCACCCGAGGGGCGAGGAACTCCATCAGCTCGTCGCTGGTGACCGACTCGCCCTCCTTGACCACCACACAGGCGAAGGGCCGCTCCTGCCACTTGGGATGGGGCAGGCCGATGACCGCCGCCTCGGCCACCGCCGGGTGCGACATGATCTCGTTCTCGAGCTCGACCGAGCTGATCCACTCGCCACCGGACTTGATGACGTCCTTGGTGCGGTCGACCAGGCGGATGTAGCCGTTGGGGTCGACGGTGGCGACATCGCCGGTCTTCAGCCATCCGTCGTCGGTGAAGGACTCGGGTGAGCGCTCGTCGTCGTAGTACTCACGGATGACCCACGGCCCCCGGACCTGCAGCTCGCCGGAGGTCTCGGCGTCCCACGGGCGCTCCTCGAGGCTGTCGGGGTCGACGACCCGCATCTCCACCCCGAACGACACGATGCCGACGGTGGTGCGCAGGTCGGCCTGCTCCTCCTCGGACAGGTCGCCGAGGCTCGACTTGATGGTGCACACCGAGGCGATGGGGCTGGTCTCGGTCATCCCCCAGGCCTGGAGGATCGGCATGCCGATCTTGCGCCGGAAGCCCTCCGACAGCGCCTTGGGCACCGCCGAGCCACCGCACGGGATGGCCCGCAGCGACGACACGTCGTGGCCGTCGAGCGCGTCGAGCACCCCCATCCAGATGGTGGGCACACCGGCGGCGACGGTGACCCGCTCGGACTCGATGAGCCCCACGAGCGCGCCGGGCGAGAGGTCGGGGCCGGGCATGACGATGGTGGCGCCGGTGGCGACCGCCACGTGGGCGAGACCCCACGCGTTGGCGTGGAACATGGGGACCACCGGCAGGATGATGTCGGACTCGCGGATCCCCACCCCGTCGGCGGCCATCGCCCCGAAGGTGTGCAGGAAGATCGACCGGTGCGAGTACACCGCGCCCTTGGGGTTGCCGGTGGTGCCGCTCGTGTAACACATCGATGCGGCCCGGTTCTCGTCGGTGACGTCCCACTGGACCGGGTCGGCGGCGGCCAGCAGCTCCTCGTAGTCGTGCACCTCGATGTCGGCGTCGACAGTGGGCATCTCCCCGCCGGTGTCGTTCATCACCACCAGGTGCTTCACCGTCGTGAAGGTGTCGAGCATCGGACCCAGCAGGCCCATGAGCGACAGGTCGACGAAGATGACCTCGTCCTCGGCGTGGTTCACCACATAGGTCAGCTGTTCGGGGAAGAGACGGATGTTGAGGGTGTGCAGGACACGACCCGAGCACGGCACGGCGAACCACAGCTCGAGGTGGCGTTGGGTGTTCCACGCGAAGGTGCCGACCCGGCCGTCGTCGCTGATGCCGAGCTGGTCGAGCACGCCGCCGAGGCGTCGACTCCGGGCCGCCCACTCGCCGTAGGTGGCCCGCTGCAACCCGGTCGGGGTCGCGGTCACGACCTCCTTCTCGGGGAAGTAGCGCTCGGCCCGTTCGAACAGGTGCGGCATGGTCAACGGCGTGAGCTGCATCAGGCCCTGCATGGTGTCCCCCAGGTGTGTGGTGGTCGTCCCCGGCGGCGATCGTAGGTGCTTGCCGATGGCCCTGCTCGGGAGCGGCGCGAACGCTGACCGGTTCGGTGCCAGAATCGTGGGTCGTGAGCGGCGAGCAACCCACCCGGACGACCCCGAGCCGGACAACCCTGATCCTGATCGTCAGCCCGCTGGTGGTGCTCACCATCGCCGCCTACGTCGGCGACGCCCTCGCGCCCGACTTGGTCAACCGCAACCCGCTGTTGCTCATCATCCTCAACGCCCGCAGCCGCAACCTGGCGTTGGTCACCAACCAGATCGACACGATCCCCTACTACGTCATCGGCACGGTGCGGTTGTTGCTCAGCGACCCGCTGTTCTACCTGCTCGGCTGGTGGTACGGCGACGCGGCGGTGAAGTGGGCCGAACGCAACACCCGAACCCTCGGCGACACGCTCCGGTGGATCGAGCGGAACTTCAAGACCTGGGGCGTGCCCCTCGTCTTCGCCATGCCGAACAACATCGTCTGCCTGTTCGCAGGAGCCGCCCGCATGCGGCCGGCCGTGTTCATCGTGGCCAACGTGTCGGGGACCATTCTGCGGCTCTACCTGATCCGTGTCCTGGGCAGGACCTTCTCGGGACCGATCGACCAGCTGCTCGAGTTCATCAGCACCTATCGCACCCCCTTGCTCGTCCTCAGCGTCGGCGTCGTCGTGTTCACCCTGTTCAGCGAGCGCAAGCGGGGCGGCGGCGAGCTCAGCGGGCTCACCCACCTCCCCGACGAGGTCGAACCCGAGAGCGCCGGACAGGCCGACACGATCGACGGCACCGGCCGAGCCGACGAGACCGACGGGCGTGGAACGACCGAGGGTCCCCGGGACTGAACACGGGCGGAGCGTCCGACCGACCCGCTAGCGTTCGCTCGTGAGCTCGAACCCCTCGATGCTCCTCGAGGAGGGGATGGCTGCGCTCGCCGATGGTGACTGGGCGGTGGCGGCTCGTTCGCTCTCCGAGGTGCTCGGATCCGAACCTCATCCTGCGGCCCACTTCGGGCTCGGCTCGGCCCTGTGGTGGACCGGCGACATCCGCGAAGCGCTCCGTCACTGGACCGCCGCCTACCAAGGGTTCCGCCGAGCAGGAGCACCGGCCGAGGCGATCATGGCCGCCATCCAGCTCTCGTTCGTCTACAGCTCCAACCTCGGAAACGACATCGTTGCGTCGGGGTGGGTGCGGCGCGCGGTCCGCCTCGCCTCTGAGGTCGACATCCCGCTGCTCGACGGTTGGATCGCCCTGACCGAATCGGTGTTCGCCCCCGACCCGTCCCGGGCCGTCGAACTCGGCCGCCAGGCCCACGCCACCGCCGTCACCTGCGCCGACGCCGACCTCGAGATCTCGGCGCTCACCGCCATGGGCCTGGCCCACGTGAACGCCGGGAACACCGAGGAGGGATGTGCCCTGCTCGACGAGGCGATGACCGCCGCCGTCGGCGGCGAGGCGGGCTCCCCCGACACCGTGGTGTTCACGAGCTGTCTGATGATGCGGGCCTGTTGCAGCTGTGCCGACTTTCCCCGGGTGGTGCAGTGGGTCCGCGCCCTCGACGACTTCGTCGCGCGGTTCGGCAACCCCTACCTCCACACGAGCTGTCGCACCCACTACGGAGAGGTCCTCGCCGCCACCGGCGACTGGGCCCGGGCCGAGACCGAGCTGATGACCGCCATGCGCCTCGCCGCCGACGGGCTCCCCAAGGTCCAAGCCGACGCCGCCGCCTGCCTGGCCGACCTGCGCATCACCCAGGGACGGATCGACGAGGCCCGCGAGATCATTCGGGGCTTCGGGGGCCTGCCGTCGCTGGCCGCGGTCACCGCCCGGCTCCAGCTCCTCGACAGCGACCTCACCGGAGCCGAGACCACCCTCAGCCGTGGACTCGAGCAGCTCGGATCCGACGCCGCGCCGAGCGCCCGGCTGCGAGAGCTCCTGGGCTTCTGCCGTCTCGCCGAGGGCGACACACGGTCCGCCGCCGAGCTCGGCCGCCAGATCGCCACGTTCGGAACCGAGACCGGTTGCGACATCATCCGATGCCGCGGTCAACGCCTGCTCGGTCGCGCTCTCGCCCTCGACGACCCCTCCGGCGACCTTGCCCCAGCCCGCGAAGCGCTCGAGGACGCGCTCGCCGGCTTCGTCGAACTCGACCTCCCCCTCGACGTGGCGAACACCCACATGGCCCTCGCCGAGCTCCTCGACTCCGCCGGGGACCCCCAGGCCCTCGCCGAGGCCCGAGTGGCCCAGGCAGTGTTCGACGTGCTCGGAGCCGCCCCGGAAGCCGACCGTGCCGCGAGCTGGCTCCGGGAACGAGGCGAGGCCGTCGCTCGGACATCGGGACCACCGAGCCTCGCCGGCCTCACCCGCCGTGAGACCGAAGTGCTCGGGCTCCTCGGCGACGGGCTCTCCAACCCCGAGATCGCCGAGCGGCTCTTCGTCAGCCGGCGCACCGTCGAACACCACGTGGCCAGCATCCTCTCCAAGCTCGGCCTCCGGAACCGCACCGAGGCGGCGGGCGTGGCGATGCGCCACCACGACGATTTCGCGCCGAAATAGGTGAACTCACCGATGCGGTGACAGCCGAACAGGCGGATCCTCGACTCGTACCCCGACACGAGGAGGATCACGATGGCCGACATCGAGACACGACCGCTGAACGGCGTGGACATGGAGGTACTGGGAGAGCTGTTCACGCGGGCCCACGCTGGCGGCGAACCCCTGACGGTGGAGCTGAGCACCCGCCTTCGCTGGCGAGACGGGCTCGCGACGGAAGGGTCGGGCGGCACCTTCCGGATCGACGACCCCGTCGACCGGACCCACCACACGTTCCGCAGCGACCTGCCCGTGCCGCTCGCCGGATCCGACACCGGCCTGGCACCGACCGAGATGCTGCTGGCCGCCACCGCGGCCTGTGTCACCGCCACCCTGGTCGAGCTCGCCACCGCCGAGGGGATCCGCCTCGACCGCGTCGACGTCGCCACCGCGACCACCCTCGACGCCCGCGGGGCCCTCGGCGTGGAGGGCGTCCCGGTCGGACCCGGCGACATCACCCTCCGGTTCGACATCGACGCGGATGCCGACCAGGAGCGCCTCCAGGCCCTCACCCAGGCGGCGGTGGACGCCTCCCCAACCGCCAGTGCCGTGACGCGACCCACTTCGATCCGAGCGGAGCTGAACCGATGAGCACCACCACCCCGACCAACTCGACCCCCTCACCCAGCGTCGACCCCGACCGCGTCCAAGCGTTCACCGAGCGCATGGTGGGGGTCCTCAACGACGGGGCGCTGGCCCTGATGGCCGGGATCGGCCACCGGACGGGGCTGTTCGACACCATGGCGGGCCTGCCACCGTCCACCAGTGCGGAGATCGCCGAGGCCGCCGGCCTCCAGGAGCGCTACGTGCGTGAATGGCTCGGCGCCATGACCACCGGCGGGGTCGTCACCCACGATCCCGGCACCGGCACCTTCCACCTCCCGGCCGAGCACCACCTGGCGGTCACCCGCTCCGGAGGTCCGGCCAACGTGGCCAAGACCATGCAGATCCTGCCTCTCCTCGGCTCGGTCAGCACCGAGATCGCCGAGCGGTTCGAGACCGGTGGGGGTGTGCACTACACCGCCTTCGCCGAGTTCCACCGGTTCATGGCCGAGGAGAGTGCCGCGGTGTTCGACAACGCCCTCGTCGAGGTGATCCTTCCCCTCGTTCCCGGGCTCCCCGACCGGTTGCACGAGCGGATCGACGTCGCCGACATCGGCTGTGGGAGCGGCCACGCGGTCAACCTCATGGCCCAGGCCTTCCCGAACAGCCGCTTCGTCGGGTACGACTTCTCCGACGAGGGAATCGCCGCCGCACGGGCTGAAGCTGACCGGCTCGGGGTCTCGAACTCCGAGTTCGTGCTCGCCGACGTGGCCGAGCTCGACGCGGTCGAGGCCTTCGACGTGATCACCGCCTTCGATGCCATCCACGATCAGGCCCACCCGGCCCGTGTACTCGACAACATCCACCGGGCGCTGCGTCCGGGCGGGCGGTTCCTCATGGTCGACATCAACGCCAACAGCGACGTGGCCGACAACGTGGAGCACCCGCTCGGGCCATTCCTGTACACCGTGTCGACGATGCACTGCATGACGGTGTCGTTGGCCCTCGACGGCGATGGCCTCGGGACGGTGTGGGGCGAGCAGCTGGCCCGGACGATGCTGGCCGACGCCGGGTTCGTCGACGTCGAGGTCACCTCGCTCGACCAGGACCCCCTGAACAGCTACTACGTGGCGTCCAAGCCCTGAGGGCTCGGAGCCGACCGGCGAGCCGGCTCCGCCGTTCGGCTCAGACGCCGAGGACGTCGTCGAGGCCGACGGTGAGCCCGGGGAGGTCGCCGACCCGTTTCACCGCCAGCAGAACGCCGGGCATGAACGACGAGCGGTCGTAGCTGTCGTGGCGGATGGTGAGGGTCTGGCCGGTGGTCCCGAGCAGCACCTCCTGGTGGGCGACGATGCCCCGCAGACGGACCGAGTGCACCGGGATCCCGGCCGGGCCCTTGCCCCCACGAGCACCCTCGAGGGTGTGGTGGGTGGTGGGGTCGTCGGCCCACTGGTCGGAGGCCGCGGCCATGCGCTCGACGGTGTGCATGGCGGTGCCCGACGGGGCATCGATCTTGGCGTCGTGGTGGAGCTCGATGATCTCGGCGGTCTCGAAGAACGGCGCGGCCAGTTCCGCGAACCGGGCCATCAGCACCGCCCCGATGGCGAAGTTGGGGGCGACCACGCAGTTGCTCCGGGTGAAGTCCGAACGCAGCGTCTCGAAGTCGTCGGGGCCGAAACCGCTGGTGCCGACCACCCCGTGGACGCCATTGGCGGCGAGGAACCGGAGGTTCTCACGAGCGGCGTCGATGCGGGTGAAGTCGACCGCCACATCGACCTCCTGGCGAAGGAGCTCCTCGGCGGCGGCGGCGACCTGGATGGTGTTGTCGTCGATCCCGGTGACCGACCTCAGATCGAGTCCGGCGTGGTGGGGGTCGACTGCCGCCACCAGGTCGAGGTCCGGGTCGTCACAGACCGCCTTGCACACGGTCTGTCCCATGCGGCCCCCGGCCCCGAAGACCCCCACTCTGATCGGTGTCGCCATGGCGGGCAGCCTACCGGCCTCGTCCCCCGCCGGCCGCGGGAGGGGGGCAAGAGGCTCAGGAGCGAGAGCGCGGGCCGGCGCTGGTGTGGCGGGTGCCGGGCGGCTCGGTGGCCCAGGCGGCACCGGATTCCCAGGCGTCGTCGAAGACCAGCTCGCCGACCGGGCGGCGTCGCACCGGGCCGTGGTTCCCCTGGGGAATCCCGAGGGGGATGGTGGCCATGACGAACACGTCGTCGGGGATGGCGAGCAGCTCGCGGAGCTGGTCCTCGACCGGTGCGTGCCACATCGTCATCACACCCCCGTAGCCGAGCGCCCGGGCAGCGAGCAGCAGGTTCTGGCACGCCGGATACACCGACCCGCCGTCGGTGAGATGCCCCTTGCGTCCGACCATGCAGGCCAGAACGACGACCGGGGTCTCCTCGAAGTGGTCGACGAAATGCTGCATCGCCCGCCCAGTGCGGGCCTTGGGCGAATCGGGATCGGCGCCGCTGCCGGCCCCGTAGCCGTCGTCGCTCCGCTTGGCCGACCAGCCGGCCCGGAAGGCTTCACCGAGGATCGCCTTGGCATCAGCGGCGTTCGGGCCGTCGCGAAGGACGAGGAACCGGAAGCTCTGGCGGTTCGATCCCGACGGCGCCCGGGTGGCGGCGAACAGGATGCGGGACAGGTCCTCGTCGGGGATCGGGTCGGCGGTGTAACGGCGGATCGCCCGGGTGGTGGCGATGGCATCGAGGACCGGTTCGGCGCCGGAATGGGGATCGGCGGTCACGGCAGCACCGCGGCGAACCGCGACTCGTCGAAGGGACCGACCGCGGCGAGGGTGCGGGGACCGCCCAACACCTGCGATGCCACCCGGCGGACGTCGTCGACGGTGACCGCACCGATGCGCTCGAGGTGTTCGTCGACCGACGTGACGAAGCCGCGCACCGTCTCACCTGCCCCGAGACGACCCATGCGGCTTCCCGAGTCCTCGAGGCCGAGAACCATCGACCCGGAGAGGTAACCCTTGGCGACGTCGAGCTCGCGCCCGGTGACGCCGTTGGCGGCGAGATCGGCGACCACGCCGTCGATGACTGCGAGGGCTTCGGTGCTGCGCCCGAGAGCGGTCCCCAGGTGCACGACGAGAGCGCCCGTGTCGGCGAAGAGGGCGGTGCCCGATCCGACGGCGTAGGCGAGGCCGCGCTCCTCACGGACTTCCTGGAACAGGCGGGACGCCATGCCGCCGCCGAGCACCTGGTCGAGCACGGCGAGGGCGTAGCGGTCGGGATCGTCGAAGGCCATGGCCCGCCAGCCGATGGCCACATGGGCCTGTTCGGTGTCGCGGCGGTGGACGATCACCGGCTCGGGAGGCCGGTCGGGCGACCACCGGGGCGGTCGCTCCCCGCCGGTTCGCCCGGCGAAGCACGCCTCGACACCGGCGACGACCTCGTCGTGGTCGAGGGCGCCTGCCGCCGCGACGACGAGGTTCACCGGGTGGTAGTGCTCGGCGAAGAAGCCGGCGATGTCGTCGCGGCTCATCGCGGTGATCGACTCCCGGGTGCCGACGGTCTCCCACCCGAGGGGGTGACCGGGGAACAGCCCCTGGTAGAGCATCGTATGGACGAGGTCGTCGGGGTCGTCCTCGTCCATCGCCAGTTCCTCGAGGATGACCTGGCGCTCCGCCTCCACCTCGTTGGCCCGGAACGCCGGCGCCGTGACCACATCGGTCAGCAGGTCGAGGCCCGCCGCCATCTCGCGGGCGGGAAGACGCGTGTAGTAGGCGGTGTGTTCCTTGGAGGTGAACGCGTTCATCTCCCCGCCGACGGCGTCGACCGTCTCGGCGATCTCACGGGCCGAACGCCGCTCGGTGCCCTTGAACAACAGGTGTTCGAGGAAGTGCGACGCGCCCGAGAGCTCCTCGGGCTCGTCACGGCTCCCGATCGCCACCCAGAACCCGGTCGTGACCGAGCGCGCCTCGGGCATCCGCTCGGTGATGACGCGGATGCCCGAGGCCAGAACGGTGCGCTCGATGTCGTCGCCCTCAGAGGCCACGACGTCGGCGCGATGCGGGGTACTCAGCGACGACCTGCGCCACGACGGCCACCGGGGCGACCACCACGGCCGCCGGGGCGACCACCACGATCGCCGCTGGGCGCGGGACCAGCGGATGCAGGACCGAGGTCACCGAGCTCGCTCTTGAGCTCGTCCTCGAACTCGTCCTCGAAGGAGACGGCCTTGCGGCCCGACGCCTCAGAGTCGCCGGCGCCGGAATCGCCACCGGAGTCGGAGCCAGCTCCGTCCTTCGCCTCGGGGGCATCGCCGGCGAGCGACAGCGAGACCTTGCCCTGGGGATCGACGTCGTCGACCTTCACCTCGACAGCATCACCGAGATCGAAGACATCCTCGACCTTGTCGATGCGCTTGCCCTTGCCCATCTTGGAGATGTGCAGCAGGCCGTCGCGGCCGGGAAGGATGCTGATGAACGCACCGAACTTGGTGATGTTGACCACCCGGCCGGTGTAGGTCGCTCCGACCTCTGCGGTGGGCGGGTCGAGGATCAGCTTGATCTGACGCTCGGCCTCGTCGACCGCGCCCATGTCGGGCGAGGAGATCGCCACGGTGCCCACCATTCCGTCGTCGTCGACGTTGATGTCGGCGCCGGTCTCGAGCTGAATGGCGTTGATGACCTTGCCCTTCGGGCCGATGACCTCGCCGATCTTGTCCATCGGGATCTCGAAGCTGCGGATCTTCGGGGCGGTGGGGCCGACCTCGGAGCGGGGCTCGGCGATGACCTCGGCCATCTTGTCGAGGATGTGCATGCGCGCATCCTTGGCCTGGGCCAGGGCCTCGGCCAGCACCTCGAGGGGGAGACCCTCGATCTTGGTGTCGAGCTGGAGGGCGGTCACGAACTCCGACGTGCCGGCGACCTTGAAGTCCATGTCGCCGAAGGCGTCTTCGGCGCCGAGGATGTCGGTGAGGGTCGTGTACTTGCCGTTCTCGTAGATGAGGCCCATGGCGATGCCGGCGACGGCTGCCTTGATGGGCACGCCACCGTCCATCAGCGACATCGACGACGAGCAGACCGACGCCATCGAGGTGGAGCCGTTGGACGACAGGACCTCGGACACCAGACGCAGCGCGTAGGGGAACTCTTCCTCGTCGGGGACGACGGGGAGCACCGCACGCTCGGCGAGCAGGCCGTGGCCGACCTCGCGACGCTTGGTACCACCGACGCGGCCGGTCTCACCGTTGGAGAAGGGCGGCATCGTGTAGTGATGCATGTAGCGCTTCTTCAGGGTGGGGTTGAGGCTGTCCTTGTAGGTGATGTCCATCGCCATGCGGGGCATGCCCAGGGTGAGGATGTTCAACACCTGGGTCTCACCCCGCTGGAACAGACCCGAACCGTGGGCGGCGGGAAGGATCCCGACGCGACACGAGATGTCGCGGATGTCGGCGGGGCCACGGCCGTCGATGCGGATGCCGTCGTTGACGACGCGATCGCGGATGACCTTCTTGGTCAGGGCCTTGATGGCTCCGGACACCTCACGCTCACGGCCCTCGAACTCCTCGGCCAGGGCGGACTTGATCTCGTCCTTGATGGCGTCGTTGGCGGCGTTGCGCTCGGTCTTGTCGACGATGGTGTTGGCCTCGGCCAGCTTGGCCTTGCCCAGCTCGGCGACCCGGGTGTAGACGTCGTCGCCGTAGTCGGCCTCGGACTTGAACGGCAGGGGCTCGCGCACACCGGCCTTCTCGACGAGCTCGCGCTGGAGGGCGATGGCTTCACGGATCCAGACCTTGGAGGCCTCGAGACCCTCGGCGATGACCTCTTCGGTGACCTTGGGGGCGCCGGCCTCGTAGTGCTTCCACGTGTCCTCGGTGGCACCGGCCTCGACCATCATCACCGCGATGTCGGAGCCGTCGGCGGTCTCGCGACCGGCGACGACCAGCTCGAAGGTGGACGCTTCACCCTCCTGGTAGGTGGGGTGGGGAAGCCAGGTTCCCTCGGTGGTGTAGGCCACACGGACCGCACCGATGGGGCCCTCGAAGGGGATGCCCGAGATCATGAGCGACGCGCTGGCGCCGTTGATGGCGAGCACGTCGTGGGGGTTCTCCATGTCGACGCCGAGCACGGTGCCGATGATCTGGGTCTCGTTGCGGAAACCCTCGGCGAACGAGGGACGCAGCGGACGGTCGATGAGGCGACAGGTGAGAACGGCCTCGTCGGAGGGACGGGCCTCCTTGCGGAACACCGAGCCGGGGATGATGCCGGCGGCGTAGCGCTTCTCTTCGATGTCGATGGTGAGGGGGAAGAAGTCGATGCCCTCACGGACCGACGTGGCCGCGTTGGCGGTCATGAGGATCTTGGTTCCGTCGAGGGTGGCGACGACGGCGCCCATGCTCTGGGGAGCGAGAAGACCGGTCTCGAAGGACAGGGTCTTGTCGGATCCGGAGATGGGTGCGGAAACGATGATGGGGTCAGCCATGTGTGGCTCCTTCTCGGGGGATCGGTTCCCCCGTTCGGGGCGACAAGCCAGTTCCCAGATGAGAAGCCCCCGACCGGTGCCCTGAAGGAGCCGGGGAATCCACAACTGGCAGCTGACCGTGCCGCCGCTATCGATGGTGTTGGCCGGACCGACCCGGATGGGCCGGGTCCGGATGTGCGACGGGCGGCCCCTGAGGGCCGCCCGAGGCGAGATCTGGTACTAGCGGCGCAGACCGTTCTTGGCGATGATCGCCCGGTAACGCTCGACGTCGTTCTTCTTGACGTAGTCGAGCAGGCGCCGGCGGCGACCCACGAGCATGAGGAGCCCACGACGACTGTGATGGTCCTTCTTGTGGACCTTCAGGTGCTCGGTGAGGTGCGTGATGCGATCGGTGAGGAGCGCGATCTGCACCTCGGGAGACCCGGTGTCGGAGTCGTGGAGGCGATTGTCGGAGATGGTGTCCGACTTCTCCGGAAGCTGGTGGGTGTCTGCCATGGTGGTGGGGAGTCCTTCGGTGAGGGGTGGGTCAGTGGCCCAGCTTCGAGAACCGCGAGGCGCGAACCGAAGCGGACGCGCGCGGGGCAGGTGCCCCGACGAGCGTTCCCAGGGTACCAGCAGCACTCCCCGCTCGCCGCATCGGCTCGTCCCCCAGCCGCCATCGGACCACCAGTACGCTGGGAGGAGCGGGACGATCCGGTCCCGGGAACCTCACCAGAGGAACAGGAGACGTCGTGGCTGTTCGTGTCGCGGTGTTCGGGTCGTTGAACCACGACCTCACGTTCTGGGTCCCCCACCCCCCTGCGCCGGACCAGACGCTCCGGGCGCACCGGATGGCCGAGTTCGTCGGAGGCAAGGGCGCCAACCAGGCGGTGGCCGCGGCCCGTCTCGGAGCGGCCGTGACGATGATCGGCCGGGTCGGGACCGACGCTGCCGCCTCGATGATCCTCGATCGCCTCGGCGCCGACGGTGTCGACACTAGCGCCGTCGGGACCATCGACGGACCGACCGGCACCGCTGTCCCCATCGTGAGCGACGACGGCCAGGTGTCGATCATCATCGCCGCCGGAGCCAACGGGGCGGTGGGACCCGCCGACGCCAACGCCGCCTCAGCGGTGATCGCCGCGGCCGACGTGCTGCTGCTCCAAGGCGAGGTCGATGCCTCCGCCTCGGCCCGGGCGGCAGGTATCGCACGGGAGGCCGACACGCTCGTGGTCTTCAACGCCGCGCCGGTGCCGGACCGCGCTGATCTCGTGCTCGGACACGCCCCGGTGGTCGTGGTCAACGCCCACGAGGCGCTCGAGCTCGGCCTGGAGTCCTCGGAGCGGGTGATCGTGACCCTCGGCGGCGCGGGCGTGCAGGTCGGGCCGACCCGAGTCGGGGCCTTCCCCGTCGAGGTGGTCGATCCCACTGGCGCGGGCGACGCGTTCTGTGCGGCGCTGGCGATCGCTCTCGTCGAGGGGGCTGACGCGGTGTCGGCCGCGCGCATCGCCTCCGCAGCCGGAGCGTGCGCGGTCGGAGTCGCCGGCGCCCAGCCGTCGATGCCGGCCAAGGCCCAGGTCGACGCGATGCTCGCCACCAGCCCCGTCTGAGCCGCGGGCGCTCGATCAGATCGCGGGAGATCGCCTCGCTCGACGGGTCGATCTGTCGGAGTCTGCCGCGGCAGACTCAGCGTCGCACCGACACGCCGTGACAACGCTCGTCGGTGTCGG
>SKKL01000136.1 GCA_007121465.1 Acidimicrobiales bacterium | reverse complement strand
GCAGTACGCACATCGCTCGAGCCCAGCGGGGACGTCACCATTGTTCGCCAAGCTGTGTGCGAATCGGTCCCGTGGCCCTAGTCGGGCCGGCTCTGATGGCGACCCTCCGAAGTGGGAGCCGTCGAGCTCACGTGCGTCGACGACGGCACGTCCCGGTGCTGAGGGAGGCTGCTGCTGACCGGCAGCGGATGGCCTCAGGATTCGTCGGTGTCGTCGAGGGCGTCCATGAGCAGGATCGCACCGACCGGCCCGCCGGTGATGCGTCGCAGTGACGACACTCGCACTCGGCAGTCGATCGATCGACCTCGCCGGTTGACCGCAGGGACCACGATGTCGGTAGTTGCCCCGGGATCGGCCAGCGCCGATCGGATCGGTTGGCGAAGGTCGTCGAGGGGGAGCCCGATGTCGAGGCTCATGAAGTGCTGGCCGACGACCTCGTCCTCGCGGATGCCCCACAACTCCTGAGCTTCGGCGTTCCAGACCTTGACGCGGAGGTCGGTCGAGAGGACCACGACTCCGGACTGGAGGCTGGTGAGGATCGCCTCCAGTGCGTTGTTCGCCTCGTCGGCCGCTTCGGTGCGGGCCCGCAGGTGGGTGTTGAGGCTCTGCAGTTGCTCGTTGGTGGACTGCAACTCTTCGTTGATCGTCTCGAGCTCTTCGTTGGTGGAGTGCAGCTCTTCGTTGGTCGTCTCGAGCTCTTCGTTGGTGGATTGGAGCTCTTCGTTGGTGGTCTCGAGCTCCTCGATCGCCGATTGCAGCTCATCTTGGGAGTGGGCGAGCTTGGATCGGAGCTCGTCGGCCTCGAGCCGAAGCTGCCGGGATGTGGTGACATCGATGAACGCCACGCTGACGCCGTCGACGGCGCCGTTCTCGGACACGAGGGGTGAGACGTGCACGTCGAAGGAGGTGGCCTCGCCAGCGGTGCTCCACTCGACATTCCGCTCGATGACGGTGCGCTGCTCGGTGCGGGCGGTGTCGATCCGGGAACGGATCTCGAGAGGATCGTAGGACACACGAAGGTCCTGCAACGGTCCGCCGAGGTCGTCGGAGCCGAGCTCGAACAGGTCTCGTGCCCTGCGGTTGGCGGCGCCGAGGTTGCCGCTGGCATCGACGAGGAGCATGGGCACCGGCGAGGCGTCGAAACCGGATTCCTGGAGCTGCATCGGCAGTGTCGCTCCCGAGTCGGCGGATCGGAGGGCCGGTGGGCTCGTCCTGATGCGCTTCCCACCCGCGATAGGAGCGTAGACCCGATGGTGGAGGTTGATCGCCGCGAAGCGGTCGGTGCGGCTCGCCACCGCCTCGGCTCGGCCGAGGACCAGGATCCCTCCGTGTCGTGTGGCGAAGTGCATCCGCTCGAGGATCGCGGTCTGGGTCGGAGCGGTGAAGTACATCAGGGTGTTGCGACACAGGAGGACGTCGATCTTGGAGATCGGAGGGTCCCTGGCGATGTCGTGCTGGCCGAAGACGAGGGCCGGGCGAAGGTCGCGCCGAAACTGGATCGTGTCGGCCTCGACGTGGAAGTACTTGTCGACGAGGCCGGGGGGAATCTCGGTCTGGCGTTTGGCGGAATACTCGGCGCGTCGTGCCGTGGCCAGGGCTTTGGGGTCGTAGTCGGTGGCATAGATCTTCACCCGATTACGCAACGCCGACTGGCCGAGCAGCTCGGCCAGGACGATGGCGATGCTGATCGCCTCCTCGCCCGTGGAGCAGCCGACGCTCCAGACCCGGATGGGGTCGTGGCGCGGCTTGGCCTCCAGCAGCGGGGGGAGTACGTCGTCCTGGAGGTAGCTCCAGACCTCCGGATCCCGGAAGAACCCCGTCACGTTGATCAGCACCGTGTCGAGCAGCGAGTTGAGCTCCTCAGCATCGGAGTCGAGCTGTTCGCCGTAGGCGGAGAAGTCGTCGATCCCCACCACGCTCATGCGCTTGCGGATCCGCCGGGTCAGCCCGACTCCCTTGTAGGCGGAGAGATCGACCCCCCGCGTGTCGCGAACTCGGTCGAGGACCGTGCGGAGGTCGGGGTCGATCTGGGGATCTGAGGTCAATCGGGCACGTCTTCGGTCTGGGCGCTGAGTGACTCGTAGAGTATGTCGGCGCGGCGGTCGGCTTCGAGTGCCCGGTGCTCGTACGTGTGGGCGCGTTGCCCGCTGTCGATGCGTTCGAGGCGGGATGCGATCCTGCGGGAGAGCTCCGCTTGCTCCTTGAGCGAACGGAATCCGGCCCACATGGCTTCGTCGAGTTGGGTCGACTGGGCCTCGAGCAGACTGTCGGGCGAGAAGCGGTGCCCGACTCGGCACTGGAAGTGCTCCAACTCGCCACGGCTGCGCGCCTGGCGTAGGACACCGCCACAGGACGGGCACGAGAAGGGGGATGGTTCGCCCGGATCGTCGATCGGGGGAGCCGACGCCTGGGGTTCCTCGTCGATCAGTGAGATGGTTGCCGGCCTGAGGTCGAGGAGCTGGATGGCGTCCGCCATCTGTTCGATGCGCAGCACCTGGTCGGCCGCTCCCGCCGCAACGGCGGCGCGAGGCATCGAGGGGAAGAGCGCCTCCTCGGGGTCTTGCACCAGCGTGGCGCCTCCTGCCTCCTTGAGTTCCATGAGGCCGGCAACGCCGTCGTCGAGCATGCCGGTGAGCAGCACCCCGGCGGCGCTCGGCCCGAGGGTGGACGCGACGGATCGGAAGAGCGCATCGATCGACGGCCGGTGGCCGTTCTCGCGCGGGCCCCGCCACACGTGCATTCGGCCGTGGCGAATCTCGAGGTGGCGGTCGGGGGACGCCACATAGACGGTGCCGGGCTCGAGCTCGCCCAGGTCGGTGGCGGGGACGACGGGCAGGTCGGTGGAACGAGCGAGGATCTCGGCCAGATGGCTGGGGGCGGTGGCGCTGACGTGCAGCACGACGAGGACCGCGGCCGGGAGGTCGGTGGGCAGGGCACCGACGAGCTCGCGCAGCGCGCCGACGCCACCGGCGGATGCGCCGATCGCCACCACCGGCGGAAGGACCATGTCGGCTGGGTGATCGTCGTGGCGCATCAAGTCCGCGGTCATAGCGGTATGGCGATCGAGGTGACACGGGTGCAAGCCCGAGCAAGGGTCAGGGCCACACGGTGCGGAGGCCCGCCCAACGTGGCATGGATCGTCTGCGGTTCTGAATCGAGGCCCTCTCGCTCCCACCGCTCTCCGAGTGCCACCAACAGTTCGGCCCGGGCGATGAGGTCGACGTCGCCAGCCAGGTCGCCGTCGATCCAGGTCACGCCAACCTGGCGGCCGTCGATGATCCCCTCCACATCGACCTGGAGACGTCTCGCTTCGAGGCGCCTCAGTTCCCGTCGATGCTGATCGGACTCGATCCTCAGGCGTGCGAGGGCGAGCAGTCTGGCGCGCGTCTCGGTCTGGAGTTCGCCGGCCCTCGCGATCGACTCGGTCGATCGGCGGATCAGATCGCCCGAGCGGGCGAACGCCTCGTCTCGGCGCACGACATCGGTGGGATCAGAGGGGAAAGCGACCGACATCCATCTACTCCATCGAGAACCAGACGCGCTTGCCTCCGGCGGGGGTCGGGTCCCAGCCCCACGCATCGGCGACCTGCTCGACGATCTGGAGTCCGTACCCGCCGACGGAGGGTTCGTCGCCCTCGTGGTGGCGAACCGTGGGGACATCGTCGAGCGAACCGTCCTCGACCGAGACGTCGACCGACGTCCCGACTCTGTCGAGCACGAGGACGATCGGGGCCGACCCGTGGCGCACTGCGTTGGTCGTCAGCTCGCTCACCAAGAGCAAGATGCCGTCCGTGTCACCGGTGTACCCGTCAGCGTCCAGCGCGCTCTGTACCTCGTGCCGTGCGCGTGATGGGTCGGAGGACAGCCCTTCCAGCATGATGCGAATGTTCATCCCACTGCACCTCCCCCGT
>SKKL01000017.1 GCA_007121465.1 Acidimicrobiales bacterium | reverse complement strand
GTGCTCATCGACCCCTCCGGCTCCGAGACGCCGGTCGTCGTCCCCGAGCCGGGCCTCCACAACGCCCGCAACGCGGCGCTGGCGGTCGTCACCTCGGTCCACATGGGGATCCCGGCGGCCGGCGCGGCCCGCGCCCTTGCCGGCTACAGCGGTCTCGAACGCCGCTTCCAGGTTCTCGGCGAGGCCGGCGGGGTCACCGTCGTGGACGACTACGCGCACAACCCCGCCAAGGTGGAGGCCGTGCTGACCGGGGCAGCCGGCGGAGGGTGGAACCGGGTCGTGGCGGTCTTCCAACCCCATCGCTACAGCCGCACGGCCGATCTGGCCGAGTCCTTTGCCGACAGCTTCGACGCGGCCGACATCGTGTTCGTCACCGAGCTCGACCCGAGCGGCGAGGCGCCGCGCCCGGGGGTCTCCGGTGAGTTGGTCGTGCGCGCGGTGGCCGATGCTCATCCCGACTCCGACCTTCGTTGGGTCGCCGATCGGCGCCAGCTCGCCGACGCGGTGCTCGCCGAGCTGCGTCCCGGCGACGTGTGTCTCACCATCGGAGCGGGCGACATCACCCGGTTCGGCCCGGAGCTGCTCGCTCGACTGGAGGACCGGTGACCAGCGACCTCTCCCAGCTGATCGACGGCGTCGTCGCCGAGCTCGGGGAGCGGGCGCACCGTGATGCTCCTCTCGGTCCTCTCACCACCTACCGGGTGGGAGGCTCCGCCGCTCTGCTGGTCACCGTCGACGACCACGGGGTGCTCGGTCGTCTCGCATCGCTCACCGCCGAACACGAGGTGCCCGTCCTCGTCGTCGGGAAGGGATCCAACCTGTTGGTCCTCGACGGGGGTTTCGCCGGGGTGGTCGTGCACCTCGGCGATGGGTTCGGCCGCGTCGACATCGACGGCACGACCGTCGTCGCCGCCGGCGCGGCGGCCCTGCCCGTCGTCGCCCGTCGTACGGCGGCGGCCGGGCTCACCGGGTTCGAATGGGCGGTGGGAGTGCCGGGGTCGATCGGGGGAGCGGTGCGGATGAACGCGGGAGGTCATGGCTCGGACATGGCCGCATCGCTGCGGAGCATCCGCGTGGTCGACCTCCTCTCCGGCTTCGATGGGGAGATGCTCGCCCCCGAACTCGACTTGGGATACCGGCGCTCGGCCCTTCGTCGGTCCACCGTGGTCACCGAGGCGACCCTCGATCTCGCGCCGGGCGATGTCGCCGAATGTCAGGCCGAGATCGATCAGATCGTCCGCTGGCGCCGGGAGCACCAGCCGGGAGGGGCCAACGCCGGATCGGTCTTCACCAACCCTCCCGACGACAGCGCCGGCCGGCTGATCGACGCGGCCGGCTGTCGAGGGCTGAGAGTCGGCACCGCCGAGGTGTCGACCAAGCACGCCAACTTCATCCAGGCCGATCCGGGCGGCTCCGCCGACGACGTGCTCGCCCTCATGGACGTGGTCCGGGCGCGGGTGCGCGATGAGTTCGGGGTGGATCTGCATCCCGAGACCCACATCGTCGGCGAGGTGGCGCGATGAGCGACGACCGCCCCGGAACGACCGCGGTCGCCGAACGCAAAGGGTCGGTCCCATCGCTCGACCCGCGCCTGCGGGCACGGCGAATCGAGGTCCGCCGCAGCGAAGGGCGGCGACGACTCCGTCGCCTGCTCGTCCTCGTCGCCATCACGGTCCTGGCCGTCGGCGCGTGGGGACTGACCCGTAGTCCTCTCCTCGATGTCGACCATCTCGAGGTGGTGGGCGTCGACCGGCTGGATCCGGCGGAGGTGATCGGAGCCGGTGGCATCGGATCGGGCGACCCGCTCGTCGATCTCGACGTCGGTGGTGCGCGACGTTCGGTCGAGGCACTCCCGTGGGTCGAGTCGGTCGATGTCCACCGGAGTTGGGGCGGGACGATCCGCTACGAGGTGACCGAGCGGCGTCCCGTTGCGGTGGCGGGCGGCGGCGAGTCGTTCTGGCTCATCGACTCCGACGGGTGGGTGGTCGGTGCGGCGACCACTGCCGATCGGACCGCTCTGACCCGCGTCGAGGGGCTCGAGGTGCCCGAACCGGGCGCCCGTCTCGACGGGTCCGGGCGTCGAGTGGTCGACCTGGTCGGCTCCTTCACCGAAGGGCTCCTTCCGTGGGTCGACGCGGTCGTCGTCGGCTCCGACGACGAGCTCACGCTGCGCCTCTGGCGTTCGGCCAGCGACCCCACGCCCGATCACGACCCGATGCTCGATCCCCACGATCCCCTGGCCGGTGGCGCCGACGATCCCGCCGTGATCCTCCTCGGCGTCGTCCTCGACCTGCCCGGCCAGATCGTCGCCGCCGAAACCGTCCTCACCCGGGTCGACCTGTCGTGTCTGGCGGTGATCGACGCTCGGGTCGCCTCGGCCCCCACGGTCACGCGAGATCCGGGCTGTGAGAGCGCCGGAGCCGATCCGCCGGAGTCGGTCGACCCGACGTGATCGACCCGAGAGCGAGCGCTGGAGTGCCATCCCTGCCCAAAGTCCTGGTCAGGGGTAACCTTGACCCTGTACCGATGTGCCCGTTAGGGTCTCACCCCGTAGCTGAGGTCGAGTGCCATTCAACCTCCACTGCACCGTGAGGCGGGCGGCTCTTGCGCCCGGCGGCTCCTGTCCCGGGCGACAGTCCCATTTCCGGCGAGCGGCCCTCGCCCACATCCAGCATCACAGAGGTGGAGGTAGCCGTTCATGACCGGTATCCCGCAGAACTACCTGGCGGTCATCAAGGTCATCGGCATCGGAGGTGGCGGCGTCAACGCGGTCAACCGCATGATCGATGCCGGGCTGAAGGGCGTGGAGTTCGTCGCCGTGAACACCGACGCCCAGGCGCTGTTGATGAGCGACGCCGACGTCAAGCTCGACATCGGCCGTGAGCTCACCCGAGGTCTCGGCGCAGGGAGCGATCCCGAGATCGGGCGACAGGCTGCCGAGGACCACCGCCAAGAGATCGAAGAAGCCCTCGAGGGCTCCGACATGGTCTTCATCACCGCGGGCAAGGGTGGAGGCACCGGCACCGGAGCCGCTCCGGTCGTTGCCGAGATCGCCAAGGGCATCGGTGCCCTCACCATCGGCGTGGTCACCCGTCCCTTCGCCTTCGAAGGTCGCCGTCGATCCGTCCAGGCCGAGACGGGCATACAGAAGCTGCGCGAGAAGGTCGACACCCAGATCGTCATCCCGAACGATCGGTTGCTCACCATCGCCGACGACAAGACCTCGATGCTCAACGCCTTCAAGATGGCCGACGAGGTGCTCCTCCAGGGAGTCCAGGGCATCACCGATCTGATCACCACGCCTGGCCTGATCAACACCGACTTCGCCGACGTGAAGATGGTGATGCACGACGCCGGTTCGGCCTTGATGGGCATCGGCTTCGGATCGGGCGACGGCCGGGCGCTCAACGCCGCCCGCGCGGCGATCTCCTCGCCACTGCTCGAGGCCTCCATCGAGGGCGCCCGGGGCATCCTGCTCAACATCTCCGGTGGCAGCGACCTCGGTCTCTTCGAGGTCAACGAGGCGGCCGAGGTGATCCACGGGGTGGCCCATCCCGACGCCAACATCATCTTCGGTGCGGTCATCGACGACGCCATGGGTGACGAGATCCGGGTGACCGTCATCGCCGCCGGGTTCGACCGATGGGACGACAAGCGCCCCGCCGACGCCGAGCGACGGCCGTCGATCCTCGATCGCGATGTCCTCACCCGCGACGACGACACCCCCGACATCTTCGGCAGCGACGACGGCGACGACGCCCTCGACATCGACGGCGACGACGACTTCGACGTCCCGTCGTTCCTCCGCTAGTCGCGTCCCCCGTGGAGGAGAGGCTCGTCGACCTGGCCGATGGTCGCCAGGCGCACCTCGTCTTCACCGACGTCTCCGACGGTGACCTCGCGATCGGACTCGCCGGTCC